>NZ_JBJGYK010000011.1:0-150134 GCF_054049955.1 Geodermatophilus sp. SYSU D00758
CGGCTTCACCGGGGCGGCGCCGGGGGGCCCCGGGCTCCGCGCGCGCGGGGGGGGGGGGGCCCCGCCCCCCCCCCCGCCGCCATCAGGAAGCGGCGCAGCAGCACCAGCGCGGCGTCGACGTCCGCGACCGTCCACCGGTCCTCGGTCGCCCACCGCTGCACGTCGGTCCGCGACACGACGCGGATGACCACGCCGTCCCCGTGGGGCCACACCCGCAGGACGCAGACCCCGCAGCGGTCCTCACCGGGGGTGGGCGCGGTCACGGTCGCTCCTGCCCGGCGGCCCCGTGCCCGGCCGCTCGCGCCGTCGGGGAGCCGACAGCCGTGGCCGTCATCGCGTTCGCCTCCCGTCGGCCCGTCCCGGCCGCACCCGTCCCGGTCCCCCTCGACGGCCACCGCCGATCCTCCGCTCCCGGCGTCACCGGGGCGTCACCGCAGGAGCGGCCCGGCAGCGGCCCGCAGGGCCGCCGTCCCCCGGGTGCTGGGTGACGGAACGGTGACGCAGCGGTGGCGCAGCGGTCCCTAGCGTCGGGTGCACCGGGGATCGGGGGGAGGCGGTCGTGGCGGAGCGGACCGATGGGCAGACCAGGACCAGGGAGGAGCCCTCCGCCGAGGACCTCCTGGTCCCCGTCGTGCCGGGGGTGATCAGCTCGCTGCTGCTGGAGGGCCTGGGGGAGCTGACCGGCGTGCAGAAGCTCGCCGTGGGCACGGGCCTGGGCGTGCTCGCCTGGCTCGTGCTGCGGCTCCGGCACCGGCCGCGGCGCCAGCAGGAGGGCTCGGTCTGGCAGCGCTGGCGCTGGGCGCTCGTCACCCTCGCCGGCGTGAGCCTGCTGGCGCTGGCCGTCACCGTGGCCGTGTTCGGGCGGCCGACCCCGACCACGGCGATCGTGGCGCTGCTCGCGCTCGGGGTCCTGTACGGGTTCGCGCTGGCCGGGCGGCGGGCGTCCGGGGCGGGGGCGGCCGCGCTGTCCGGTGCCCTGATCGGGCTCTGCCTCGGCATCGCCCTGCTGTGACGCCGCCCTGCTGTGACGCCGCCCTGCCGGTCGGTGCGGCAGGATCAGCCCCGGACGAGGTCCCGGGTCGGCGCCCGCCGGGGGTGCCGCCGGGCCGGGTGGGAGGCGGTCCGCAGATGGCGCTCAGCGAGGTCGACCTGAGGCGCCGGTGGTCGGCGGGGCAGGCCTGCCACGGCCTGTGGAGCCTGCTGCCCGGTGCGGTGACCGCCGAGGTGCTCGCCCGCACCGGCCCGGACTTCGTCGTCGTCGACCTGCAGCACGGTGCCGTGGCCGAGGCCGAGCTGCCGGGGATCACCGCGGCGATCACCGCGGCCGGAGCCGTGCCGCTCGTCCGGACCCGCAGCCCGGGGTTCGCCGACGTGGGCCGGCCGCTGGACCTGGGCGCCCGGGGCGTCATCGTGCCGAGCGTGCGCGACGCCGGGCACGCCCGGGAGGTGGTCGCCGCCAGCCGCTACGCACCGGCCGGTGGCCGGTCGATCGGCCGGCTGTTCGGCGGGGCCGACGAGCCGCTCGTCGTCGCCATGGTGGAGACCGCGACCGCGCTCGACGACCTCGACGCCCTCCTCGCCGTGGAGGCGCTGGACGGGGTCTACGTCGGCCCCGGCGACCTGTCCCTGTCGCTGGGCCTGGCCGGGGACGAGCACCGGGTGCGGCTGCGGGAGGTGCTGTCCTCGGTCGTCGCCCGGGCCGGCGCGGCGGGCGTTCCGGTCGGCGTGCACGCCTACAGCGGCGAGGAGGCCGCCGCCCTCGCCGCCGAGGGCGCCACGATCGTCACCGTCGCCGTCGACGCGGTCTCCCTGGGGGAGTCGGTGGCCCACCACCTCGGCCTCGCCCGCGGCCGGGCGCGGACGGGGCCTGACGGGCCGCCCGCGGCGCGGTAGGAAGCAGGGGTGAGCCGCATCAACGACGTCGGGGGGATGGCCGGGTTCCCGGCGATCTCCGAGGAGCCCGACGAGCCGCCGTTCCACGCCGACTGGGAGGCCCACGTCCTCGCCCTCAACGGGGCGCTGATCCGGCGGGGCGTCTACAACCTCGACGAGTTCCGCGACGCGATCGAGCGGATGCCGCCGCAGGAGTACCTCGCCGCCTCCTACTACGAGCGCTGGTTCACCGCGATCGTCACGCTGCTGGCGGAGAAGGGCGTGGCTGCCCCCGAGGAGCTGGAGGGGCCCGGTGGCTGACCTCGCCCCCGGCGTGCGGGTGCGCACCCGCAGCACCGATCCCGACGGCCACACCCGGCTGCCCCGGTACGCCCGCGGCGCCGTCGGCGTCCTCGTCGAGGAGGCCGGCGTGCACCCGCTGGCCGACGACCGGGCCCGCGGCCGCGCCGGCGCCCCGCAACCGGTGTGGCACGTCCGCTTCGCCGCCGCCGACCTGTTCGGCGCGGGCGACCACACGGTCACCGTGGAGCTGTGGGCCGACTACCTGACCCCGATCGAGGAGGACGCATGAGCGGGACCCACGCCGGTTCGCCGATCGCGGCGCGGGTGCGCCACGTCGAGGCGCTGCTGGAGCGCCGCGGCCTGCTCGACGACGGCGAGATCGACCGCCGGATCGACGAGTTCCTCGCCGGCGGCTCGCCGGCCAACGGCGCGCGGATCACCGCCCGGGCCTGGGTCGACCCGGGGTTCGCCGAGCGGCTCCTCGCGGACGCCAACGCCGCGATCCGCGAGCTCGGGCTCTCGATGTCCGGCGGCCTGCAGGAGCAACGCCTCAAGGTGGTCGCCAACACCGAGGCCGAGCACCACGTCGTCGTCTGCACGCTCTGCTCCTGCTACCCGATCGCGCTGCTGGGCCCCTCGCCCGGCTGGTACAAGAGCGAGGCCTACCGCTCCCGGGTGGTGCGCGACCCCCGCGGCGTGCTGCGCGAGTTCGGCCTGGAGCTGCCGGCGACGACGCGGATCTCGGTCTGGGACGCCAGTGCCGAGTCCCGGTACATGGTCCTGCCGCGCCGCCCCGCCGGGACCGAGCGGCTCGGGGAGGAGGAGCTGGCCGGCCTGGTGACCCGCAAGGGGCTCATCGGCACCGCCGCCGTCTGAGCGGCGCGCCGGGGGCTCAGCCCGGCTGGGACTCGTGCCCGGCCGGGACGGCCCGGGTGAGGCCCCGGTAGGCGTCCGCGGCCCGGATCCGGCCGGTGACGACGTCGGAGATCGTGCGCGCGATCGGCATGTCCAGCCCGTGCTCGTCGGCCAGGTCCACCACCGTGGCCACCGTCCGCACCCCTTCGGCGACCATGCGCATCTCACCGAGCACGTCGTCCAGCGACCGGCCCAGACCCAGCTGCTCGCCGACGTGGCGGTTGCGGCTCTGCGGGCTCACGCACGTGGCCACGAGGTCACCCATGCCGGCGAGCCCGGCCAGGGTGGCCGCCTCCCCGCCCATCGCCACGGCCAGCGTCGTCAGCTCGGCCAGGCCCCGCGACATGACCGCGGCCCTGGTGTTGTCGCCCACGCCCAGGCCCTGGGCCATCCCGGTGGCGATCGCGACGACGTTCTTCAACGCGCCGCCGATCTCGCAGCCGACGACGTCGTGGTGGGTGTAGACGCGGAACAGCCCGCGCTGCACCTCGCGCTGCAGCGCCGCGGCCACCGCCAGGTCATCGGTCGCGATCACGCTGGCCGCGGCCTGGCCGGCCATGATCTCCCGCGCCAGGTTGGGGCCGGTCAGCGCCGCCGCCGGCCGCCCGGGCAGCACGTCCTTGACCACCTCGGTCATGCGCAGGTGGGTGTCCCGCTCGAGGCCCTTGCTGAGGCTCACCACCGGGATCCACGGCGCCAGGTGCGGCCGGACCTGCTCCAGGACCCCGCGGAACGCACCGGTGGGGACGCCGACCACCAGCAGCTCGGCGTGCCGGGCGGCCCGCTCCAGGTCGGCCGTCGCCCCCAGCCGCGCCGGCAACCGGGCACCGGGCAGGTAGGCGCCGTTGGTGCGCTCGCCGCCGATCTCGGCGGCCACGTCGGGGTCGCGGGCCCAGAGCAGGACCTCGTGGTCGCGCCGGCACAGCAGCGCGGCGACCGTCGTCCCCCACGAGCCGGCCCCCAGCACGGTCACCCTCATCGACGTCCTCCTCCGGCGTACCCCCGGGTGACCACCGGCCCGCACCGGTCACCGGCCCGCACAGGATGGGGGTGGACGGCGCGCGGGGCCAGTGCGGAGGCCGCGGGAGCCCGGGACGGCGCCGCCCGGTTTGCCATGACGCAGCTCCCGCAGGATGCTGCGCACGTACCGATCCGGGGCCGGAACGGCCGGGACCGTCGGCGTCCCGGCTCTGGTGACGAGGCGGACACGCCCCTGCTCCGAGGAGGCCCGGTGACGTCGACCCGTACACCCGCCCCGACGGCCGTGCGCGGCCCGGCGGGGGCAGGGGGAGCACCGGCCGGGGTCGCCGGCCCGCGCGTGTAGCCGCTCCCGGCCGGCACCGCCGGCCCGGGACCACCGACAGGGAGGGCGCTCGGGTGTTCGACCGCATCGCCGTCGTCAACCGGGGGGAACCGGCCGTCCGGCTCGTCCGGGCCGTCCGCGAGCTCGATGCCGAGCACGGCCGGCGGACCCGGGTCGTGGCCCTGCACACCGAGGAGGAGCGCCGGGCGACGTTCGTCCGGGTGGCCGACGAGGCCGTCCTCCTGCGCGACGGCGGCGCCCGGTCCCCGTACCTCGACCACGCCGAGCTGGCGCGCGCGCTGCGGGAGAGCCGGGCCGACGCCGCCTGGGTCGGCTGGGGCTTCGTGGCCGAGGACCCCGCGTTCGCCGAGCTGTGCGCCGACCTGGGCGTGACGTTCATCGGCCCGCCGCCGGCGGCGATGCGCCTGCTGGGCGCCAAGATCGAGGCGAAGGTCCTCGCCGAGGAGACCGGCGTCCCGGTGGCGCCGTGGAGCCGCGGCCCCGTGGCCGACCTCGAGGACGGCCGCCGGCACGCCGAGGTCATCGGCTACCCGCTCATCGTCAAGGCGCGCAGCGGCGGCGGCGGCCGGGGGATCCGCGTCGTCCGCGGCCCCGCCGACCTCGACGAGGCGCTCACCCGCACCCGGGTGGAGGCCGAGCGGACCTTCGGCGACCCGGTCGTGTTCATGGAGCGGCTGGTCGAGGGGGGCCGGCACGTCGAGGTGCAGGTCGTCGCCGACCGGCACGGCACCGTGTGGGCGCCGGGCGTGCGGGACTGCTCGGTCCAGCGCCGCAACCAGAAGGTCATCGAGGAGTCGAGCTCCCCAGCGCTGACCGCCGAGCAGGACGCCGCCCTGCGGGAGTCCGCGACCGCGCTGGTCAAGGCGGCCGGCTACGTGGGGGCCGGCACGGTGGAGTTCCTCTACCAGCCCGACGAGCAGCTGTTCACCTTCCTGGAGGTCAACACCCGGCTGCAGGTGGAGCACCCGGTGACCGAGGAGACCACCGGCCTGGACATCGTCAAGCTCCAGCTGCACGTGGCCGCCGGCGGCCGGCTCGAGGGGCCGGTGCCCGAGGCGTCCGGCCACGCCGTCGAGGCGCGGCTGAACGCCGAGGACGCCGAGCAGGGGTTCGCCCCCGCCCCCGGGCGGGTCGAGCTCATGCGCCTGCCCGGCGGGCCCGGGGTGCGCGTGGACACGGGCATGGGCGTCGGCGACGTCATCCCGCCGCAGTACGACTCGATGGTCGCCAAGGTCATCGCCTGGGGCCGGGACCGGCCCGAGGCGCTGGCCCGGCTGCGCTGCGCGCTGCGGGAGACGACGGTGGTGCTCCGCGGCGGGACGACCACGAAGTCCTTCCTGCTCGACCTCCTCGACCGGCCGGAGGTGCAGGAGGGGACCGTCGACACCGGCTGGCTGGACCGCACCGGCGCCGGCACCGGGCCCCGGCCCCTCGGCCGGGCCTGGGTGGCGCTGGTCCAGGTGGCCGTGGACGTCGCCGACGCCGAGGAGGCCCGCGATCGGGCGGCCTTCCTGACCGCCGCGCGCGGCCGCCGCCCGCGCGCCCCGCACGGGGTCGGGCGGACCCTGGAGCTCGGGCACCGCGGGCAGGCCTACCGGCTCACCGTCGCGACCCTGGGCCGCGACCGCTACCGGGTCGGGCTCGACGACCGGACCGTCGACGTCGACGTGGACCGGCTCGGGCCCCTGGAGAGCCGGCTGACCGCCGCCGGCGAGCGGTTCTCCGTCGTCGTGTCGTCGGCCACCGGCTCCTCCCTGGTCGAGGTGGACGGCGAGACCCACCGGGTGGCCCTGGACGTCGGCGGTGTGGTGCGCGCTCCCGCGCCGGCCGTCGTGGTCGCCGTGCGGGTCGCGGTCGGCGAGGAGGTCGAGGCCGGCCAGACCGTCGCCGTGCTCGAGAGCATGAAGATGGAGACGCCGGTGCGCGCGCCGTTCGCCGGCCGGGTCCGCGACGTCCAGGCCGCCGTCAACGCCCAGGTCGACGCGGGGGCCGCGCTCCTGACCCTCGACCGGGCGGGCGGCGAGGCCGAGGAGGCCTCCGGTGAGCGCCTGGAGCTGCCGGCCCCCCGCGACCCGGCCGAGGGGGACCCGGGGGACCGGGCCCGGTCGCTGCTGGCCGAGCTGCAGGCCCTGATCACCGGGTACGACGTGAGCGCCGCGCACGCCCGCGAGCTGGTGGCCGGGTACGGCCCCGCCCGGGACGCCGTCCCCGACGACCCCGAGCTGCTGCGCGGCGAGCTGGCCGTGCTCACCACCTTCGCCGACCTGTGCGAGCTCACCCGCAACCGCCCGGCCAGCGCCGAGGAGGAGGCCGACGCGCAGGTCCACAGCCCGCGGGAGTACTTCCACGCCTACCTGCACTCCCTGGACGTCGAGCGCGAGGCCCTGCCGGAGAGCTTCCGGGCCCGGCTGTGCCGGGCCCTGCTGCGCTACGGCGTGCAGGACCTCGAGCCCGGCCCGGCGCTGGAGGAGGCCGTCTTCCGGATCTTCCTGGCCCAGCAGCGCGTCGCCGAGCAGCTGCCCGCCGTGCAGGCGCTGCTCGACCGCTGGCTCACCGCCGCCGAGCTGCCCGACGGCCCCTCCCGGGCCGAGGTCGGGGAGGTGCTCGACCGGCTGGTCGTCGCCACCCAGCTGCGGTACCCGACCGTCGGGGACCTCGCCCGCGCCGTGCGCTACCGCCACTTCGAGGAGCCGGTGCTCCGGCAGGCCCGGCAGCAGGTCCTCACCGAGGCCCGGCGGCTGCTCGACGAGCTCGACGAGGCCGGCGCCCGCGGCGACGCGGCGGAGAGCATCCGGCGGATCGAGGCCCTCGTGGCCAGCCCCGAGCCGCTGGTCCGCCTGCTGGCGCAGCGCTTCGGACGGCCGACCGCCGTCCCCGACCCCGTTCTCGAGGTGCTGACCCGCCGCTACTACCGCAGCCGCGACCTGGAGAACCTGCGGTCGTCGCTGCTGGCGGGCAGCTCGTGCGTGACCGCCGACTACGACCTGCTGGGCACCCGGCTGCACCTGGTCGCGCTGATGGCCGAGGTCGCCGGGCTGCCGGCCCTGGTCGGCGAGGTCGCCCGCCTGGCCGGGGACGTCGGCGAGTCCCGGACCCTGCTCGTCGACCTCTACCTCTCCTGGCCCGACCGCCCCGCCGACGACGAGGCCGTGGTGGCCGAGCTGCACCGGGCGCTGCGCCCCCTCGAGGCGGTGCCCGCCGTCCGCCGGGTCACCGTCACGGTCTGCACGCCCGACGGGGACGTCGACACGGTGACCTTCCGCGCGTCGCCGGCCGGGCTGGCCGAGGAACGGCTCATCCGCGGCCTGCACCCGCTGACCGCCCAGCGGTTCCAGGTGTGGCGGCTGAAGGAGTTCGACGGCGAGCGCGTGCCCTCGGCCGAGGACACCTACCTGCTGCACGTCACCGCCCGGGAGAACCCCCGAGACGAGCGGTTCGTCGCCATGGCCGAGGTGCGCGACCTGACCCCGGTGCGCGACGAGCAGGGCGAGATCGTCGGCTACCCCACCGCCGAGCGGCAGCTGACCGCCTGCCTGGACAGCCTGCGCCGGGCCCAGTCGCTGCGGCGCTCCCGGCGGCCGCTGGAGCACAACCGCATCCACCTGTACGCCTGGCCGTCGAT
The DNA here is from genome assembly GCF_054049955.1 of Geodermatophilus sp. SYSU D00758. NCBI lineage: Bacteria > Bacillati > Actinomycetota > Actinomycetes > Geodermatophilales > Geodermatophilaceae > Geodermatophilus > Geodermatophilus sp. SYSU D00758. The sequence goes on from NZ_JBJGYK010000011.1 coordinate 8,037, forward strand.
CGAGGTGCCGCTGGAGCAGATCGCCACCTTCGCCCGCACCGCCGCACCGCTGACCGTGGGCGCCGGCCTCGACCAGATCGTGCTGCTGGCCCGGCTGCAGGAGCCGGGCGGGCCGCCCCGGGAGGTGGCGCTGCGCTTCTCGCACCGGCCCGGCACCGGGGTCCGCATGGAGGTCACCGACCGGCCGAGCGAGCCCATGCGGCCGCTGGACGAGTACACCGAGAAGGTGCTCGGCTCCCGGGCCCGGGGTGCTGCGTACCCGTACGAGCTGGCCCCGCTGCTGGCGGGGCCCGGCGGCGAGTTCGTCGAGCTGGACCTCGACGGCGACGGCCGGCTGGCCCCGGTCGAGCGGCCGCCGGGCCGCAACACGGCCGGCCTGGTGGCCGGGCTCGTGCGCACCCCGACGGCCCGCTACCCCGAGGGCATGACGCGGGTGGCGCTGCTCGGCGACCCCACCAAGGCCCTCGGCACCGTCGCCGAGCCCGAGTGCGCCCGGGTCGTCGCCGCCCTGGACCTGGCCGAGGAGCGCGGGATCCCGGTCGAGTGGTTCGCGCTGTCCTCCGGCGCCCGCATCTCCATGGACAGCGGCACGGAGAACATGGACTGGGTCGCCCGCGCGCTGCGCCGGATCATCGAGTTCACCCAGGCCGGCGGCGAGGTCAACGTCGTCGTCGCCGGCATCAACGTGGGGGCGCAGCCGTACTGGAACGCCGAGGCCACGATGCTCATGCACACCAAGGGCATCCTGGTGATGACGCCGGACAGCGCGATGGTGCTCACCGGCAAGCACTCCCTCGACTACTCCGGCGGGGTGTCGGCGGAGGACAACTTCGGCATCGGCGGCTACGACCGCGTCATGGGGCCCAACGGGCAGGCGCAGTACTGGGCGCCGCACCTGGCCGCCGCCGTCGACCTGCTCTTCCGGCACTACGACCACACCTACCGGGCGCCCGGCGAGCGCTGGGCCCGGCCGGCCGGCACCGACGACCCGCGCGACCGGGACGTGCGGGAGTTCCCGCACACCCACCCGGCCAGCGACTTCAGCACCGTGGGCGACGTCTTCTCGGCCGAGGCCAACCCGGAGCGCAAGAAGGCCTTCGACATCCGCACCGTGATGCGGGCGGTCACCGACACCGACCACCCGGTGCTGGAGCGGTGGGCCGGTATGGCCGACGCCGACACCGCCGTCGTCCTCGACGCCCACCTCGGCGGCCACCCGGTGACGGTCGTCGGCGTGGAGTCGCGGCCGATCCCCCGGCGCGGCAGCCACCCCGCCGACGGCCCGGACCAGTGGACGGCGGGCACGCTGTTCCCGCGGTCGTCGAAGAAGACCGCCCGCGCCATCAACGCCGCCAGCGGCAACCGGCCCCTGGTGGTCCTGGCCAACCTCTCGGGCTTCGACGGGTCACCGGAGTCCCTGCGCGAGGTCCAGCTCGAGTACGGCGCCGAGATCGGCCGGGCCATGGTCAACTTCGACGGCCCGATCGTCTTCTGCGTGATCTCCCGCTACCACGGCGGCGCCTTCGTCGTGTTCTCCGGCGTCCTCAACGACAACATGGAGGTCCTCGCCGTCGAGGGGTCCTACGCCTCGGTCATCGGCGGGGCCCCCGCGGCCGCGGTGGTCTTCACCCGCGAGGTGGACCGGCGCACCGCCGCCGACCCCCGGGTGCGCGAGCTCGAGGCCGCCATCGCCGCGGCCGACGCGGTGCAGCAGGCGCACCTGCGCGCGGAGCTCGCCGGTGTCCGCACCGCCGTCCGGTCGGAGAAGCTCGGCGAGGTCGCCGACGAGTTCGAGGCCGTCCACGACATCGAGCGGGCCCGCCGGGTCGGCTCGGTGCACGCCATCATCCCGGCCGCCGAGCTGCGGCCCCGCCTCATCGCCGCCGTCGAGCGGGGGATGGAGCGCGCTCCCACGACCTGACCGCCCCGTCACGAGAGGACTCCCGTGAACGCCTTCGTCCTGAACCGGCACGGCCGCATCGTGTTCCCCTCGAACATCATGCCGGAGCTCGACTTCTCCACCCTGGAGACGCTCGACCAGCTCGACAGCGTCATCCGGCGCGACTTCGAGACGAAGGCCCCCAGCGGGACCGAGATCCTCGAGAAGGTCCGCACCGGCGGCTACGGCACGCGCTACGACCTGATGCGGGACATGGCCCTGAACCTGTTCTGGGCCAACCGCTTCTCGATCACCATGTACGACAAGCGGCCGACCCGGTGGGGCGACCTGCCGCGCACCCGCCCCGAGGTGTTCCTGCCCGTCCTCGAGCCGTGGGAGGACGGCGAGGCCAAGGTGTCCGGCGTCCAGGACGCCTACCCCCGGCTGCCGGCCCGGTGGGACGACGCCTGCGAGGACCGCGTCTTCGAGATCCTCTTCGACGTCTTCGCCAACCGGCGGCACCACGCCTCGACGCTGCCGGCGATCAAGCCCACGGTCGCCGAGTTCCTGGAGCAGCCGGGTGCGCTCACCTTCCGGCTGCCGCACTACGACCCGGACTACCCCGTCTACGACTACACCGACATCCTCGACGTCTCCGAGGACGTCCCCGAGCTCGAGGCGCTGCACCGCTGGGCCATGGTGCTGCACAACCAGTACCCGTGGGAGCGGTCGCAGGTGGAGCTGGCCGACGTGAGCCGGCTGCGCGACGACGACTGGGTCGTCGCCTTCCACCCGCGGGACAGGGAGGTGCGGGCCTTCCTCCGCCGGCTGCGCGGCGGTGCCGAACCCCGGCGCGCCGCCGGCCCGCGCGAGTCCCGGCCGCCGGTCCGGCCCTACCCGGAGCTGGACGTCCGGCAGCGGTTCGGCGTGCAGCCGCGGATCGAGGCGCTGGCCGTGGTGCACGGCGACCAGGTGTGCGACAACGACGACCTCATCCGCAACACCGCCTACAACTGGTCGCCGATGAGCGCCGAGGAGATCGCGTCGAAGACCGGCATCGAGCAGCGCGAGTACAGCTCGCTGCCGCTGGAGGACCTCGCGCTGCAGGCCGCCGAGGCGGCGCTGGACAAGGCCGGCCGGCAGCCGGAGGAGATCGGCGCCGTCCTGGTCTGCACCTGCACCAGCTCCCGCCTCATCCCGTCGCTGGCCACCTACCTCTGCGGCCAGCTCGGCATGCACCAGGTCTACGCCGCCTACGACCTCATCGCGGCCTGCGCGGGCATGCCCTACGGCGTCGCCGACGCCGTGCGGATGCTGCAGGAGGTCGAGCGGCCGGTCCTCGTCGTCTGCGTCGAGAAGTTCTCCGACAAGATCGGCAACGTCCGCACCTCGCGGATGATCTTCGGGGACGGCGCGGCGGCGCTGGTCGTCGGCCCGGCGCCCGAGGGCACCGACGGCGACATCGACTACATGAAGACCTACGCCAGCGGCCCGGCCAGCGAGGTGAACTCGATCCTCTGGCCCAACCCCGAGTTCGACAACAACATCACGGTGTTCGGCCCGCAGGTGAAGGCGCTGGCCGGCCGCTACCTCTCCCAGATGATCGACGAGCTCGGGCAGCTGCCGGCCCCGGACGGCCGGGAGGGGTCGCTGCTGGACGCGATCGACCTCATCGTGCCGCACCAGGCGAACAAGACGATGGTGATCGGCCTGGCCGAGCGGGCCGGGCTGACCGCCGACCAGCTCTACTTCAACATCGAGAAGGTCGGCAACACCTCCTCGGCGAGCATCCCGCTGGCCATCCACGACGCCGTGCGCGACGGCGTCATCACCGAACCGGTGCGCATCTTCGCGCCGGGCTTCGGCGCGGGGGCCGTCGCGGGCTACGCGGTGCTGCGGCTGGACCCCGCCGTCGTCGCCGTCGCCGGGGCGGGCGGGTCCCGCCGCGAGGACGCCGGCGCCGCGCCGTCCACCCGGCAGCGGGACGACTCCCCGGCCTCCGAGGAGGTGCGGGAGGCCTTCGGCTGAGCACCCCCCGCCCGCCCGGCCGCGCGCCTACGCTGGGAGGACCGGTGGGACGCCGGCGGCCGGGTCGGCGCCGCGGCCCGCCGCCGCGTCCGCGCGCCGAGCTGTGGGGGGACGATGTCCGACGGTCCCGCGTCGATGCCGGTCCTGAGCCGGGGCAGGCACCGCAACCCGGCCCGCGGTGCCTGCTTCATGGAGTACACCGCCCTGCTGGCGGGGGAGCCCTTCAGCGACGCGCCGGACTGCGTCGACGGCGAGCTGGCGGCCGTGCTGCGGCACGCCAACGACCGGTTGTCGGCGGCCGACCGGCCACGGCTGGTGCCCCTGCTCGGGCGGGCCATCGGCCTGGTGGTCCCGCCCCCGGTCGCGGCCGGCCCGCCGCGCCGTCCCCGCCGGGCGCGGCAGGCCGTCCCCGCCGGCGCCGGACCGGTCGTCGCCCGGCTCCGGCGGACGGTCTCCCGTCGCCTCACCGCCGCCCTCGGCCTGCAGCCGTCACCGTCCGAGTGGGCCCGGTACGCGTCCGGCCGCGACGTCGACCGGTTGTTCTGGGCCCTGATGTCCGAGCCCTGGCCGGTGCGCACCTCGGCCGCCTACGTCGACCGGCTGGTCGACCGGCTGGTGCTGCTGCACGAGTGCTACGAGCAGGCCGTGGAGGAGCTCGGGCTGCCGGCCGGGCGGCGCCCGGCCGTCCCCTCGGCCGCCGGGGCGGCCCCGGTTCCCTAGCCGGCAACCGGGCCGGGCTCCCTCACGAGGGGGCGGGCTCACGAGGGGGCGTGTCCAGGACCCGGTCGAGGAAGTCGAGCGCCCGGGGGAGCGCGTCGAGGCGGTTGGCCAGCCGCGCCAGCCCGTGCCCCTCGTCGTCGTAGACGAGCAGCTCGCAGGGCACGCCCCGGCTCCCGAGGGCGGACGCGAGCTGCCTGGCCTCCGCCACGGGGACCCGCGGGTCGTTCGCGCCGTGGACGACGAACAGCGGAGCGCGGATCTCCCCGGCCCGCCGCAGCGGCGAGGCGACGGCGAGGAAGGCCCGGTCGGTGCGCAGCGACCCGTACTCGCGTTCGCGGTGCGCGCGCCGGTGGTCCGCCGTCCGCTCCAGGAAGGTGATCAGGTCGCTGATGCCCACGATGTCGACGCCGGCGGCCCACAGCCCCGGCTGGAACGCGCACCCGGCGAGCACCAGGTACCCGCCGTAGGAGGTGCCCCACAGCGCCACCCGGGCCGGGTCCACGCCCGCGCCGACCAGCCAGCCGTGCACGGCGGCGAGGTCGTGCAGGCAGTCCAGGCGCCGGGTGGTGTCGTCGAGGGCGGCGTGGCGCCGGCCGTGGCCGGTGGAGCCCCGCACGTCGGGCAGGGCGACGACGTAGCCGCGGGCGGCCAGCGCCTGCACGACGGGGGAGAAGTCGGTCAGCGACTGGCCCTCGGGCCCGCCGTGCAGCACGACCACCCCCGGCGGGGGCGGGGCGCCGGCCGGGGGGTCGGGCCGGTGCACCAGGAGCGGCACGTCGACCCCGTCGGCGCTGGTGACCGTGTGCCGCTCCGGGCGCCGCAGCCGCGCCGGGTCGACCGGGAGGTGGTCGCGGGCCAACGGCTCCGGGGGCGCGTCCGCGCGCAGCCGCCAGACCCCGGGCGGCAGGCCCGGCGCGGTGCAGGTCGCCAGCACGCTGCCGTCGTCGGCGACCAGCGGATCGGGCAGCAGGTGGCTCCAGGCCATGACCGTGTCCGGGTCGGGGAGCCGCAGCACGCCCCGGGACGCCGTGGTCCGGGCGTCGAACAGCTCGCCGGCGCTGCTGCCGTGCACGTCGGTCACCGCCAGCAGGGTCCGCCCGTCCGGGCTGGTCCACCCCGCGACGTCCCAGGGCGGTGCCAGCACGACGCTCGCCCCGTCGGTGGTGAGGTCGACGCTGACGAGGGCGCAGCGGTCCCGGCCCCGGTCGCTGCTGACGACCAGGGTGGTCGCGTCGACCCAGGCGGGGGCGCCGACCAGCGCCGCCTCGTCGGGGTGGGGGAGCACCACCCGCGCGCGGCCGGTCGCGACGTCGAGGAGCAGCAGGTCGGTGTCCCTCGGGCGCGGCCCCGGGCGCAGGACCGACAGCCACCGGCCGTCCGGGGAGAAGCCGGAGGCCGGTTGCCACCAGCCGTCGCCGCGGTGCAGGAGCCGCTCCTCACCGGTGTCGGGGTCGAGCAGCCAGACGTCGAAGACGGCGCGGTCCCGGCGGTTGGCGAGGACCGCCACCGTCCGGCCGTCGGGGCCGACCCCGGCGAGGCGGTGCACGGCGGCGGGGTCGGAGGTGAGGTCCCGCCGCACCGGCCGGTCGCGGGACGGCGGGCCGTCGAGGTCGAGCAGCCACAGCCGGCTGCGCTCGTCCCCTCCGGCATCGCCCTCCACGACGGCCTGCCGGCGTCCGGGCCGGTAGCGCGCCGTGGTGACCCGCTCCTCGCCCGCGGGGAGCGGCCGCACCGCCCCGGCGTGCCACTCCGCGAGCCGGTCGACGCCCGACGCGTCGGTGCGCAGCAGCAGGCGGTCGCCGGCACGGTCCAGCACGGCGGTGGAGCGGGCCCGGAGCAGCTCAGCCAGCACGGGACCCGCCCGGGGCTGCCGCGGTGCGGGCGGGCGCGTGCCGTGGACCGGAGGGGCCGGGTCGGTCAGCCTCGGCGGGCGTCGGCCACCACCTCGAACCACTCGGTGCGGCTGGGCTCGGCCTCGAGCCGCTCGAGCGTCGACCGCTGCTCGAGGAAGGCGGGGTCGTGGTGCCAGGCCTCCCAGTCGCCCCGGCTCTCCCAGGTGCCGACGAGCACCCGCGTGCGGGGGTCGTCCGCCGGGGTGAGGAGCTGACCGGAGACCCACCCCGGCCGGTCGTGCGCCGACTCGAACCGGGCGCGGACCGCCGCGTCCCACTCCGGCTCGCCGCCCGGGCGCAGCCGGGTCGTCGTCACCACGGTCATCATCGCGAGCTCCTCCGCCGGAGGGTCCCTCCTGGCCACCCAGTCTCACCCGTGGCGGGCACCCCGGCCACCGACGCGAGGAGGGGGCACGGCGACGTGTCGCCGTGCCCCCTCCCGTCGTCCGCTCAGAGCGCGCGGACGTTCTCCGCCTGGGGGCCCTTCTGGCCCTGGGTGACGTCGAACTCGACCCGCTGCGCCTCGTCCAGCGACCGGTAGCCGGTCCCGGAGATCGCGGAGAAGTGGCAGAAGACGTCGGGGCCGCCGCCGTCCTGCTCGATGAAGCCGAAGCCCTTCTCCGCGTTGAACCACTTCACGGTGCCCTGGGTCATGTCGTTCTCTCTTCCGTGCTGTCGTGTCAGGGCCGACGACCGTCGGTCCTGGGTCGCCGCACCGACCGGCAGGACCGAGGGGAACGTCAGGCAGAGACGACTGCGGACGTCCGAGAACGAAGCAGAGGCACAACGGCGACCGGGACCGAGTGTAGACGTGCCGGCGCCGGTCACGGTGCCGCGTCGACGGGACGACCCCTGCGGCGCGTCGTCCCACCGGGTCGACCCGGGACCGTCGACGGGGGAGCCTGGGTCGATGGACATCACCACCGTCAACGACCGGCACCTGTACCGGGGCCGGGTCGTGGTCCAGGACCCGGAGGACCCGTCCCGCCGGACGGAGCTGGCCGACCGCATCGTCCGGTTCGGGCCCGCCGGCTGGCTGACGGTGGTGGCGGCCCTGGCGGAGGACGCCGAGATCGAGGTCTACCCGACCGGCCGCGTCCTGGCCGTCACCGGGCTCCGCGAGGTCGGGGTCGACCGCCCCGGGCGGCGCGCGACCGCGTGAGGGTGCCGCGGGACGCGACGAGGCCGGGGTGGTCCCGGGCGCCGGCAGCCCCCCGGACCACCGGTCACCACCGCAGGGGGTCGGTCAGCCGGGACTGCGCCGTGCGGCACACCCGGCAGTTCCCCCAGGTGACGATGGCCAGCGGCGTCGTGGGGGAGCCGCACTCAGGGCACTCGACGGACTCGTGCGACCGTTCGCGGGCCTCGGCCCTCTGGCGGGAGCGCTCCTCGTGGATCGCCTCGTCCCCCCGGCAGGGGCAGCCGAGATGAGCCTCGGTGCAGCGTCCACGGTGTGCGGCGATGAGGCCTCCTCTGTCCGTGGGTGACGCTACGCCTGCCGGCGTCCGGCTCCGCGCCGTGCCACCCGGGTCCCGCCGCCGGCCCGGCCGTCCACCCGCCGCGCGCCCGTCGTCGGACGGCGGTCCCGCTCACCGCCACGGCGGCCGGCCGGGGCCCTGCAGGGGCGGCAGGTGGTGAACCACGGGGCGATCGCGGTGCCGCAGCCCCCGCACCTGCCGGTCCGGGCGAGGGAGATGGCATCGGGGAGCAGTTCCGCGATCGCCTCGGCGCACTCCTCCTCGACCCAGGCGGCGTCGTCGGTGTCCAGGCCGGCGACCCCGGGGAACTGCCGGAGCAGCATCTGGGCGTCACGCGCCCCTGCGGCAGCCTGCTCGAACTCCGCCACGCCACCGCCGCGCGGGACGTCGGGCAGCACGGTCTCCGGTCGCACGGGCAGGCCGGCGGCGTGCTCCAGGGCGGCCCTGGCCAGCACCAGCCAGCGGGTACGCCGCGGCGGGTTGTGGTCGATGGGCAGGTTGGCCAGGCGCCAGACGGTGTCCAGGTCGCCGACGGCGCGCAGCGGACCCCGCAGCAGCGGCAGCAGCACCTGCACCCGCAGGACCAGGCCGGTGACGTCGTCGGCGGTCACCGCCTCGTCGCGGGTGGCGGTCCGTGCCCACGCCATCCACCGCGTCAGCGCCTCGGGCAGGTCGACGGCCTCGAGGGCGCCGAGGTCCGCGAGCTCCGGCCGCAGCCGGGGGGCGCGCCGGGGGAGGTCGCTGGCCGCGTCGCCGCGGGCGACGGCCGCTCCGGCCAGGAGCAGCCGCGGGTCGGGGTCGAGTCCCGTGACCCCGGTCAGCACGCCGACCCGGCCGTGGCCGGTGAGGCCGTACCGCCCCGCGCGACCGGCGATCTGGGCGGTCTCCCAGGTGCGCAGGGGGCGCACCTGCGCCCCGTCGAACTTGGTGGTCTCGGCGAAGAGCACGGTGGTGGCCGGCACGTTGATGCCGTGGCCGATGACGTCGGTGGTCACCAGCACCTCGATCTCGCCGGCGGTGAAGCGCTCGATGACCTCGCGGCGGGTCGCGGGGGGCAGCGCCCCGTAGAGGACGCCGACCTTCCCCGGCCGGTGCCGGTCGAGCGTGGCGGCGACGGAGTAGACGGTGGTCCGGGAGAAGGCGACGACGAGCGTCTGCGGCCGCACCCCGGCCGGCCGCACCGGGGCGCGCAGGACGTCGAGCCGGGACAGCCGCTCGTGCCGGACCACCGTGATGCGCTCGGCGTCGGACACCAGGGGCTCGAGCAGGGGGTGGGCCTCGGCGGCGCTGATCAGGTGCATCTCGCGGTACTCGCCGGTGAGCAGCAACCGGGCCCAGTGGTGCCCGCGCTCCGGGTCGGCGACCCAGTGCGACTCGTCGAGGACGAGCAGCTGCCCGCGCGGGGGCGCCTTCTCGACCGTGCAGCAGACGATCGGGGCCTGCGCGTCCACCTCCTCCTCGCCGGTGGACAGGCCCACCGTGCCGGGCGGGAGCGCGGCCGCCAACTTCGCGTAGGCCTCCTGGGCGAGCTGGCGCAGCGGAGCGGCGTACACCCCGGAGCCGGTCGCGGCCAGGGCCTGCAGCGAGTCGTGCGTCTTGCCGGAGTTGGTGGGGCCGAGGTGGAAGACGACCACCCCGGGGCGCGTCGCGCGGACGGGCAGCGAGGGCGCAGCGCCGGCCACCCAGTCCTGCTGGGCCCGCCTCTCCTCGCGGGCGGCGGCGCGGTCGGGCGCCGGGCCGGTCGGCCGGCGGTCGGCGGAGCGCTCCCGGCGTCGGTGGGTGGCGGAGCGGGGGTGGGTCACGGGCAGGAGGTGTCCTTCGGGGATGAGGTGCGCGGGGTGGGTCGACCCGCGGCCGGCGGGGACCCTCGCCCGGGGAACACCGGCGGCGCCCGGTCCATGCCCGGTCGGCCCGGCGCACGGACCTGCCCTCACCGCGAGGCCCCCGCGGTGGGGGCCGAACGGGGACGGCGGGGACGCACGACGGTCGCCCGGTGGGCGCCGGACGGCGGGCGAGGGAGCCGGGCGCGCTGGCCGTGGGGACCGCGATCCGCCCGGTCGTGACCGAGGGGGACCCACCCGGTCCTACCCCGGGGTACCCGGCCCGTCCGCGCGGTGGGGCACCGAGCCAGGGCACGCCGGTGTGACCGGTCGGCCCGTGCGGACGGCGCAGACCGCGACGACCCGTCGGGAGCACTGCCGGGCGTGCGTGGTTCAGGCCTCCCCGCCCAGCTCCGCATCGTCCAGTTCTCGTTGCCGGCGCCGGTCCTCCTCGACGTCGGCGCGCGCGTCGGCGTCCTCGCGGGCGAGGGCATCGGTGGTCCGATCCCTCGCGGTCCGGGGCCTCCCTCGGCTGCCTGCGTCCTGCGACTCGGTGCTCATGGCACGGCTCCCTCCGGTCGGTGGGTGGACGCGGTCGCCCGGGAGGGTGAGCCGTCGAGGCGACCCCCGCGGACCGCGCTCCGGGCGCAGGGGACGGATGCGGCGTGGTCGACGGGCGGGGCCACGTCCCGGACGGGCCACGCCGTCGGCGCCGGGCCCGAACCCGGGGCGGCGGGGCTCAGTGCTTCTTGTCCCGGGTCAGCCGCTCCATCTGGGACGGGGCGTCGGCCTTCGCCTTGCGCTCGAGGCGCTTCTCCTTGATCGACTTGCCGGACTTCTTCGACATCGTGTGTCGAGGGGACTTGTCGGCCATGTCGCGCTCCCTCACCGGGAACCTGAGCGGCTCCGTGTCTGGACGGTACGCCCCCCGGATGGCGTCGTCCGCGCGTGATGGGGTTCTTCCCCAGGGTGGCGGGGTGGCGGGGTGGTGCGGTTCGCCTCCACCGACCGGACGGGTGAGCCGCCGGTCGGCCCGCGCAGCTCCAGGGCGTCCCCGGCGGGCCTCTCGTCGGTCGGTCACGGCGGCACCTCGCCGTCATCGCACCGCTCGACCCAGGTCCCGCTCCGCCCGCGGGGGTACCGGTGACGGCGGTGCTCGCCCGGCGACCGCGCAGCCGGTCCCGCACGGCCGCCGGGCTGTGCAGGTCGCCACCTCCGCACGCGCGCGGGCCTGCTCGCGCGACGCGTCCGCGCCCGGCGGCACGAGAACGCAGCGGGACCCCGGCGGTCCACCCGTCCCGGCGGTCCCCGTCCGAGCGGGGCGACGTGCGGGCGGCGGGTGGGAATTGCATACTCTCGGACACGTTGCACCGGAGGTACCGATGCGAGGACCGAGCCCGGTCCTCGGCCGGGACCCCCGCGTCCCGTGGTCCCCCGCGCACCCGCCGGCGGCCGTGCACCGGCCGCGAGGTCCACCGGGGCCCGGCAGGGCCGACCGGGCCCGCCGTGGCCCGCGCCGTGGCCCCCTGGGGAGCCGCGCCGGGCGTCCCGGTGACCGGGGCCGCGGAGGGCCTCGGCCGCCCGGCCCGCGGGACGGACGGTGCAGCGTGCTGCCGGGGCGCCCGTGCCCGGCATGTGGAGGAGGAGTTCGTGGCTCGAGCAGGCCAGCGCCAGAGGGGCGCTCGCCGTCCCGCCGCCCCGCGGAAGCAGCGACCGGTCCGCCAGCGCGGCGACGTCGTCTCGCTGCTCGCCCGGACCGTCCGCGAGGTCGAGGCGGCCACCCAGCGCGGCCGCGTGACGCCCGAGGTGCGCGCGAAGTTCCAGGCCGTCGCCCTCCTGCTGCGCGACGAGCGCGCCCGCGTCCGGGAGGCTGCCGGTGGCGACGGCCACCGGGCCGAGCAGCTCAAGCGGCTGGACGGCATCGCGACCGTCCTCGCGACGACCGCCGTCCGGGACGCCGGGCTGCTGGCGCTGCTCGCCGACGACGCCGTCGTCTCCGACCGGGCCCGGTCGCTCAAGGCGGAGATGCTGCGCGACGTCGGGCTCGAGCCGGCCCCCGAGGACGTCGCGCCGGCGCCCACCGCGGAGCCCCCCGCGGGCGCGGAGCGGCGCGTCGTGCCGCAGTCGGTGGTCTCCCGGCAGCTGGCCAACCCCTTCCTCGCGCCCGACTACTCCGCCGTGCCGCAGCGCCCGTCCCGTCCCCGCCGCCTGGCCGGGTGGGAGCTGCTCGGTCCGCTGCTCAACTCCTTCGAGCGCGCCGGCGGCGGCGCCCCGGCGTGCATGGAGCTGCCCGAGCCGACCGACCGGTTCGCCCCGGCCGAGCTCGAGCCGATGCCGCACCAGGGCCGGCTCGTCGCCGCCGCCGCGGCCGGCCACCGGACCTTCCTGCTCGCCGACGAGCCCGGCCTGGGCAAGACGGCGCAGTCGCTGCTCGCCGCCGAGGCGGCCGAGGCCTACCCGCTGCTCGTCGTCGTCCCGAACGTCGTCAAGACCAACTGGGCGCGCGAGGCCGCGCGCTGGATCCCGCACCGCTCGGCGACCGTGGTCCAGGGCGACGGCGAGACGGTCGACGGCTTCGCCGACGTCGTCGTCGTCAACTACGAGGTGCTCGACCGCCACGTGGGCTGGCTCGGGGACTTCGGTTTCCGCGGGATGGTCGTCGACGAGGCGCACTTCATCAAGAACAAGACCGCCCAGCGCTCGCAGCACGTGCTCGCGCTGTCCGATCGCATCCGGTCGCGCACGCAGCAGCCGCTGCTCATGGCCCTCACCGGGACCCCGCTGATCAACGACATCGAGGACTTCCGGTCCATCTGGCAGTTCCTCGGCTGGATCGACGAGTCGCAGCCGATCGGCGAGCTCATGGACGCGCTGGAGGAGACCGGCCTGACCCCCGCGGACCCGGGCTTCTACCCCGCGGCGCGGCAGGACGTCATCGACCGGGGCATCGTCCGGCGCCGCAAGGTCGACGTGGCCGCCGACATCCCCGCCCGCCGCGTCGCCGACCTGCCCGTCGAGCTCGACGGGGCGGCCGGCCGGTCGATCCGGGCGGCCGAGCAGGACCTCGCCCGCCGGCTGGTGTCCCGCTACGAGTCGGCGCTGGCCGCGCGCTCGGGGGCCACGGAGGTCGAGGGCATCGATCACGACCTCGTCCGGACCGTCGCCGGGTGGGAGCTCAAGGACGCGAACGGGACGTCGACCGGCGAGAACGTGTTCGGCATGATGCGCCGGATCGGCCAGGCCAAGGCCGGCCTGGCCGCGGACTACGCCGCCCAGCTCGCCCGCAGCGCCGGCAAGGTCGTCTTCTTCGCCAAGCACGTCGACGTGATGGACGCCGCCGAGGAGACCTTCGACCGGCTCGGGGTCCGGTACTCGTCGATCCGCGGGGACCAGACGCCGTCGGCGCGGCAGAAGCAGATCGACGCGTTCGTGAACGACCCCGGGGTCGCCGTCGCCGTCTGCTCGCTGACGGCGGCCGGCGTGGGGCTGAACCTGCAGGTCGCGTCGAACATCGTGCTCGCCGAGCTGTCCTGGACCGACGCGGAGCAGACCCAGGCGATCGACCGCAGCCACCGCATCGGCCAGACCGAGCCGGTCACCGCGTGGCGGATCATCGCGGCCCAGACCATCGACGCCCGGATCGCCGAGCTGATCGACAGCAAGGCGGGGCTGGCCGCCCGGGCGCTGGACGGGTCCGACGAGGAGGTCGCCTCCTCGGCCGACGTGCAGCTCGAGGCGCTGGTCGCCCTGCTGACCGACGCGCTCGGGAACCGCTCGGCGGTCTGACCCGGCGGGGCAGGTGCCCGGCCACGTCTCATCCTCCGGGTACGAGTCCGGCCGGCCGGGGCGTCGCTAGCGTCGGCGCTCCCGCGAGCGGAGCGCCCCATGGACACCGAACCCGCCACCCGGACGCCGGACGCCGGCCCGGAGGCCCCCACCCGGCCGCCGTCGGCCGAGGCCGTGCCGCGACCCCGGCGCCGGTGGACCCGGTGGCTGCCGCGGTACCCGTGGAGCGGCACCGTGGGGGCGCTCGTGCTCGGCTGCGCCTCCCTCACGCCCTCGCTGCTGCCCCGGGGCTGGCTGCTCCAGGGGCTGATCGCCGGGATCACCGCCGCGGTCGGCTACGGGGTGGGCGTCGCGATCGCCTGGTTCGTCGCCGAGGTCGCCGACCGGCGGCTGTCCGCCGCCGCCCGCCGCCGCGCCTGGCAGGCGGTGGCCGTCGGCGGTCCGGTGCTCGTCGTGGTGGCGCTGTGGCTCGGGGTGGGCTGGCAGCGCGACATCCACCGGCTGATGGGGCTCGACCCGCCGGAGGGGTGGTCCGCCGCGGGCATCGTCGTCGTCGCGGTGCTGGTCTTCGCGGGTCTGGTCGCCGCCGGCCGCGGCGTCCGGTGGACGGGCCGGTGGCTGGTCCGGGCGCTGGGGCGGGTGCTCCCCGGCCGGATCGCGCGACCGCTGGGCGTGGTCCTGGCCGGCGCGCTGGTGGTCGTCCTGGTCGACGGCGTCCTCTTCCGGGGGCTGGTCGAGACCGCCAACTCGGCATTCGGCGTCCGCGACGACGGCACCGAGGCGGGTGCGGTGCAGCCCACCGTCCCCGAGCGGTCCGGCGGCCCCGGCTCCCTGGTGGCCTGGGACTCGCTGGGCCTGCAGGGCCGCAACTTCGCCGGCACCGGCCCCACACCGGAGGAGCTGGCCGCGTTCTCCGGCCGCCCGGCGCTCCAGCCGGTCCGCGCCTACGCAGGGCTGGCCACCGCCGAGGACGTCGCCGACCGGGCGGCGATCGCCGTCCGCGACCTGCAGCGGGCCGGCGGCCTCGACCGGGCCGCGCTGGCCGTGGTCACGACCACCGGGACCGGCTGGGTGGACCCGGCGGCCAGCAGCGCGCTGGAGCACGTCTTCAACGGCGACACCGCCATGGTGGCGATGCAGTACTCCTACCTGCCCAGCTGGCTGTCCTTCCTCGTCGACCAGGCGAAGGCGCGCGACGCCGGCCGGGCGCTGTTCGACGCCGTCTACGGCGCGTGGGCGCAGCTGCCGCCGGAGGACCGGCCGCGGTTGTTCGTCCTCGGCGAGAGCCTGGGGACCTACGGCGGGGAGGCCGCCTTCAGCGGCCTGGCCGACATCGCCAACCGCACCGACGGCGTGGTGTGGGCCGGCCCGCCGAACTCCAACGAGCTGTGGCGGGAGCTCGTGGCCGACCGGGACGCCGGCACGCCGGAGTGGCTCCCGGTGTACGACGGGGGCCGGACGGTCCGCTTCGCCGACGAGGCACCCGACCTGGCCGGGCCGCCGGCCCCGTGGGGCGAGCCCCGGGTCGCCTACCTGCAGAACGCCTCCGACCCGATCGTGTGGTGGTCACCGCGGCTGCTGCTGAGCCGGCCCGACTGGTTGGAGGGGGAGCGGGGGCCGGACGTCTCGCCCGACATGGTCTGGCTGCCCTTCGTCACCTTCTGGCAGGTGACCGCCGACCTCGTCTTCTCGGTCGACGTGCCGGACGGGCACGGCCACCGCTACGAGGCCGACTACGCCGACGCGTGGGCGGAGGTGGCGCAGCCGCCGGGCTGGACCGACGCGGACACCCAGCGGCTGCGGCAGCTGGTCGGCCGGGGCTGACCCCGGTCGTCGGCTCCCGCTCGACGTCCGTGCGGCGCACGAGGTCGCCGTCGAAGGCGTACACGTGCCGGACGTCGGCGACGTCGAGGAGGGTGCCGGTGCGGTCGCGGACCACCTGCTGCACGGCGACCTCCACGGTCCCGTCGTCCCGCGGCGAGACCGCGGTCGGCCGGACGGAGGGGTGGATCTCGGCCCACTGGCCCTCCCGGTAGCGCCGCACGGCGTCGTGCCCGACGACCCGCCCGCCGTGCCAGCCGTCGGGCCGGTCGACGTCGGGTGCCATGGCCGCCGGCACCGTGTCGAGGTCGCGCGCGTCGGACGCGGCGTAGAGGGAGCGCAGCAGGGGCTCGCGGTCGGCGGTCGTGGTCGGCGGCTCCTCCGGGACGACGTCGCGGGGACGCCACCGGGTCCGGGTGCCCGCGCCGGCGGATCCGGCGACGGTCCCGGGCGCGATGGCCGGTGTCGCCCCGCCTGGGCGCGATCGGCCCGCCGGAGCCCCCAGCCGCGTCCGGGCGCCGGCTCACGCGGCCACATGTGCCTCCAGCCAGTCGAAGACGCGCTCGCCGCGAAGCCCCGTCGCCGCCGGTTCGCAGTGCGAGTCCGCCCCCTCGGCCGCGGTGAAGGGCAGCAGCGTGACGGGGCAGGTGAGCGCGGCGGCCATGCGCGCGGACTGCCCGGGCCAGAACTGCTCGTGCTCGGGATCGGTGATGAGCACGGGGCAGGCGATCGCGGCCAGCTGCTCCTCGGTCAGCGCGTACCCGCGGGCGGCGGTGAAGAAGTCGAAGGGGGAGGTCACCCCGTAGGGCCGCATCCGCCACCGCAGCACGGAGCGGGTCGCCGGGGAGACCTTCAGCGCCCAGGACATGTCCGCGTCGAACTTCTGCCGGTCCCCGGCGTCCAGCAGCCGGACGAGGAAGTGCGGGAGCTGCTGGAGCATGGTGGTCGAGACGTCCACGACGCCGGGATCGATGACAGCAGCCGTGATGCGGTGCTCGAAGGCCGCGGCGCGGGGGACCCAGTACCCGCCCTGGCTGACCCCCATGACCGCGATCCGGGACGGGTCGACGTCCGGTCGCTTCGTCAGGTGGTCGATCACGGGCGTGAGGACGTGCTCCCAGTCCGGGCGGAAGGGGAGGCCCTGTCGCAGCAGCGCGGCGTTCTGCCCGGGGCCGTCGTAGGTCATCGCGTTCCAGCCGCGGGCGAGGGCGTCGGCGATCCCCCGGGACCAGGCGCCGACGACGGAGCCGTCGCTGCCGTTGGTGTACACCAGCGTCCGCCGGGGGTCGGTGGCCGGCCCACGGCGGAAGAAGTACCCGGGCAGGGCGGTGCCCTCGTAGGGGATCTGGATGCGCTCCACCGTGACCTCGCCGGAGGCCGTGCTCAGGTCGACGAAGCGGTCCCAGGCGTCGCGGTGCCGCTCCCACAGCGCGGTGAAACCGCCGGTGGCGTCGGCCTTGTCCGATGCCTCGGAGTAGTAGCTCGACGCACGTAGCCAGCGCGCCGCGGCGGTCCGCGCGTGGCCGGCGTCCTCGGCCGCTCGCGCCTCGCCGGCGACGCGGTCGGCGGTGGCCGTCCACTGCTCGACCCACGCTGTCGCGGAGCCGTTCGGTATCCGGTCGACGGTCGTCAACACCTCGCCGACGTCAGCCGCGCGGGAGTAGGCGCTGCCGAGGACGTTCTCGACCGCGAACTGGAAGTCGTCGTCCTCGAAGAAAGCGTGCACGTGGATCTCCGCTCTCGGGAGGCGGCGTCCCCCGCCTGCTGGCTCGACCCTCCCGGCAGCCGCTCCAACCGCGCTCCAACGGTGCGCGACCGGACGGTGGCCACTCGTGGAGCCCGCGTGGAGGAGCCGCGACGAGGGGCCTCCCGACGGGCGCGCGAACCGGGTGTCCCCGGGCCGGTGCTCCACGCGGACCCGTTCCCTCGGGTCGTCCTCCGTGGGCAGGGGGAGCGGCCCGACCGGGTGCACGGGCTCGCCGTCGACCGCGATCGGTTCCCGGCTGCCGGCCGACGCCGAGGCGGGGCCGGGACGACGGCGGAGAGCACAGACCCGGCGTCCCGGGTCACGGTCGGGTCGACGAACCAGACGCCACCCGGGAACCGGTCGGCCAGCGAACGCGCCACCTCGGCGGCCAGCCGGGTCCTGCCGCCCCCGGCCGCGCCCACCGACGTGGTCAGGGCGGCCCGGGGGACCACGTGCGTCAGCTCCTCCAGCTCGGTCTCCCGGCCCACGAGCGCGGACACCCGGCGGGGAGGTGCACCTCGCCCGGGACACCGCCCGTCGACCGGTCCCCGGTCGCGGGACCGGCCCGGAGGGCAGCTGCGTCGACGGCCGGGACGACGGGCGCGGGTGTGGGGCCGGCCAGGGTGGGGTCCTCCGCGAGGATGCGGCCGTGCAGCTCCCGCAGCTCGGCACCCGGCTCGAGCCCGAGCTCGTCGAGGAGCAGGGCGCGGACCTCGTGGTAGCTGCGCAGGGCCTCCTGCGCCCGGCCCAGGCGGTGCTGCGCCAGCATGCGCAGGGCCCAGAGCCGCTCGCGCAGCGGGGTCTCCACCAGGCCGGGGCCGAGGGCGAGCACCGCCCGCTCCGGCGAGCCGGCGGAGATCAGAGCCTCCGCGAGCAGTTCGCGCAGCTGGTCCCGGACCTCGGTCGACCGGGCTACCGCGGCGACGGCCCACGGCTCGTCGGCGAAGCGGCCGTAGGGCCGGCCCCGCCACAGCCCCAGCGCCTGCTCGGCGCGCCGGCAGGCCTCGGCCGCCCGGCCGGCGGACAGCAGGCCGCGCGCCTCCTCGGCCAGGGCGCCGAACCGCGCCGAGTCGACGGCGGCGGTGCCGGTGACGAGCCGGTAGCCGCCGGGGTCGTGGCGGAGGACGGTCGACGGTGAGCCGCGCGGCCGCCCCGGTTCCAGGGCCCTGCGCAGCCGCCAGACGTGCGAGTCGAGGGTCGACGGCGACCGCGCTGCGGACTCCGCACCCCACATCGCGTCCGACAGGGAGTCGACGCCGACGTGCCGGCCGGCGTTGACCAGCAGCAGGGACAGCGCGGCGGCGAGCCGGGTGCCTCCCAGGCCGACCGGGGTACCGGCGCGTTCGACCTCCAGCGGCCCGAGATCGCGGAAGTGCAGCGCGTCTGCGGGGATGTCGGGCAGCACGGCACCTCCTGACGAGCCGTCCCGGTGCCGCAGGGGCGGGGAGCCCCCGCACCTCGGTGACGTGGGCGCCGGGCGCCCGGCACCGGTCGTCCCGGTGCGTCGTCGGACCACTGCGTACCGCATCTCGCCGTACCGCGGTAGGTCCCCGGGCGCCGCGGTCTGCAGATGCGGTACGGCACCGGTCCGGGAAGTCGCGGACGGCCGACTCCCCCGGGTGTGCCTCCGGTCAGCCGACCCAGGTGGTGAGCGCGCCAGGTCGACCTGGCACGGCCGGGCATCGGCGGTGGCGCCGGGCAGCGGGCGGCCCAGGCAGACGATGAGCTCCGGACGCCCCGCTCCGGCGCGCGGCCGGCGCTTGGAGCCGGGTTGGAGCGGTCGGCGCGACGGTGGGGCACCGGCTGCACGGCGGGTGCGGCGGGACGAACGGATCTCCGCCCGGCTCGTGGAGCGGGGGCGGAGCGGGGAGGGGCGGAGCATGGGCACCACGGACGACGTGCTGGTGGTCGGGGCCGGGCCGGTGGGCCTGACGGCGGCTTGCCAGCTGGCCCGGCTCGGCATCGCGGTGCGGGTCGTCGAGGCCCTCGAGCGGCCGGCCACCGAGTCACGGGCCGTGGGCGTGCATGCCCGCAGCATGGAGATGCTCGCGGCGTTGGGCGTGCTGGGCCGGTTGGAGGCCCGCGGCCGGCAGATCGCCGCTGTCGAGGTGGTCAGCGGGCAGACGGGGAGCACGCGGGCCCGCCTCGAGCTCACCAGGACCTCCAGCCGGCACCCCTACGTGCTGGACGTGGCGCAGCCCGACACCGAGGAGGTCCTGGCCGAGCGCGCCGACGAGCTGGGGGTCCCCGTCGAGCGCGGCGTACGGCTGACCGACCTCGTGCAGGACGCCGACGGTGTCGGGGTCACCCTCCGCTCCCACGGCGGGGAACGGACCGCACGGGTGGGATGGGTCGTCGCCGCCGACGGCGGGCACAGCACCACCCGCCACCTCCTCGGCACGCGCCTCGAGGGCGACTTCCACGGCCAGCACTTCGCGATGGCCGACGTCGACGTCGACACGCCGCTGCCCCCGGACGCCATCCGGATGTTCACCCATCCCGACGGCCTGGGGCTCCTGTTCCCGCTGGCCGGGGACCGTGCCCGGATCATGTTCTCCGTCGAGGCACCCGCCCCCGGCGCGGGTGCGCCCACCCTGGACCGGATCCAGGCCCTGGCCGACGCGCGCATGGGCGGGAGGGTCCGGGTCCGGGCCCCCCGCTGGCTGACCTATTTCGAGGTCCACCACGCGCAGGTCGCCCGCTACCGGCACGGCCGGGTCCTCCTCGCCGGCGACGCGGCGCACGTGCACAGCCCGGCAGGAGCGCAGGGGATGAACACCGGCATCCAGGACGCGGCCAACCTGGCGTGGAAGCTCGCCCTGGTCGCCCGGGGCCGGGCGGACGCGGCGCTGCTGGACAGCTACCACGACGAGCGGCACCCCGTGGGCGCCGAGGTGGTGCGCGCCACCACGGTGCTGACCGACGTCGGGACCGCCTCCGGCCCCGGCGCCGCGGTCCGGGACCTCGCCCTGTTCGTCGTCGGCCACGTCCACAGGCTCGAGCACGCCGTCGCCACGACGATGGCCGAGTTGACCGTCCGTTACCGCGACAGCCCGCTGTCGGTGCAGCACGCCCGTACCCGCCGCGGCGCACGGGCCGGGGACCACGCGCCGGACCCCGTGGGACTGCTCCGCCCCGACGGGACCCCGGTGGCCGTCGAGGAGCTGCTGGCCCGTCCTGGCCTGGCGCTGCTGGCCCGCACCGGCGATGCCGATGTCGCCGGGGAACTGCGCCACGCGCTCGGGGATCTCGGCACGGTGGTCCGCGTCGCCGGCAGTGCCGCAGCCGCCACCGAGGAGGGGGAGTGGGTCGTGGACCCCGACGACGTCCTCGGCCGGGCCTACGGGCTGGGCCCCGAGGGGCTCGCGCTGATCCGCCCCGACGGCTACCTCGGACTCGTGGCGGATCCGGCCGACCCCGGGGTCGTGCGCGACTACCTCACCGATGCCCTGCGCATCGCGCTGCGCCCGGCGGGCACCGGCAGCCCGGCCGAGCGGGCGGCCGCCACCGGCTGACCGCGGGGCGGGGGCGGGGGCGGGGGCGGACGAACTCCGCCACGACGGCGTCCTCCGGGGCGTACGCCCCCGCGGAGGTGCCGGGTGCCGAGCCTCCGAGCACGCCGCGGCACGGCGCCCGGTCGCCGTGCGGCCACGTCACCAGCCTCGATCACCCGGCCCGCCGCAGCGCCGCGCCCGGCCTCGGCGCACGGGAGGACGCGGTCGTCCGACGTGGCGAGCTGCACGACAGCGAGGCCACCGTCCGCGAGCCGGGACGCGTGCTGTTCGGTGACCGTCGGTCCCGGGCCGACGACGACGTCCACGGGTACCCCTGCGGCGGCGGCGCAGCTGCGCTCGCCGGGCGCTCATCGGCGGATCTCCACGAGCAGCACCCACACCGTCGCGAGTCCTCCGAGGAAGGCCTCGACGACCGCGGGCGCCACCCAGTACAGGCCACCGCCGGCCCCGGCGACCAGGCTGACACCGGCGAGCACCAGGAAGGCCCCGATCGTCAGGCTGGGGACCAGGCGGAGCAGCAGCCAGCTGACCCGCGGTTCGAGCTCCCCCCGACGACCCGGCCGGTTGATCGCCAGCAGGCCCACGCCCGTCCCCAGACCGGCGACGACCAGCTCGATCCCCAGCACCGTCCTCGGCTGGTCCGGGACGAGGAGCAGCGTGCCGACCGCCAGCGGGAGGGTGAACAGCACCATCGTGCTGAGGCTGCGTCCGACCAGCGCGTCGACCGCCCGGATCTGGTCGATGTTGATCGACACGGCGACGACCAGCAGTCCGGTCAGGGCGGCCGAGGCGCCGACCGTCGCCACGGAGAAGTCCGACCAGGGCTCGGTGAGGTAGCCGCTCATGCCCGCGCACTCTGCCGCGAGGCGACCGGCGGCGGGCGACCGACCGATGCCCGGCCGGGCAGCAGGCCGCCGGCGCGCGGTCCGGTCCGGACCTCCCGCGCCGAGGGCGCCGTCGGCGTCCGCCGGCCGGTGCGGTCCACGGCGTATCACCGGGCCCCGACGCCTCCTCCGTCGTGCACCACCACTCTGCCCCCGCCGGGCGGTCCGGGGAGGTGGGCGACCGCGATCCCGACGAGAGGCCCCGGAGGCGGGCAGTGGACGCGCAGGAGCAGGCGCCGCCGTCGCCGTTGCAGCGCGCCCTGGATGCGGCGTGCGAGCCGGGCCGTCGCGACGGGCGTCTGGCGGTCGAGGTCGAGCCGGTCGGGAGCCGACCGGGCTGGGCTGCTGGCACGGGTCGGGTCCCGACGACCTCGCCCGGCTGGTCCGGGGCGCCGGAGCGGGGACCGCGCCCGCCGGGGTCCGGCTCAACGCCCCCTCTGGTACGCGCACGGCTTCCGCGAGGGCCTGGCGAGCGCCCGCGCCGGGCGGGGTCGCCTCCGGCGCGACGACACGTCCGAGGTCCCTCGGGCAGCACACCGGTGAACAGGAGAGGCACCATGGCGACCACCAGGAACCCCGAGACGACGCCCGCGCGCACCGGCGGCGACCGCCGTCCGGTCCGCCCGGCGATCCCCGCCCCGCGCCGCCCGGCCGAGGACGACCGGGCGCCGTCCACCGGAGAACGCGTGCCCTACCCCCCGGCCCGCTACGCCCTCGACCGGCTGGCGGCCCTCCGGCGTCCCGCGGCGGACGGCGACCCGGACGGCGACCCGGGCGGCGACCGGGGCGGCGGCTGAGCACCGGGCCGCCGCTCGCCACCGGGCGGCGGCGGCCGGTGACGCGACCAGCGACCAGCGGCCGGCGCCGACGCCCGACCGCCGCCGGGGCGGGTGGGCGACCGGGTACCGGGTCGCGCGGGCGAGGAAAGGACTCCGCCGCACGGTCCGCGGGCCACTACCCTCCGCGCATGAGCCGGGCGCTCCGGTACGAACCACCCCTCCCCGGCCGTGACCTCGTCCTCAGGCCGCGGCTCCTCGCCCCTCTGCACTCCCGCTTCGCGCGGCCGCTCACGGCCGTCGTGGCACCCGCCGGCTTCGGGAAGACGACGCTGCTGGCCCAGGCCGTCGAGGAGAACGCGCTCTCGCCCCTGGGCGAGGACCGCTGGCTCACCTGCCAGCCCGACGACGGGGTGCTCTCCTTCCTCACGTCGGGAGCCCTCGCCGCCCTCGGGACCGCGGCGCCGGTCCCGGAGACCCCGCGGGCCGCCGCCGTCGCCGTGGCCGAGGTCATGTGGCGTGCCGCGCCCCGCCACCTGGCCCTGGTGCTGGACGACGCCCACCTGGTCGATGCCGCCTCACCCGGGGGGCGCTTCCTCGCGGCGCTCGTCGAGGAACTGCCCCGCAACGGTCACCTGCTCGTCGCCGCCCGCCCACCGCTGCCCCTGCTCTCCCCCCGGCTGCTGGCCAACGGGGACGCCGTCGTCCTCTCCGAGGCGGACCTGCAGTTCCGCGACGAGGAGGTGTCCGCCTTCGCCGGGTCCCGGGCCGTGGCCCCCGAGCTGCTGAGCGGGGTGGGTGGCTGGCCGGCCCTGGCCGAGCTGACCGCGACCGCGGGGCCGTCCGCGGTCACCGGGTACGTCTGGGAGGAACTGCTCGAGCGCCTGCCCGCGGACCGGCTGCACGCCCTCGCCCTGCTCGTGGCCATCGGCGGTGCGGACGAGGGCATCGCCGCCGCGGTCCTGGGGCGGGAGGTCCGGCTCGCCGACCTGCTCGACGGCCTGCCGCTGGTGGTGCGGGGGTCGTCCGGGTGGTGGTCCCTGCACGCGCTCTGGGCCGGGGTGCTCGACGGACGCCTGAGCGCCGGGCAGGTCGCCCGGGCGCGGCGCACCGCCGGCACCGTGCTGGCCCGGCGGCGCCGCTACCACGACGCCATGCACCTGCTGGTCGACGCCTGCGCCTGGGACTGCGTCCGCGATCTCGCCGTCGAGGTCTGCGAGGTCGGGACGCCGCTGGTGCCGCCGGACGTGCTCGAGGTGTGGCTGCGCCGGCTGCCGCCCGAGGTCCGTGACAGCGCCGAGGGCCTCCTGCTGGCCGCGATGGTGGCCGAGCCGAGCAGCCCGGAGGCGGCCGAGCTGCTGCTCGAGCGGGCCTCCGCGGCGGCACCGCACGGCTCCCCGGTGGCCTTTGCCTGCCTCAACGGCCTGGTGGAGGTGGCGTTCCGGCGCGCCGACCGGCGGCGGATGACGGTGTTCGTCGAGCGGCTGGCCGAGCAGGCCGCCTCCGGCTCCGACCGGGCGGCCGGGTGGGTCGCCCTGTTCCGGGCGCTGCTGGCCCGGGACCCCGGGGAGGTGCGGGCCCAGCTGGCCGCCCCCGGTCTGCTGGCCGGTGCGCCGCTGAGCCCGGTGCAGGACTGGCTCCGGGCGCACCTCCTGCTGCTCGCCCTCGGCGAGCCGGCCGAGGCCGAGGCGATCGCCCGCCGGGCGATGGCCTCCGCCGGGTCGAACCTCGCCGTGCTGTTCCGGTGCCAGGTGGTCGAGTCGCTCCGGCTCCGCGGGCGGCTCGAGGAGGCCGCGCAGCTGCTCCCGGAGCTGCTGGCCGGCCTCTCCCCGGGGAAGGTGCTCACCTCGCCCGAGCTCGTCACCTGCGCGGTCGTCCTGCTCGACCTCCTCGGCCGGGACGCCGAGGCCGAGGCCGTGCTGCTGCGCCACCGGTCGGTCGTCGCCGCGTCCTCGGTCGCCTGGGCGCCGGTCGCCGGGGCGGTCGCGGAGGCCTTCCACCGCGCGTCGCGTGGCGAGGACGAGGGGGCGGCGGCGGCCCTGCGGGGGGTGCTCCACCTGGGGCTGGCGCGGAACCCGGCGGTCCTGCAGGTGTCCTCGGCGGCCCTGCCCCTCCTCTACGTGCTCCTCCCCGAGGTCCGGGCACGCTGGGACGCCGACCCACCGGCCGGCTGCTTCGCGGAGGTCCACCGCGTGACCCGTGCGCTCGTGGCGCTGCGGGAGCACGGGTCCGCCGGCGAGGCCGGCCGCCTGCCGCCCGGTACCGGGCGTCTCGCCCGTGCCCTGCTGCCCGCGCCCTGGGCGGCGGATCTCTCGCTAGGGCTCCTCGCCACCGGCGAGGACGAGGGACGTGCGCTGGTGGAGGAGCTCGGCTCCCGGGCGCGGGACACCCTGCGGGTGCGGGGTGCCGGCGGCACCGGGCCGGTCGCGGTCACTGCCCGGCGGCTGCTCCGGGAGCTGCCCGCCGTGCCGCACCACCGGCTCGGGCTCCGCGTCCTGGGGCCCATGGAGCTGCGCCGGGACGGCGAGGTGGTCGCCGCCCCGCAGCTGCGCAGGGAACGCGTGCGCCGGCTGCTGGGCTACCTGCTCACCCACGACCGGCCCACGCGCGCCGCGGTGGCGGCCGACCTGTGGCCCGACCTGGACCCGGCGGCCGCCGCCCGCAACCTCCGCGTCACCCTCGCCTACCTGCTCGCCGCCCTCGAGCCCGACCGGCGGGAGCAGGACCCGCCGTACTTCGTCCGCAGCACCGGGCCGGTGCTGCGCCTGGTGGTCGACGGGCCGCTGGAGGTCGACTCGGTGACCTTCGACCGGCTCCTGGACGACGCCGCCCGCCTCGAGCGGCAGGGGGCGCTGTCGGCCGCGCTCACCGGCTACCGGCGGGCGGTGGACCTCTGGCGGACGGACTACCTCCCCGACGTCGACGGCGGCGAGTGGCTGGAGTGGGAGCGCGACCGGCTGCGCGGCCGGTTCGTGGCCGCGTCCGTCCGTGCCGGGGAGCTGCTCCTCGCCCGCGGCGGCGCCGCGCCGGCCCGGGCCCTGGCCGAGCGGGCGCTGGGCGTCGACCGCTGGGCGGAAGGCGCCTACCAGCTCCTGGTCACCGCGCTCCTGGAGACCGGCGACCTCGTCTCCGCACGGCGGTGGCTGGGGCGCTGCACGCGGGCGCTCGACGAGCTCGGCGTCCCCCCGCACCCGCGGACCGTCGCGTTGGCGCGGCGGCTGGACGGGCCGCGGCCGGGCCGGGCCGGGGCCGGCTGACGTCCGGCTAGCGCCCTCCTCGCACGCTCCGCCTCGACGGCGGCACCGGCGCCGCCGTGAGGAGAGGAGGGGCCATGGAGCCCGCGCTGGTCACCGCACTGGTCCGCCGCGCCGCCGACGGGGACGGCTCGGCCTGGGACGCGATCGTCGCCGAGTACGCCGGGATGGTGCGGTCGGTGGCCCGGGGCTTCGGGCTGACCGATGCCCAGGCGTCCGACGTGGTGCAGACGACCTGGTTGCGGCTGGTCGAGCACCTGGCCGGCATCCGGGACCCGCAGCGCCTGGCCGGATGGCTCCGGACGACGGCGCGGCGGGCGTCCCTGGCGGTCCTCCGCGACGCCCACCGCGAGCAGCCGGTGCCGCCTCCGGACCGCTCCGAGGTCGTCGACGAGGCGGGGCCCGAGGTGTCGGCCGTGCGCCGGGACCAGGAGGTCCTGCTCCGCCGGGCGGTCGCCACGCTCCCGCCCCGGCACCGGCAGCTGCTGGGCCTGCTCACCGCCTCCCCGCCGGCCAGCTACGAGGAGATCAGCGCCGGGCTCGGCATGCCGGTCGGGAGCATCGGGCCGACGAGGGCCAGGGTCCTCACCCGGCTGCGGGCGGAGCTGGCGACCGCCGGCCTGCACGACCTGTCCCTCAACTGACCCGTCCCCCGACCGGGGCGGCCCTGCAACCGGGGGCCCTGGACCGACCGGGCCCGGCCCGCCCCGGCGCTGGGCCGGGCTCGGTCAGCGGGCGGCCGGTCAGAGCGCGGCGAGGTGGCGGATCGCGGTGGTGCTCGGCACGAAGCAGTAGGCGCCGCCGCGCGTCGTGACCAGCCGGGGGAGGTCGGTGAGCACCGTGCGCCCGCCGGGGGTGGGCACGGTCAGCGAGCCCCCGGCCTCGGTGCCCAGGAACGGGTCCTGCGTCCGCCCGAGTCCGGGGGCGAACGTCCCGTCGTGCGCCCACTCGCGCATGAGGAACTCGAACTGGTCGCGCAGGCTGGCCCCGAGGAAGAGGCCGAGGACGCCGCGCTCGTGCCCGTCCCGTGGCCGGGCCGGGTCGTAGGGCGGGCCGTAGGTCAGACCACGCCGCACGATCCGGTGCTGGTGCCCTCCACCGCCGGCCACGCGCGAGCTGCGCGGGTTCATCCGCCGGATGTGCGACCCGACGGGGCACCGCTCGCCGCGTGCGTCGTCGAGGTAGTCGAAGTCGTTGCGGCGTTCCGGCGGCACCGGCGGCTCGGGGGAGCCGGTGTCGGGGGAGAGCACCAGCGGGGTGCCGTCGGGCCAGCGGCCGCACAGCTTGGCGACGACGAGCTCCGGTGACATGCCGGTCCGCGCGGACTGCGCGGCCACCAGCTCCCGGAAGGCGTCGACGTCCTGGGCGAGCACCCGGAACGCCGCGAAGCTGCCGTTGCGGCCGAGCGCCTGGGGTTCGGGCACCGGGTAGCTGAAGTCGCGGAACTGGCTGGGGTGGCCGAGCAGGAACGCCCCGGCCGGCGCCACCGGCAGCCGGTCGGGCGGGCCCGGCGGTGGAGCCGACGCGATGGCGGGCTGGGAGATCCCGTCGACGTACCCGAAGTGGTCGACCCGGTCGCC
Organism: Geodermatophilus sp. SYSU D00758; assembly: GCF_054049955.1. Taxonomy (NCBI): domain Bacteria; kingdom Bacillati; phylum Actinomycetota; class Actinomycetes; order Geodermatophilales; family Geodermatophilaceae; genus Geodermatophilus; species Geodermatophilus sp. SYSU D00758. The sequence goes on from NZ_JBJGYK010000011.1 coordinate 35,217, forward strand.
GAGGAGGGCGGCGTCCAGGCGCTCGAGCTCCGTCAGGCCCGGCGCGGTTCCCTCCAGGAGGGCGTCCGTGGTGCGTCCCACCGCCTCCGGGGACTGCCCGAACAGCGAGACGACGACGTGCAGCCCCGGGTCGGTGAACGCCGGCAGCCAGTGCCGCGGCGCGCTGGGGCCGACGTCGCCCACGTGGTCCGCGCGGGCCGCGGCGCCCGCGAGGAACTCCTCGGGGAAGCCGGCGAGGGAGTGCTCGGGGACGCCGAGGGCGCGCAGCCCCGCGGCGGTCACCGACACGTTCACGCAGCAGTCCGGCTTCTCCTCCCAGGGGGTGCCGGTGGTGACCCGGGGACGGCCGGCGTCCCCGTCGACGAGCGATCCGAGCAGCGCCCGGCCCGCGGCGGCGGCGTCCACCCGCAGCAGCAGGTGGCGGGCGTGCGGCATCGTGTAGCCGCGGACCACGAGGCCCTGCACGTCGGCGAGGTCGAGCACCGGTGCGCCGCGGGCCGGATCAGCTGCCGGCGTCGGCGGCGAGGAGGTCGAGGACGGTGCGCCGCGGGTAGGCGCTGTAGAAGGGCGGCAGGCAGCGCAGGTCGTTGCGCTGCACGTAGTCCAGGAACTCCGCCCGGTGGCGCGCGACCGGCAGCGGTGGTGCGCCGTCCATGTGCTGCAGGAGGTCGTCGAAGACCTCCCCGATGTGGTCGACGAACTCGTTGATGTAGACCGCGAAGTCGCCGTCGTAGGTCGTGATCACGGCGAGCCGCGTCTCGTCCAGGAAGACGAACCGGGCGAAGTGCACGGTGGCGATCGCGTCCAGGGCGGTGGTGACCGGGTTCTGCTCCCGCGGCAGCGACTGCAGCTTCTCGAGCTTCTCCTGGAGCACCCGGCGGTCGTCGGGCGAGCGCACGGTCATGACCAGGGTGAGCGGGTTCTGCACCGGATCGTCGGCGGTGGCTGTCATCCCGGCTCCTCGTCTCGTGTCCTGCGGTCCGGTCGTCTCGTGTCCTGCGGTCCGGTCGTCTCGTGTCCTGCGGTCCGGTCGTCTCGTGTCCTGCGGTCCGGTGCGGACCGGCACGCTGCTCCGACCCTGCGGGCGGCCCGTCACCGCGGCGTCACGACCCCGTCACCGCCGACCGGGTGTATCAGGGGTCCTTCCGTGCGTCTCTGCTCGTCGACGTCGCCGCTCGCGGACGGGGGGCAGCACCATGGACCGGATCGCCTGCACCGCACCCGGGGGCCGGATGCGGCTGACGCTGCTCGGCGGGTTCACCCTCCGGGCCGGCGGGGTCGCGGGACGGCCCGCCGACGGCGAGCTGCCCCGGGCGGTGCAGCGCCTGGTGGCCCAGCTCGGTCTGGCCGGCCCGACGGACCGCACGGTCGTGGCCGGCCGGCTCTGGCCCGACGTCTGCGAGGAGCGGGCGCACGCGAGCCTCCGCTCGGCGCTGTGGCGGCTGCGCCGGTCCGCGCCCGGGATCGTCGCCCCGTCGGGTGGCGCCCTGTCCCTCGCTCCCGGCGTCCGCGTCGACGTCCGCGACCTCCAGGCTTGGGCCGAGCGGGTGCGGGACCCGCGGAGCGGGACCGCTGGGACGGCGCTGCCGGACCCGTCGCTCCTGGGCGACCTGCTGCCCGGCTGGTACGACGACTGGGTGCTGCTGGAACGCGACCGCCTCCTGCAGGTGCGCCTGCACGCGCTCGAGGCCGCGGCGGAGCGGATGATCTCCGCCGGCCGCGCCGGCGAGGCGCTGCAGGCCGCGCACCTGGCGATCCGCGCCGAGCCGCTGCGGGAGAGCGCGCACCGCACCGTGGTGCGGGCTCACCTGGCCGAGGGCAACCTGGCCGAGGCCCTGCGGGCCCACGCGGCCTTCCGGGACCTGCTGCGCCGGGAGCTCGGCGTCCCCCCGACGGAGCAGATGACCCGCCTGGTGCAGGACATCGCCCGGCCGCACCGCCTGGCCTCCTGAAACCCCGCCGACCGGCCGTCCGGCCGGACGCGCCGGTCCACGCCGGGCGGGTCGCGCTCGCCCGCCACCGGGCGCCGGCAGGGTCCAACGTCCATTGACACCCGCTTCGGCGTGTCGGAACGATTCCGTCCTGTCACCACGTGGCGCCGGGGCCCGCTGGACGGCCCCGAGAGGGGGTCGCCATGAACGCTTCCACCGCACGCGTCTCCCTGCTCGACGGCTTCCGCGTGTCCGTCGACGCCGCGTCCGCCGGGACGGCGGTGGGCCGCCTGCCGCACGGCGTCCAGCGGCTCATCGCCCACCTGGTCCTGTGCGGGCGCCCGGCGCGGGAGGCGATCGCCGGCGAGCTGTGGCCGGACGTCTCCGAGGCGCACGCGCACGGCAGCCTGCGGTCGGCCCTGTGGCGCGTCCAGCGGGCGGTGCCGGGCCTGGTCGTCGTGTCCGGAGGGGCGGTGGCGCTCGCGGAGGGCGTGCGCGTGGACGTCCGAGAACTCGTCTCCTGGGCGCACTCCGTGCTCGCCCCCGGAACCCGGGCCGGGGTCCTCGACGCCCCCGTGACCGCGTCGGCCGGGGAGCTCCTGCCGGGCTGGTACGACGACTGGGTGCTGCTCGAGCGCGAGCGGCTGCGCCAGCTGCGCATGCACGCCCTCGAGGCGCTCGCGGACAAGCTCGTCCTCGCCGGCCGGCACGGCCAGGCGGTGCAGGCGGCCTGCGCGGCGATCCGGGACGAGCCGCTGCGGGAGAGCGCGCACCGTGCACTCGTGCGGGCGCACCTCGCCGAGGGGAACCCCGCGGAGGCCCTGCGCGCCTACGGCGCCTTCCGCGACCTGCTCGTCCGGGAGCTCGGCGTGCTGCCCACCCGCCGGATGGAGGACCTGGTGGCCCAGGCGCGGGGGCTCCGCGGCGGCGAACGGATCGTGCTGAGCTCCTCGGGACCGGCTCCCGCGTGCCCACCACCACGCCTCGGGGTGCCGGCGAACTGACCGCGCCGGGCGGAGGACCCGGGACCGTGGTGATCCGGGACCAGGCAGCGCCGTCGCCGCTGCAGCGCGCTCTCGACGCGGCGTGCGAACCGGGCCGTTCCGACGGGCGCCTCGTGCGGCGTCCCGCTGCGGGCGGCGACCCGGGCCGCGCCTGAGCACCGGGCCGCCGCTCGCCACCGGGCGGCGGCGGCCGGTGATGCGACCAGCGGCCACCGCCGACGCCCGGCCGGCGTGCCGGCGGGTCCGTGCCGGGCCGGGCCGGTCAGGAGGCGACGGTCGCCGCGGCGGATATCGGTTCGACGCGGTCGCCGACCCCGATCGGCCCCGGTTCCTCGACGGTGGCGTACACGCCGAGGACGACCGCGCCGCCGTCGGGCAGGTGGGCGACCGGGGTGGTGAGGTCCCCGGTCCGCTCGCCGCGGGAGCGCGCGACGGCCTTGAGGGTGCTGAAGTCCACGAGGCCGGTGTCGGGGTTCTCGTTGGTCACCACGCAGCGGGGGACCGGGCCGACCACCCGCACCGTGGCCCCGCCCAGCCGGACCCGCCGGCCCACCCAGGTGTCCTCCTCGTGCGGGTCGCACCCGTCCACCTCGACGAGCATCCGGAAGCGCCGGTGGTCCAGCCGCTCGCCGCCGGGCGTGACCTCCCGCAGGTGCTCGAGGGTGGCCGTGGAGACGAGCGTCACCGGGTGCACGTCGACCGCGTCGCCGGGGGTGTCGGCGGCGACCAGGTGCACCGGCTCGCCGACGAACTCGGTGAGGGCGGCCGACCACGGGCCCTCCACCAGGTGGCCGGCCACGGGGCGCCCGTAGAAGTCGGTGGTGACCGGCTGGCCCAGCTCGGTCGTCGTCCCCTCGACGGGGCCGCGCCCGGGGATGTCCAGGGACAGCCGCTGCCGCCCGCCGTCCCACCGGGCGGTGATCGTGACCAGCGGCCCGTGCTGCTTGCCGTTGACCAGCCGGTGCCGGGCGTCGACGAGGTGGAAGCGCCGGTTGTCCTCGACGCCGTTGCGGGTGAGCCTCAGGCTGGTCGGGGAGTGCAGGGCGGTGCCCTTGACGGGGGTCACGGAGAAGCGGGAGACGGCAGGCATGGGCTCGCATCCGGTCGGGCGCTGGTCCGACCGAGGGTAGGCAGCCGGGGGGCGCCGCGCGCACGGGCCCCCCGGTCCGGCCGGGAGCCGCACGCGGCGCCCCCGGGTCAGCGGTCGCCGAGCCGGGTGGTGAGCAGCGCCTGCGCCGCGGCGCGGGCCCGGCCGAGGGGCTCGGGGCCGGCCGACCCCGGGACGGCCGCGTTCCGCGCCAGGCCGGCGAGGGCGCCGTCGTAGAGCAGCAGCAGGTCCGCGGCCAGGTCCTCCGGCCGGGGCGCGCCGGCGTCCCGGGCGAGGGCCGAGAGCCGCCCGGTGAGCAGCGCCGTGTCGGCCGCCACCCACTGCCGGCCGGGGTGGGCGGCCGGCAGCTCCGTGGCGGCGGCCAGGAAGCCGCACCCCCGGTGGCTGCCCGACCGCTCCCGGAACCGCGTGAGCGCGTCGAACACCGACAGGAGGCGCTCGCGGGTGTCGTCGCGCTCGGCGAGCACCTCGTCCCACACCGCGCGCCACTGCTGGTGACGCTGCTCCAGGTAGGCGGCCACGAGCGCGTCCTTGCCGGCGAAGTGGGCGTACATGGTGGCGGGGGAGACGCCGGCCCGCCGGAGGACGGCGTCCACCCCGGTCGCGGCGATGCCCGACTCGTAGAACAGCTCGGCGGCGGCCGAGATCAGGCGCTCGCGCGCCGGCGGTGTCGCGGGGGTCGGGACCACGGCCTACTGTAACGCTCGTTATGATGAAACGATCGTTACAGTCGTCGGCCCGACCGGTCTCCGGGCGACCGGCGGTGCTCGTCGGTGCCGGGCTCGCCGTCATCGCGGTCACCTACGGGCTCGCCCGGTACGGGTACGGCCTCTACCTGCCGCAGTTCCGCGCCGAGTTCGGCTTCTCCGCCGGGACGGCGGGCGGGCTCGCGGCCGGGGGCTACCTGGCCTACTGCGCCGCCGCCCTGCTGGCCCCGGTCCTGGTGGCGCGAGGGCGGGCGCGGGTCGCGCTGTGGTCCGCCGGGGGCAGCGCCGCGCTGGGGTCGGTGGTGGTCGCGACCGCGCCCGGCACCGCGGTGCTCGCCGTCGGTGTGCTGGTCGCCGGCAGCGGGGCCGGGGCGGCCACGCCCGCGCTCGTGGCCGTGGTGACCGCCACGGTGCCCCCGGCGACCGAGGCCCGCGCGCAGGGGGTGGTCAACAGCGGCACCGGCGCGGGCGTGGTGGCCGGCGGCCTGCTGGTGCTCGCCGTCCCCGCGGCCTGGCGGGCGGCCTGGCTGGGGTTCGCCGTCCTCGCGCTGCTGGTCACCTGGGCGGCCGACCGGTCCGCTCGGTGGCCGTCGGCGACCGGCGGGCGGTCGCCGCGGGCCGGTCGGCCCTGGGACCGGCTGGGTCGGGCGACGGCCGCCGCCGTCCTCGCCGGCGCCGGGTGCGCCGGGATCTGGACCTTCGGGCGCGACCTGCTGACCGCGGACGGCGGCCTGACCGCCGGGGTCAGCGGTGCGCTGTGGTGCGTCCTGGGCGCGGCGGGGCTGGCCGGTGGCGTCAGCGGCGCCCTGGTCGAGCGGCACGGGGTGCGCCGCGCCTGGTGCGGCAGCCTGCTGGTGGCGGCCGCGGCGACCGCCCTGCTCGCCGTCCGGCCCGGCGTCCCGTGGCTGGCCGCGACCGCCCTGGCTGCCTTCGGCGGGTCCTTCGTCGCGCTCAGCGGTGTGCTGATCGCCTGGGGTGCCCGCTCCCGCCCGGACGGCGCGGCGGGCGCCGCGGCCTTCCTCTTCGTGGGCCTCACCGCCGGCCAGGCGATCGGTGCCCTGGCGCTGGGCGCGCTGGCCGAGGGGACCGGCCTGCCGGCCGCGCTCCTGGTGGCCGCCGGCACGGCGCTGCTCGCCACCGGCCTGGCGGGTCCGGACCCGGCCGCCGCAGCGATCGGGACGGGCGTGCGAGCCCGTGGCGGTCCGGCAGCTGCGGCGACCGGGTCATGAGCGCACCGGCTGCCCGCCGAGCCGGGTGCGCGGCCCTGCTCCCGAGCCCGCCGGGTCGTCCGCATGGCTCCGATCGCCCCCGCCGATCGTCAACTGCCGCGCTGGTCGAAGGCCTCCAGCTCCGCGTCGCTGACGTTGCCGGAGATCCGGGCCCACGCGGCCAGCTCCGGGAGGAAGGACTGCTTGCCACCGGGCGGGGCGTCGGACGAGTCGCCGTGGACGTCCGCGACGCCGTGCTCGTTGGCCAGCCTGTGCCGGAGGTCGTCGAGGGCGTTCCGGATGCGCTTGGCGTTCACGTGCACCCCGCGTTCAGCCAGGATCCGCTCCATCTGCCTGTAGGTCGGGATCCCGGTGATGTCATCCCACCCGAGCGTGCCGGGCAAGCAGAGGGCGCACAGCAGGTCCCGCTGTCGCGGCGTGAGGTCGTCGATGCGCCGGTATCCGACCGTGGCGCTGCCCCGGTCTGCCGGTGCCCTGCTGCCGGCGCTGCGCAGGCCGAGGGGGCCGGCGTCGATGTTGATTGCGTGGCGCCGACCTCGATCCCCCCGTACCACGACGGTGACCAGGTCGTGCGGCATGGTCCCCATGAGCCTCAGCGGCGGGATCTCGAAGCCCGGGCCCGGGAAGGTGACGACCTCCAGTGGTCGCTTGTCGGACACGTTGTGGATCAGCACGCCGTCGCTCCGGCACTCCAGCCGACCGGCTGCCCGCGGTACCCGCAGGTCCTCGGGGACGTGCCCGATGCGCAGGTGGCAGGCCGATCCGCGCCCGAAGGTGAGGGCATCCCCCGGCCTCAGCACGATGCGCGTGCCGGCGCTGGACACGACGACGTGCGATCCGACCACCGGGTCGTCCACCATCTCGAGTTCCCCGTTCCGCCGTTGGTGCTCCGACTCTGGCACGTCGCTGCGTGGGCGCGTCCACCGGCGAGCGGCCCCGACGCCCCGGGGCCGCTCGCCGGGTGCGGGTCTACGCCCGCGGCGCCGGGGGTGACGTGATGCGCCGCGTGCGCGACGTCCACACCTGGCCGTCCCAGTAGCACTCGACGCCCGGTGTGCCGGGCGCCGGGTACCACCCGGGCGGCAGCATGACGGAGGGCTGGGTGATCACGGGGGGCTGCGGGACGATCACAATCGGCTCCACTCGGCTCCGAGACGCGATCGCCAGCGCCGCGACCCACCCCATGAACGTCCAGCCCAGGAACAGGTTGAGGACGACCACGGTGCCGCGGTCAGGAGCCCTGCGCAGCAGTGCGACGATCGTGGGGAGGAAGTACAGGCTGAGGGCCAGCAGGAGGACGAGCGCGATCGCGCCGCCGTCACCGCTGTCCGTGGCCGCGTATGAGTCCATCGGTAACTCCTCTCGGACGGTGGTCCTGACATCACCCATTCCGCCCTCGGGTGGCGCCGTTCCGGAGTGCGCGGACGCCCTTGCCCTCCCGAGGTGGTCGTGCTAGCCGCGGCCGCCGTCGTGGTCGGTGACGTCGTGCACGAGCAGGCCCATCGCCGCCGAGCTGAGGTCGTAGCCCCCCGCGGGGGCGTTCCTGCACCCGGTCCCGGGAGTGCCACCAGCCGTTCACCGATGGGTGCGCGGCAGCTCGTTCCCGCCGCGAGCCCGCGTCCCGTGGGTCAGTCGGCACCTGGCGGACGGGCTGTGCCGGCGTCGATGCGCGGACGCCCCGAGAGGAGGACGGTGGGACACCAGCCTTGCTCTGCGCGCGGCGGGTGGTCCGGGTGGTGCCCGGCGCCCGAAGGATGAGCGGGGAGCGGCTCGGTCAGGGGCGGACGGCGGCGCGCCGGTGGAGGACCCACCACAGGGCGAGCAGCGCGACGCTGGCCAGTCCGCCGAGCTCGAGCAGTCCGAGCGACCACGTGAGGGCGTCGCCCTCCCAGGCCGCGGGAGCCTGGGTGCCGCCTTCGAGCGTCGGTAGATCGGTGCTCGCCGCCGCCGCGGAGAACGCTGCTCGCGCGCTGACGAGCCGTGCCGCCAGGTCGAGGGCCACCATGTCATCGACCCGCACCAGCGCGCCGCACAGCAAGAGCTGGGGGACCACGACCAAGGGGGCGAGGGCAGCGGCACCGGCGCCGGACCGGGCGAGCGCCGACGCGAGCAGGGCGATGACCGACGCTGTCCAGCCGGCCAGCACGAGCGTGACGAGAACCTCCAGTCCCGGCCGGTCGAGCAGCTGACCGGCCGGCAGGTGCCGCCCGGCCATCGCGGGAACGAAGAGACCGGAGACCTGCACGAGCGCGAGTAGCGCCAGGAGGATCACCCGGGCGACGACGTAGGCCAGCGGGGACACCCCCGCGGCCAGCTCGCGGTCGAGGACCCGACGCTCGTCGACGACCTGACGGATCGCTGCGAAGGTGCCCAGCCAGGTCGCCGCGAGCACGAGGACCAGGAGCATCGTGCGGATGTCGGCGTTCGGTGCCGTGGCCGGGTCGAATCCGCCACCGTCGGGAAACAACCGCGCCAGGAGGCCGAGCACCGGCGCCTGGACGAGCAGCAGCGCGAGGCTGCCCCGGTCGGCGGCCAGCAGACGCAGGTTCCGCCCCAGCAGGGGCAGGAGCTGGTGCCTGCGAGGCCCGTGCGACGTCACCGTGGGTGCGACGGTGAGCCGGCGGGTACCGGACGCTCGGCGGGCCTGCTCCCAGCGGTCGGCCCACTGCTCGGAGGCGTCGCCGAGCTCGGCGAAGACGGTGCCGAGTCCGCGCGCACGGAAGTGGCCGGGAAGGCCGCTCGGCGCGCCTTCGTAGGCGATGCGGCCCGCCGTCACGGCCAGCACGTGGTCGGCGACGTCGACCGCTGCGGGGCTGTGGGTCACCACGACGACCGTGGTGCCGCTGTCGGCGAGTTCCTTGAGATCGCGCATGTAGGAGCGCTCCAGGTGCGGGTCGAGCCCTGAGGTGGGCTCGTCCAGCACCAGGAGGCCGGGTCGGGTCAGCAGCGCTGCGGCCGCGTTGGCTCGTTTGCGCTGGCCGCCGGACAGCCGGTCGATCCGTTGGTCACCGTGCGCGGTGAGGTGCAGCTGCCCGAGCACCCGCTCGACGGCGGCGTGTCGCTCCTCCCGGCTGGCCGTCGACGGCATGAGCAGGCGGGCGCTGGTCCGCAGGCTCGCTCGGAGGGGCAGTGAGGCGTGCAGGACGTCGTCCTGCGGGACCACGCCGATGAGCGAGCCGATCGTGCCGGCGTCGAGTTCAGCCAGGTCCGCGCCGTGGAGGAGCACCCGGCCCCGGGCCAGCGGGACATCGCCGGTGAGTGCTGCGAGCAGCGTCGACTTCCCCGCGCCGCTGGGGCCGATGACCACGCTGAGCTTGCCCGCCGGCAGGGTCGCCCGGATCCCGTGGAGCAGTTCGGCGCCGCCCCGGCGGACGACGACGTCCTCCAGCTCCACGCCGGGACGGCAAGTGGCGCCCCGGCCGATCGCCGGCCGCTGTGGTCGCCCGGCAACCAGTTCGAGCAGCACACCGCGGTCGGGGTGTCCCAGTCGGAGGTGGGTGCCGCCCCGCACCTCCAGGGACTCGAACCTCTCGCCGTGCCGGAAGGTGCCGTTGCGGCTACCGAGGTCGAGGACCCGCCACGCGCCTCCGGGGAGCGGTTCGACCCGCGCGTGGCGGGCGGAGACGCGCGGGTCGTCCACCCGGACGTCGCAGTCGGGCGAGCGCCCGATCACGCACGGTCGGCCCGCCAGTGCGAGCCGGAGGCCCGGCGGCACCGCCACGTCGGGCCCGCTCCCCCCGGTCACCGGCACCTCCCGGGCGGGGGCAGCCGCAGTGCGGCGCCGTCCTCGCTTCGGCACCGGCCCCCGGGGACGGCGATGGCGCCCGCCCCACGCGTGGACCCGTTCCCCGTGGCTGACAGCGATCGGGTTCAGTTCCATGGCAGGACTGTTGCCGCGCAGGGGACCGCAGGTCCCGGGCACCCCTGCCCGTGCCTCCGCCGGCCGCCGCCCCGGGGGTCCGGGGCGGCGGCCGGCGGAGGCACGGGCAGACCACGACCCTCGCGCCCTCGGATGGGGGAGGATGCATGCCGTCGGGCACGGGTGGCGGCTAGGGGTGGCATGGGATCGACGGGGGACCTGCCGGCGTCCATCGCCGGCTACCGGGTGGTCGCCGAGCTCGGCGCGGGTGGCATGGGGACCGTCTACCTCGTCAGGCACCCGCGGATCGGCCGGCTCGAGGCGCTGAAGGTCGTCTCCCCACAGCTGTCCGCGGATCCGGAATTCCGGGCGCGCTTCCTCCGGGAGGCCGATCTCGCGGCGTCCGTGGAAGCGCCCGGGATCGTCCCGGTCTACGACAGGGACGAGGTGGAGGGCCAGCTGTACCTCACCATGCGGTGGATCGACGGGACGGACCTCGCCCAACTGCTGCGTGCCTCACCGCGCCCCCCGGTCGGGCACGTGCTGACCGGCCTGGCCGGGGTCGCCGGTGCGCTCGACGCCGTCCACCGCGCGGGTCTGGTGCACCGCGACGTCAAGCCGGCCAACGTCCTCATCGCACGGGGACGGTTCGAGCCCCCGCCCGGGGGAGAGGTGCAGTGGTTCCTCACCGATTTCGGCATCGCCCGCAGGATCGATCAGACGACGGACCTCACCGGCCGGGCCTTCCTGGGCACCGTTCCCTACACCGCCCCGGAGCGGTTCGACGGCGCTGCAGCGACACCCGCCAGCGACATCTACGCCTTCACCTGCCTCGTCCACGAAGTGCTCCTCGGCCATCCGCCGTTCGGCCGCACCGCCGGCCAGGTCCTCGGCGCCCATGCCCGCGGGGAGCCGCCGCGGGACGACGGGCTGCCTCCCGCGGTGCGGGCCGCGCTGCGCACCGGGCTCGCGATGAGGCCGGAGGACCGCCCACCCACGGCTCTGGAACTCGTACGGTCGATGCGGAGGGCCGGCCTCGGTGGACTTCCCGCGCCGAGCCCCCCCGGCGAGGGCGCAGGGGAGGCCACTCTTCCACCGGGCGGCGCAGCCGCGGTGAGGGTCGCGGCCCGGCCCCGGCGCCCACGCAGCCGCCCGGGAGCGCACGAACCGCCGCCGTCGGACTGCTGACCGCCGACCCCGCACGGGCCGTCACGAGACCTCAGCCCGCTGTGTCCAGGACGGCCACGCTGCCCGCCGATCCCTGGGGTGCGCCCTCGGGCGGCTCCGACACGGTCACGAAGGCCTGGCCGCCGTCGGCGCGCACCACGATGCTCGTCGGTTCGTTGCCGACCGGTACGGGGACGACCTCGAGCGTCTGGAGGTCGACCACGGAGATGCTGTCGTCGTCGAGGTTGACCGTGTAGACGTGCCGCCCGTCCGGTGCGTACGCCACGTCCTGCGGGTTGCGGCCCACGGCGACCTGCTGCGGGGCCGAGAGGTCCGACGTGCGGTACAGCCAGACGTCGCTGCTGAGGAAGTTCACGACCGCGATCTGCTGACCGTCCGGGGACAGCGCGAGGCGGTGCGGCGCGGAGCCCGCGGTGATCTCGCCACCGATCGGCTGGAGGGTCTGCATGTCCCAGAGGGTGATCACGTTCGACTCGTGGTTGGCGACGTAGCCTGTCCGGCCGTCGGCGCTGAGGACGACCGAGTGGGGGTTCCGCGGCACCTCGAACCGGCCGACAGGGATGCCCTCGGCATCGAAGATCTCGACCCGGCCCTGGTCGTGCAGAGGCACGTACACCGTCGACCCGTCCGGGCTGACCGTCGGCTTGAGCGGGTAGAGGTCCACCGGTTCGTCGTGCTCGACGGTGCGGGCCGCGAGGTCCACGACCAGGAGGTGCAGATCCGTCCGCCGGTCCCGGGACGTGGTGACGTAGGCCTTCGTCCCGTCCGGGGACAGCGTCACGTACTGCGGCGGCCCCTGGCTGATGGGGATGGAGTCGACGACCGCCTGGCCGTCGATGTCGATGACCTGCAGCCTGCCGCCGTTCGCATCGGCGACGTAGGCGCGGGCGCCGTCCGGGGACAGGGCGATGTCGTGGGGGTTATCGAGCGCCTCGGTGATGGCACCGGCCAGCACCGGGGTCGGCACGCTGGGCAGGGGAGTGGCGGGGCCGGTCGTCGCCGCCGCCGCGGTGGAGCTGCTCGATGACGAGGCGGCCGACTCACCGGCGTCGGCGTCGTCCCCCACGTCGGTCAGGTAGAGGACCGAGAGCACGAGGACGGTGACCAGCACCAGCACACCGGCGGCGACCAGCGCGGTCCGGCGCGGGGCGCCGAGTGGCGATGCGTCGGTTCCGCCCGCGGGTCCCGCGCCCCTCGCGGGTACCGGTGGCCGGTCGTGCCAGGGAGCCGTCGCGGAGGCATCCAGTGCCGACGGGCCGCCGACGCGCGAGCCCGCTCCGGACGAGGCCGGTCCCGGCCGGTGGGCTTGCAGCGCCTCCATCGCGGCGGCGACGAGGGCCCCAGCGGTCGGGAACCGGTCGGTGGGGTCCTTGGCCATCCCGCGAGCCACCACGTCATCCATCCCCGGTGGGATGTCCGGGACCACCGAGGTCAGCCTGGGTGGGTCCAGGCTGACGTGGGCGTAGAGGAGGGCCGGCAGCTCCTCGCCGCGGAACGGGGGTGCCCCGGTCAGGCACTCGACCAGCACGCAGGTGAGTGAGTAGAGATCGGTCCGGGCGTCGAACTCCCGCCCGAGAAAACGCTCGGGGGCCATGTACTGCAGGGTGCCGATGGCCACGCCGGTTCCGGTGAGCGCCGTGTTGCTCGTGCCGTGCGCGCGGGCGATGCCGAAGTCGACGACGTAGAGGAAGTCCTGCGGCGTGACCAGCATGTTGGACGGCTTGACGTCCCGGTGGACCAGCTCCTCAGCGTGCGCGGCGTCGAGCGCCGCCGCGGCCTGGGCGACCAGTGCGACCGCCCGCTCGGGCGCCAGCGGGCCGCTTCGGCGGAGCAGCTGGTGCAGGTCACTGCCAAGCACCAGACGCATCTCGATGAACGGCCGGCCCTCTATCGTTCCGTAGGAGTGCACCGGGATGACGTGGGGCTCGCTGAGCTGCGCGGTGATCCGGGCCTCCCGCTCGAACCGGGCCATGAACTCCCGGTCCGCGCCCAGGCTCTCCGGCAGCAATTTGACCGCGACCCGGCGATCGTGGTGCCGGGCGTCGCGAGCGAGGTAGACCTCGCCCATCGACCCGGTCCCGAGCAGTTGCTCGAACTCGTACGGCCCGAGCCGTCGTGGCCTCATCGCTCCCCCGCGGCGGCCTGGGGCAGGACCTGCGCCCGTCGGTGGTCCCGTGCTGCCCGCGGGGGCCACGGGGACCTGCGTCCGGCCAGAGGCTAGCCGTTGGATCGCCGGAACGCAGGGCCGCGGCTCCTGCGCGGCCGAGGCAGATGAATGCGGACCGTCCGGTCCACCGGGGGGAACCGAGCGAAAGTGCGGAGCGATGCGTGGGAGGGGTGGCGCCACGACGTGCAGCGCCACCCCTCCGGCCTCAGCCCCTCAGGCAGACCAGGTGGAACGAGCTGCCTTCGAAGGTGCGGGACGTGGTGGGGGCGGAGCCGACCTCGATGTGCTGGTGGAACTCGCATCCCCCCAACCTCCGCCATTCCCGCGGACCCCAGCTCGTGACCGACCGCCAGTAGACGGCCTCACCGCTACGGGCGAGATTCGCGCCGTGCGCTGCGGCAGCGAAGTAGCGGGCGGCCTGCCCGCAGCTGTCGTCGGCGTTCAGGTATCGGGCCGTCAGCCTGCCGGCCTCCCCGGCCAACTGGCCGATCGGCAGGCCGCCGACCCTAATCTTCTTCGCCAGGTCCGGCACCACGGTGCTGGCGGTGCAGGTGAAAGCGGAAGCGGCGCCCAGGTCCAGGAGCTGCTCCACCCATGCGTCGTTCGACGCCGCCGGCACCATGATCGCGTTCGACGACGGCCTCCCCGCACAGATCGTGTCGAGGCGCCGCTGGTACTCGGGGCTGGCGAGCACGCTCGTCACGAGCCGATTCCACGGCCGGCCGTCGAGCAGTGACCGGTGGTGGGCTTGCCAACTCTCTGCGTCCGGGATCCGGTCGAGGAGTCCGGCGTACAGGCTGTTGACCCTGCGCTCGGGTGTGTCGAGGTACCTGCCCGCCTCGGCACTGGTGGCGATCCTGTACGAGGCGGTCAGGACCCCCTGGCGGCAGTCGCGGTCGATCAGCGAACCGAGGTCCTCCAGCTCGGCGGGGTCCGGGTCGCGCCCGACATGATGGATGTACAAGGCCGCGACCTCCCCACGGCCGTCGGCCGCGCGGCCGTCGGTGGCCTGCGCAGCTCCGGTTCCCGAACCGATCGCGAGGCTCACGGCGAGGACACCGGCCCCGACGACCCGCACGGCCCGGCTGCGCCAGCTCATGGCGGACGGCATTCCGGTGTCCTCGGGCGCATCCGGTCGGGTCCGGTTCCTGCCGACCGGGGCGGTCGCGGGCGTAGTGCTGCTCTGCCGGCAGGTGCTCCCGGGCCCGAGCTGGGACGCCCCGAGGCGTTCCCCGGGGATGCCGGGCAGACGGTGGTGGAGGGCGCGGTCGAGCTTCACGGGTTCGCTCCTCGGGGATCGAGTGCACTGGTGGGTGGGCGTCCAGTCGACCAGCGACCGGTCCTCGTCCCAGGTGCTGCGCTGCCCTTGACGACGCAGGCCTGGCCGTGCTCGATCGCTGCATGGGGGGTCGTCACCCGGCCGCGGCTCCGCGCTCGCCTGCGCCCCCCTCGGGCCAGGAGGGAACATGGCGACGAGACTCCTCTGGGTGTTGCGAGGCGTCCCAGAGCATCCGGTGAGCGGTCGACCTCGACCTGATCACCGCCGTCGGCGCGCCGTCCCACGCACCCCCGCCCTAGCGCCTGCAACCTCCATGGGTTGCTGACCCAAGTCCACCGCTAGCTGTACCCGGCCAGGACGTCGGTACGGGCGTGCGGATCAGGAGCCGAGCAGCTCGCAGGTCCGGCACCGGGCGCCGGTGACCACGTCGCACCAAGGCATGGGCAGCCGTTCCAGCTGCTGCTGGGCGAACAGCTCGCACAACGAGGCGCCGTCCCCGTCGACGAGGTGGAGGCGACGGTCCGGGGAGCCCTCGCCGGTCGTCCGGGCGACCGGGAACGGGGTGGGGAGGGGGTCGGCGGTCCCGGTGGCCTGGCGGTCGACCAGGACGGTCAGGAGGGAGACGGGGTCAGGCATCGGGCGTTCCGCTTCGCAGCTGCTGCGTGGCGTCGCCGTGGACCGGAGCGACCGGGTTCCGCCGGGGACCGGGGCGGAGGGCCGCGGGGCGGCCGATCACCACGGTAGTCGCCCCGCCGACGCCGGGCCACGCGGCGGGCGTGCCGTCCGGAGCCCGGGCTCAGGGGGACAGCCCGAGGGTGACGACCGCGGTCGCGACGTCCTGCAGGGACGCGTTGTGGTCGCGGGCGTGCTTGCGCAGGACCTGGAACGCCTCCTCCACGGAGGTCCCGCGGCGCTCGGCCAGCATGCCCTTGGCCTGCTCGATGACGACCCGCGAGGTCAGCGCGGTCTCCAGCTGCTCGTTGAGCTCGGCCAGCCGCTCCTGCGCCCGCCGACGCTCGGTGACGTCCCGGATGTTGCAGATCCGTCCCCGGACCGCGGGGTCGTCGAGCAGGTCGGTCACGACCATCTCGACCCAGCGCCAGGAGCCGTCCGGGCAGCGGAACCGGCACTCCGGCGAGGGGGGCTCGTCGTGCCGCTCCCGGGCGGGCGGCCGCAGGACGACCGCCCGGTCGTCGGGGTGCACGAGGTCCCACAGGCGCACCCCGAGGGCGCTCTCCTCCGACCAGCCGAACAGCCGGGTGAAGGCCGGGCTGGCGAACGTGACGGCCCCGCTGCGGGACATGACCAGGACCGCGTCCGACGAGCGGGCCAGCAGCGGGCGCAGCGCGGAGCCGAGGTCGGTGGACACCCCCGCGATGCCCACCAGGCGACCGTCGTCGTCCCGCACGCCGACGTCGGTCACGAGCGCGGAGAAGGTCGACCCGTCCTTGCGGACGACGGTGAAGCCGCCCGACCAGGGCCTGCCCTCGCGCACCGACCGCATGATCTCGTCCCCCTGCTCCTGCCCCGCCTCGGGAACCGTCACCTCCGCGATGTCGCGGCCCAGGATCTCCTCGGCGGTCCAGCCGTACAGCCGCTCGGCGGCGTCGTTCCACCGGACGATGCGGCCGTCGAGGTCGGTCACGATGACCGCGTGCCCCAGGGTGCGCAGCAACCGCTCGGCGGCCGCCCAGTCGCCGGCCACCCCACCGGAGGCGGGGTCCCCGTCATGAGCCACGCGTCACCACCCGACCGCGCCGGAGGGCCGGGCGCTGCTGCCCGAGGAGAGCGTGACGCCACCGTCCGGGACCGGCAAACCGGGGACCCGTCCGCGGCGGCCGGCCACCCCGAGCCGGTCGGCGGTCCCGGGGCGTCAGGTCAGCGGGGAGAAGCCGGGCAGGTGCCGGCCCAGCCACGCCGTCCAGCGCGGGGCCTCCCGGGCGGCGGCCTCCGGCCCGCCCGCGCCGAACAGGTGAGCCCGCACGGCGACGGTGGTGCCGCCGTAGGAGAACGCCGCCACCTCGAGGATGCCGGGGTGCGGCCGCTCGACGTGGAGGGTGACGCCGCGGGGCTCGGCCTCCACCACCGTCCCCGTGGTCCGCGGCGCTCCGCCGTCCAGGTCGACCCGGTCGCCGGGGGAGACACCGGCCAGGCCGAGCGCCGACAGCAGGTCGCGCCCGGCCTCGTCGGCGGACCGGCCGGGCAGCGTGCCGAAGGCCGCCATCGACGCCACCGGCAGCCCCCGGAAGTGCGTCAGCACCACCCGGAGCGCGCGCAGCGCGCCGCGCCACCCCTCGTCGGTGCCCTCCAGCTGCTCCTCCCAGCCCTCCCCGCCGGTGAAGAACCCGCTCACCAGCCGCACGACGCACGTGCCCCCATCGCGCGACTCGACGAGCAGCTCGGTCGCCCACGGCGGGGCGCCGGGGGCGTCGGGGTCCCAGCCCCGCTCCTCGTAGGCGAAGCGGTACGGGGGCTGCCAGGCGGTCACCACCCCCTCGGAGCTGCCGAACGGGCCGTGGTGGGTCACTATCCGCCCGCCCTCGCGCTCCTCGACCTCGGCCGGGACGAACCAGGTCGAGATGCCGGGCCCGGTGGCGATCGCCCGCCACACCTCCTCGGGGTCACCCGGGACCTCGGTCTCGTGGGCGGAGACGCGGGCGGTCGGGTCGTCGGGGTCGTAGCGGGTCACGGCTGCTCCTCGTCGGGCGGGCCGACGGCGGCGTCGGCGGGAACGGGGTGGACGGCGAGGACGACGCGCTGCCACCGGCCGTCGGCGGCGTCCTCGTCGTGGTAGCGGGCGACGAGCCGGGTCACCGCCTCGGCGAGCTGCTCGGCGAACGCCGCGCGGTCGGCGGGCGTGGCGAAGCGGACATCGGCGTCCAGGGCGAGGACCGGGAGCGCCGTGCCGGTGCGGCGGGCCCGCGCGGCCATGCCGCCGACCTCGCGCACGACCCGCCCGGCCAGCGCGAGCAGGTACGCCGCGGAGAGGCGGTCCCGCGTGGCCGGCCGGTCGGCGGCCGCGGTGCCCAGCGCCTCTGGGGACACCAGGTAGCCGGCCGCCGTGGCCGACAGCAGCCGTTCGGTGAGGCCGCCCCAGCGCCGGATGCCGGAGGGCTCGACCAGCCCGTGCTCCTCCAGCTTGCGGAGGTGGTAGTTGACCTTCTGCCGGCTCAGGCCGACGCGCTCGGCCAGGCCGGCCGCGGAGGCCGGCGTGCGCAGCTCGGCGAGCAGCCGCGCGCGGACGGGGTCGAGGGCCGCGGCGGCGGCCGCCGGGTCGGCGATGACGTCGAGGTCCTGCACGGCTCCACCGTCATCCTGACAAAGAACCTTGTCAAGCTTCGCCCGGTGGCCTTGCGGCCGGTCACCCGAGGTGCGGCTACGTCACCCGGTCCCGGCCGTGCTCCGGCGCCGGCACGGGAGGGCGAACGCCTGCTCGTCGACGACCGTGCCCGTCACGAGGGTCGCCGCCACGCCCTCACTCCTCCCAGTCCACGAGGTTGTCGAAGACCCGGCGCGAGATCCGCGTACCGGAGTTCGTGGTCGGCCCCCCGTAGGCGTGGATCGCCACCGCGACGCGGTCGTCCCCCTCGACGACGTAGACGGGACCACCGCTCTGGCCGCCCGCCGTGTCGAGGTCGTAGTGCACCTTGGACGGGGCGGTGGTCGCCACCGTCCGGGAGTCGTACCAGAGCGTCCCGGGAGGCTGGTCGCCCGGGTAGCCGGAGACGTTCACCAACCCGCCGAGCAGTTCGTCGTCGGACCGGACGGCGAAACCGAGGGTCCCGACGGTGTCGCCGAGGGGGGTGGGGACGACGACGGCGCCGTAGTCGAAGTTCTCGTCGCCGTGCTGGGCCCAGCCGCGGACGGTCCAGAACCGGGTCGCCGTCGCCGCCCCGAACGGCAGGTGGGTGCCGTTGCGACCGGGCATCACCTGGATGCTCAGCACCCAGCCGTTGCGGGCGGCCACCGGGCTGTTCGTGATGAAGACGCAGTGACCGGCGGTCACCAGGGTGCGGGGGCTGACGAACCAGCCCGTGCCGATCCACTGCGAGCCGTCCCGAGCGGTGATGAGCAGCGACGCGTGCGCCGACCAGGGATAGCGGGCGGTGTCGTCGACCTGGACCCGGTCGTCCAGGCCGTGCACCGTCTCCAGCGGCGTGCCGGGTTCGGCCAGGCCGAGGTACGAGGCGGCGCCGATGTCGGGCAGCACGACGTCCGGGGCGGTCACCTCGGTCGTCCCCGGGCCCTCGGGACGGGGGACGGCCTCCCGGCCGTCGGGTGTGGTCGGCGCTGCCCCGACCCGTCCCCGCGTGCCGGGTGCGAGCAGCTCCGCCACGCCGCCGTCCTCGTCGGGGACCAGGTTCGTGACGGCGGCGTGCAGGTCCTGCTCGTCCAGCCGGCGGCCCCCCTCCGGTCCCCGGGGTCCACCGCGACGCCGGTGCGCACCGTCCACGGCGGCGTGCACGACCTGCTGGACGACGGCCGCCCGCAGGTACTCGCCGGCGCCGTGGTGATTCTCGCTGTCGTTGCGGACGATGTAGTCGCGCACCCGACCGGCGGGCCGGTACTCGTCCCGCACGGTCTCGTCCAGGGCCACCAGGTCCCGGGTGTCGCAGGCGTTGACCCAGTGGTCGACGACCCGGGGGACCTCCAGCGGCTGGACCACGACGTCCTGGATCTCGGTGATGCCGAGCGGGGACCCGAGGGTGACGAGCAGCGGGACGTCGAGGCGGGACCCCCGCCAGGCCCGGAGGACGTCGTAGGCGACGACCGAGCCCAGGCTGTGACCGATGACGACCACCGGACCGTCGAGGTCCTGCAGCGCCTCCTGGACGCGTGCCCGGATGGCCCGGCCCTGACCGCCGAAGAAGTAGGCGTGGACGTCCTGGAGCGTCCGCTCGACCAGTGCGCGGAAGACGGCTTGCCGGATGGGCCGCGGAGCCGGGAACGCCTCGGTGGGCGAGGCCGGCAGCATGGGCTCATCGGCCGCGAGCGCGTCGGCGGTGTAGGCCATGCGCCGTCCCCAGGCCGTCAGCCGGGGGTCGGTCGTCGCGGCCCCGCCCGCCTCGGTCACCCCCGTCGCCCCGGCGAGGCCCGCGAGGGTCGCCGCCAGGAAGGCCTCGGCGTCCTCGGGCGGGGACCAACCCGGGCGTCCGTCCGTCGTCGCCGGTGCCGCGAACACCTCTTCCACGTCACCGGAGGACGTCGATTCCTGCAGCGGCGCGGGGTAGCGGAGGTCCGCCCAGTAGGCCATCCGGGAGCGGGTCCCGAGGTCGCTGCCGAAGAGGGCCCGGTCCCAACGCCGCTTCAGCGGCGCACTAGCGATCTTGTTGCCGATGCCGTGCACGTACAGGACCGGGACGTCCACGGTGCCTCCTCCGGTGTCAGGACGTGCGGCCCTTCCGCACGACCGCGTGCAGGACGTCGGCGCGCACCTGCGTGACCCGCCGCTGCCGCATGCGGCGGAGGAACGTCGTGCGCACGCGCTCGGCTGTGGCGGGTCCCATGACGTCGAGCAGGAGCCGGTAGCCCGAGCCGAGGACGACGGCCCAGAAGTCCGGTCCGTCCATGGGGTGGACCACGGACTCCTCGACGACGGCCGGCCGGGCCACCTGCGCGTCGGCGAACACCTGGGCGAGCCGGTCGGGTGTGTTGATCCTGGCCCACGACAGCGTCGCCGAGCGGACGTCCAGCCTGCGGCAGCAGCCCGCCACCGCGTCGAGGTAGAGCGACTGCGCCGGCTCGAGGACCCGGCGACCCCACGTGGTGACGACGAGCCTCCCGCCGGGGCGCAGGACCCGCCACAGGCCCGTCACCGCCGCCGGGAGATCGACGGCGAAGTACAGGCCGAAGGCGCAGAGGACCACGTCGGCGCTCTCGTCCGCGACGGCGAGGTGCTCGAGGTCCCCCGCGACGAACCGGGCGTTCCCCAGGCCCTGCGAGACGGCCTTGGTCCGCGCGCGCTCGAGCTGCCGCACGGCCAGGTCGATGCCGACCACGCGCCCCGCAGGGCCGGCCCGCCCTGCCGCCGGTAGGGCGGAGGCGCCGGTCCCGCAGCACACGTCGAGCACCCGCGAGCCCGGGACGACGTCGGCCAGCTCCACCATCCGCCGCCCGAACCGCTCCCAGAAGAACAGGGCAGCGGCGTCGAAGCCGGGGGTGGCCGCGTCGAACGTCGTCCGGACGAGCGCCTTCCGCTCCCTCTCCTGCGCCGGCGCCTCGAGCACCGCTGGGCCGCCTCAGAAGTAGCCGCCCCTGCCGAGGCAGCGGCTCGCACCGCGGGGCGGCAGGGAGTAGCAGACGGCGGTGCGGGACTCGACGTACACCGGGACGTGCCCGGGGTCGCCGGGGAGCGGGCCGGCCGGGTCGCCGTAGTACCGGCGGACGATGAACAGGAGAGGTCCGGAGCCCTCGGGAGGCACGCGGACGTCCTGCGCGAAGGGCTCGATGGGCACCGACCGGTCCACCGGGCCGTACACCGGCACCGGTCGTCCGGCCCCGGCCGGTCGGGTGGTCTCCCGCGGTCGTGCAGCAGGGCCCCGCTCCATCCGACCGGCGGCGGCCAGCCCGAGGGCGGCCACCGCGGCCGGCGACGGCTCGATGCGTGCGTACTCGTACCGAGGGCCGGGGCGGGGGCGCGGCGACCCGTCGCCACCGCCGCCTCCGGGCGGGGGGACGCCGGGGGGGCCTGCCTGCGCGGGGGTACCCGTCGGCGCTTCGTCGCCCGGCGCCTGGGGTGGGCCGCCCTGCGCCGCCCCCGTGCCCGGCGGGAGGTCCCCGTCCCGGTCCTGCTTCCCGTCCCGCTTGCGTCCCTTGGGTGGGGCCATGCCGGCTCCTCCTCCACTCGCGCTGATGACTCGATGCTGCGCGGGAGCGGGTCGCACCGGGAGGGGACTCCCGGTGCGACCCGTCCTGCGCGCGGCGACGGCCGTGTCAGGTACCGGACTAGATCCCGAGCGAGCCCAGGATCGGCGCTCCGACGCGCACCACGTCACCGACCGTGCTGACCACGTTGCGGATGTCGTCGAGCCAACCCGATGCCTCGACGCCCGACCCGCTCATCGCTCCGCCGACCGGCGAGCGGTACACCGGCGGCGCCTGGATCGGGAGGCAGAGCGACGCACCTCCGGACTTCTTGTCCATGGTTCCCTCCCCTCAGCAGCTCGCAGTTGCTCGTGCCTGGCGTCGCAGCGCCAGCTCGGTGGCCCGCGAGGGCGCGGCCGCGCCCGGGGGCGCGTCAGATCCCGTACAGGACCGCGTAGCACATCTGCTGGGCCAGCCCGCTGAGCCCTTCGCACGAGTTCTGCGCGGCGACCACCCCGGAATCGTTCCGGCCGGACCCCTGGGGCCGGGCCGCGACCAGCGCGCGCGGCACCGGGGGCGCCTGCACGGGTGGCAGGTTGCCTCTCGGGCGGCGGTACTCCATGGCCTTCCTCCTCGTCGACCGGTCGGTCTGCTCCTGCGGGGCGACGTCCTGCCGCCCCCCGCTCCATCAGGTGGTGAGGTAGGTGTGCTCGGGGGCCAGGGAGGCCGGCAGCACGTCGTTGACGTCGATCGTGAACTGGTAGACCGACTTGGCGCGGCGGTCGTTCTCCGGGCTGAACCACTTGACCTTGACGTCCCAGCAGTCGGAGTCGATGCGGCAGTACGGGCTCTTGACGACCTCGATGCGGTCGAGGGTGAAGATCTCGTTCTCCGCGCCTGCGACGTTCATGCGACCGGTGATGATGCCGCCGGCGATGCCCGCTCCGAACTGGTAGGCGTTGGTCACCGCGAAGTTGAGCGCGCGGTCGGCCGGGCTCTGCCCCAGGTTGCGGCACTCGAAGTACACCTTGTCCAGGAAGGCGCGGATCATCCGCCGCACGTGCGCCTCGTCGAAGGGGGCGGGGGCGTCCGGCGGGTGAGCCTGCCGCAGCGCCTCGACGACGCGGTTGAGCAGCTGGGTCTCGTTCCAGGTGTACATACCGCGGCGCTGGGCGCAGACGACCGGGACCTCCTGACCGGAGAACAGCGTGACCGTCCGACCCGTCAGGACGCCGGGGATGGAGACCCGGGAGACGTAGTCGTCGTCGTCCTTGGGCAGGGCCTCGTTCCGCAGGGCCGACCGGAAGAGCTCGTAGACGTACTCCGGGTAGTACGGCTCCGCCTCGACCGCGTAGATCGGCGTCAGGTCGAGGTTCAGGGTCCAGATGACCTTGTTCGACTCGTGCGGGTTGTCGTCGAGGTAGTCGGTGAGCTGGAAGACGTCGTAGGGGTTGGCCTCGACGTGGACGTCGACGCCGCTCTCCCCCTCGCCGCGGCGGACCACATCGGGCATCAGCTGCCGGAAGGTGTCCCGGCGGGTCTCCGTGCCGAAGTCGAACCCGATGGTGCCGAGCGCGTAGACGAAGGGCGGCCGCCCGAGGCCCGTCCGCGACGGCGTCATCGAGCAGGTGCAGCCCCCGGAGCCACCGCAGCCGCAGCCGTCCGACGGGACCGGCACGGGGACCGGCTCCGGCGCCGGGACGGCGACCGGCACGGCCGTCGTCGCCGTGACGGGGACCGGGTACGGCGTGGCGGAGGCGGTCGCGCCGGTGGCGGGAACGGTCCCGCCCGGCCCCCAGGGCACCGGGGCGGCCACCACGTAGACCGGGCCCGCGGTCTGCTGGGGAGCGATCCCGGTCAGGTGCGCTGCCGGCACGCCGGGCGCGGTACCGGTCACGGGGGCGGGCAGCAGCGGGGTCGGTGCCCGTTCGGGCGGCACCGGGGTGCCGGGGGGACCGGCTGCGGGGACGGCGCCCGGCCACGGCACGGCGGCCGGCCAGGGGGAGGCGGCCGGCCAGGGGGAGGCGGCCGGCCACGGGGAGGCGGCCGGGACCGGCGCGGTGCCGGCCTGGTACGGCACGGCGACACCGGGTGCACCGGTGGACGGGGAGGTCGTCTGCCCGTCACCGGGCGCCCCGCTCGCGTGCTGATCGGGGGCAGCGTTGAGGTCTGACACTGTCGTCGTCCCTTCCTGCAGTACGGAGGCGTAGGCCTGTCGGACGTCGAGGACGCCTGCGAGGTAGCGCTCGCAGTCGCGCTCCTCCGTCGGCACGCACGGGGCCGCGGAGCGGAGGAGGGCCGCGCGGACGGCGAGGGGGTCCAGCCGGCCGAGCCGGCGCAGCTGCAGGCTCAGGAGCAGAGCGGCCACCCCGGTCACCAGGGGCGTCGCGAAGCTCGTCCCCGACAGCTCCGCCGTCCCCCCACCCGGGACCGCCCCGGTCACCCCCTCGCCCGGGGCGAGGAGACCGTTCCGGCGGTAGGGGGTTCCCCAGTTGCTGCTGCCCAGCGGGCGCCCGTCCCGGCCCAGGGCACCGACCGCGAGGACGGTGGGCAGCGCGGCCGGGACGTGCACGCACGCGCAGCCGTCGTTGCCCGCGGCGGCCACGACGAGCACACCGTCGTCCTCGCACCGCTGGAGCGCCCGCCGCAGCAGCGGGTCGGCGTCCTCGGCGGAGGCGCGCTCGCCCCCGCTGATGTTGATGACGTGGGCGCCGGCGAGCACGGCCTGCTCGACGGCGCGCGCGAGGTCCAGCTGGGGGAGCCGGCCCTCCCGCTGGTCCCGGAAGACCGGCACCAGCACCCCCTGGCACCCCGGGGCCACCCCGGCCACCGGCCCCCCGGGTTGCCCGAGGACGACGCTGGTGACGTGGGTCCCGTGCCGGGACATGCGGCCCGCTCCCGCCCGGTCGTGCACCAGGGTGTCGACAGCCTCGAGCCGGGCGCCGGCGAAGCAGGGGTGCGTGACGTCGACCGGCCCGTCCAGCACCGCGACCCGGACGGCGGGCACGCCCACCGTCTCGGCCTGCAGCATCGCCAGGCCTGGTACGAGCATCGCTGGCTGCATGGGACTGCTTTCCGGAGGCCGGTCGGCATGGCGGGCCGAGGTCAGGGTCGAGAGCCGGTGGGGGGCGCGCGGGCGCGGACCTGCCGTCGGCGCCGCGCCGTCCCAGGGGTCGGGCCGGGGGCCCCCGGACGACCGCGGGCACGGGCAGCGGTCCGAGTCGCATTCGGCCTCCTCGTGCTGCTCCGAGAACGGCGGTGCCTGTGCCATTGCACGCGCCTCGCGTCACCGGTCCGTCACGGCGCCGTCACGCCGCACCCCGCGCCGTCAGGTGACGACGTCGGCCAGGCTCTCCAGCGGGAGGAACCGCGGCGGCGCCGCTCCGGCCGACTCCTCCCGGTCGACCGTCCTGGTCAGCGGATCGGCGCCCACGTAGGAGGAGAGGTCGAGACCTGTCGCATCGGCGAGGTCGCGGACGGCGAGCTGGAAGGTCCGGTAGGGGCCCAGGACGAATCCCTCCAGCGCCTCCCGGCGGTCGCGCCGCTCCAGCAGCTCGCGGATGAGGTCGCCCTGGCTGAGCAGGTAGGCCGTGGCGTGCAGGACGCGGCGGTCGGCGTCCCGCATCGCCACCACCTTCCAGAACTCGCGCGGGACGAGGACGCCGGGCCGGATCTCCGGGTCGTCGTCCCGCGCCACCGGCCCGGTGAAGACGCAGGCCCGGAAGCCGTGCGTGCGGGCGCTGTCCAGGACGTGGTCCTCGAGGCCCAGCCACATCTCCGCGGCCTGGTTCATCTCCGCGTGCTGCGGAGCGGCGTTGGTGTAGTGGAAGGTGTCGCCGTTGGCCTGCCGGGCGAGGGCGCTCTCGTCCCCGGGGCCGGCCGCCGGGTCCCAGTTGGGGTCCTCGCGGCGGACCATGTGCCCGCGGTCGATGTCGGGATGGGCGTAGTCCTCCCGGCCGAGCTGCACCTCGACCGGCAGCCTGCCGTCGCGGAACCAGCGGTCCCGGCCGCGCTTCACCCGCACCGAGTGCCGGCCGTCGATGTTCACCGCGGTCACCACCGGCTGCCGCCGGGCCGTGGAGAAGCGGACGCCGAAGTGCGTGTACCGCAGCTCGCCGGGCCGCTCGGGCACCTCGTCACTCGGGTGGGCGAGGTCGCGCTCGACGTCGGGGGGCAGGCCCGGCCACGGCGCGGTGAGCCCGTCGCCCAGGAAGTCCGGGTCGTACCCGCCGCGGTCGCGGAGCTGGTCGGGGCTGTGGGTGCCATCACCGCGCGCCTCGGCGTCGTCCGGCCGCAGCCGCGAGGGGACGACGACGATCGGGGAGCGCAGGTCCGACAGCAGGGCCTGCAGGGTCCGGACGCCGACCGCGCTGTTCGCGACCCCGTAGACGCCGGCGAAGTGCAGGCCGACGACCCGCCCGTCCTCGAGGCCAATCAGCGGTGACCCGGAGTTGCCACCGAGGCTCGTGCAGTCGTGCGAGAGCACGGTCCGCCCGGAGAGGGCCTGCACGACCCGGCCCGGTGCGAAGCGCTTGACGTCGTAGAGGTCGCGGAAGTAGCGGGCCTGGTCGTCGACGTCGTTGCGGCTGTCGAACGCCGGGTAGCCGATGAGCGCGACGAGGTCCCCGGCGGCGGCCTCACCGGTCGCCAGGTCGAGCGGGCCCGGGAGATCGCTCCCGGTGATCCGCAGCAGGGCGACGTCCGGCGCCGCCTCGTCGGCCAGGTGGACGACGTCCCGGACGGGGAACGGGCGTGCGTCGGCGGGCAGGGAGCCGACCTCCTCGCGGAAGTCCACGTCCACCCCGTAGCGCGCGCCGCTGGCGGGGTTGCGGACCAGCACACCGCGGCCGTCGGCCGCGCGGCGCGCCACCAGCGCGGCGACGTGCCGGTTGGTCGCCACGAGACGGTCGCCGCCGTCGTCCGCGATGACCCAGCCCGTCCCTCCCCACCCCAGCCGGTGGTTGAGGAACTCCACCCGGCCCACCGAGCGGACGGTGGACTGGACCTCCTTGATCCGCGCCTCGGTGCCGGCCGGGAAGTCGGCGAGCGGCTCGAGCTCCACGGCGTCGTCGCGCACGAGCAAGGGGGGCCGGCCCACGCGCTGCACGATGGCCTCCAGCGCGTCGGTCGGGACGACGCCCTCCAGCGGACGCCGGTCGGCGGCCACCGCCTCCGCGGCGTCCTCCGCCACCGCGTCGCGGAACGGGGACGGGAGCCGGCCGCCGGCCAGCGCCGTCCGGACCGCCTCGGCCAGGTCGGGGGACGCAGCAAGCCTCCTGCGGAGGCCCTCAAGGCGGCTGTCGGTCATCGCCCCTCCCGGTGCCGTGGTGCCGAGGCGTATGTCGTCGGGGTCGAGCGTCGCGGCCCGCCGTCACCCACCTGTCACCGGTACGTCACGACGACCGGGTCCCGGAACCGGTGACGGCACGGTGACGGGCCGCGCGGATCGTCATCCCGAGCCGTCCGGCGCCGGTGGTCCGCAGGGATCGGCGGCTCGCGGCACGACGGCGGAAGACGGTACGGAGGGGATCGACGTGGTCGTGAACGAACGGCACTTCTGCGTGGCCGCTGCCCCGCGGCCGATGGAGTACGGGACCAGGGCCGCGCTGCTCAAGGAGTTCCAGTGGGACGCCGGCGCACGGATCAGCGTCCGTTTCACCGAGGGCGACCGCGAGCTGCAGGACCGGGTCCGTGCCGTCGCCGAGGAGTGGGTGGGGCCGCAGATGGCCAACCTCGGGCTCCTGTTCGAGGAGCCCGGCCCCGGCACCATCCGCATCTCCTTCGCCCAGGGCGACGGGTCCTGGTCCTACCTCGGCACCATGGCCCAGCAGGTCCCGACCGACCAGGCCACGATGAACTACGGCTGGCTCCAGCCGGATTCGCCGGACGACGAGCTCCGCAGGGTGGTGCTCCACGAGTTCGGGCACGCCCTCGGGCTCATCCACGAGCACCAGAACCCCAACCGGGCGATCGAGTGGAACCGGGCTGCGGTCATCGAGGACCTCTCGGGCCCGCCGAACTTCTGGGACGAGGAGACGATCGAGCGCAACATCTTCCACCGCTACGACCCGGAGCAGCTGCTGACCACCCCGACCGACCCCGAGTCGATCATGATGTACCCGATCCCGGCCGCGTGGACCACGGACGGGTTCTCCATCGGCCTGAACAGCAACCTCTCGCAGACCGACGTCGCCTTCATCCGGGAGGCGTACCCGTGGTGACGGGGCCCCGGGCCGACGACCACGCGGTGGTCGTCGGCATCTCCCGGTACCCGGAGCTCACCCGGGAGGGCGTCGCCACCGACCTCGAGGGACCTGACAACGACGCCCTCGAGGTCCGGCGCTGGCTGCTGGACGAGGCCGGGGGGAACCTGCCGGAGGAGAACGTCGCGATGATCCGCTCGGCGGACTGCACCGCCGACGCGGAGCCCGCCAGGACGCAGGTGGAGCGGGCCCTGGAGCAGCTGGAGGTCCGCACCCGCACCCGCACCGGACGCCGGCTCTACCTCTACTTCTCCGGCCACGGCTTCGCGCCGGACCTCGAGGAGGCCGCCCTCTTCACGGCCGAGGCCACCCAGGTGCGGCCCTCCTACGTCTACGCCCACTCGTGGCTGCGCTGGTTCCGCAAGGCGCAGCGGTTCGAGCAGTCCGTGATGTGGGTCGACGCATGCATGAACTACCAGCAGTCCATCCCGGTCCAGCAGGTGCTCATGCGCCACCAGGTGGGCCAGGCCGTCCCCGGGCCGGCGTTCATCGCGGTCGCCGCGCAGACCAAGAGCGCCCTGGAGCGGCGCATGCCCGACGCGCAGGTGCACGGGGTCTTCACCTGGACGCTGCTGTGCGGTCTGCGGGGTGGGGCCGCCGACCGGCGGGGCCGGGTGACCGGCCGCGCCCTGCAGGACTTCCTGCACAACGCGATGGCCGACTTCCTCCCCGACGAGGTCCGGCAGTCGGCCTCGGTCGACCTGCAGCCCTTCGTGCGCGCCGACGAGGGGCTGGACTTCGTCCGCCTGTCCTCCGTCCCCGCGTACGACGTGACCCTCCTGGCTCCCGCGGCCGTCCCGGGGCAGCGGCTGCGGGTGTGGACCGGGTCCCCGCCCCGGGTGGTCGCGGAGGCCCCGATCCCGGACGCGGGCTGGCAGGGCAGACTACCCCGGGGGCTGTACGTCGCCGAGGTCGCGGAGGCCGGCCTCCGCCAGGGGTTCCAGGTGACCGGGACGGGGGAGGAGGTCCGGGCGACCGTCGCGGCGCCCGGGCCCGGCGTCAGGGACGTCGACGCGGGGCGGCTGTTCCGCATCGACGTCAGGTCGGGGAACCCGGCCGCCTCGGTGGTCCTGGTCGACCACGAGTTCCAGCGTCTCTACACCGATACGGGCCGCCTCGAGGAGCGCGAGGTACCGGGGGTCTACAAGGTGCGGACCCAGATCGGACGGGACCTCACGACGGCCTCGGAGGAGGTCGTCCTCCTGGACGGTGACCTCGTCCTCGGCGCGGAGGCGGCGCCCCCGGTCCTGGTGTCGGCGGCACCGCTTCCGGGCAGCGCGTCGACCGACGAGCTGCACACCCGGCTGTTCACCGCCGCCGCGGACCGGGACCGGAGCCGGACGGGCACCTCGGCCCTCACGATCATGTCCCGGTACTGGACGGATCCGCGGGCCGGTGGCCGGCCCGCCGGGCTGCCCCACCCGATGGCCGGCCTGCGGCTGCACTCCCCGGACGGCGTGCTGCTGGCCGACCTCGCGGAGGAGTGCCGCGAGGTCGAGGACGACGACCCGGTCGCCGTGTGGGAGCGGCCGCTGGCGCCGGGCGCGTACGGACTGCGCCAGACGCTGCCGCAGGGGATCTTCGAGGGAACGGTCGTCGTCGCCCCGACGTGGTCCACCCAGGTCGTGCTCCGGCGCGCCGTCGGACTCGGCGGCGTGTGGGGTTCCCGGTCCCGGCCGCCGGAGACCCTCGAACCCGACGACGTGGCGGTCTTCATGCGCCGTCCGTCGGCGTCCGCCGTCCCCGAACGGGACGACGTCGTGGAGGCCGCCCGCCTGGCCCTGGCCCAGGGCCGCGACCTGTTCGCCGAGGGACGTGGCGACGAGCTGAGGCAGGCCCTGCTAGCGGGCTACGAGGACCCGGTCGCCGGGATCATCGGCTGCCACCTGCTGCTGCGTGCCATGGCCCACGGGCGCGGGGGCGGGGGAGCCGACCCGCAGGACACGTTCGACCGGGCCGTCCGGGGGCTGGGGGGGGTGCGCGCGGGCGAGCACCCCGACGTCGCGGCGCTCTCCCTGCGGTGCGCCGATCGGGACCTGCGCACCCGGGAGCCGCTGTCCGCCCCGCCCGTGTTCCTCGACAGCTGGCGCCTGGTGGTGGAGGCGTCGTACATCCGGCCCGACCTCGTCCCGGCCGACCTCTGGCGCCGCGTGCACGCCTCCACCCGCATCGGACCGTTCTTCGTCTGGGCCGTCGACGAGCAGCGGCGCAGCGCGCACGCCCACCAGCTGCAGGACTGGGTCTCCGCGTGCCGCGACGCGGAGCCGGCGCCGCCGGTCGTCGCACGAGCCGTCGTCGCCGAGGCCGTCCGCCCGCAGTCGTCCGTCGCCCCGCGCATGCCGGTGCACCCGGTGGCCGCGGTGCCGACAGGGGTCCAGGAGGCCGCCCGGCGCGTGGGCATCCCGGCCACCGCTGCGGCCGATCTCTGGGGAGCGCGGCCGGCGGTGCCGGGGTGACCTGCCGGCGGCGCGCCCGGGGCGGGCCCTGAGCACCGCGCACGAGACGGGTTTCACGCCGACGCTGGCGGTGTCCTTCCAGCGTGCGCCCTACCCGGCGTCCGGCGTCCTCGACCGGCTCCCGCGCAGCTGGGGGGCGCTGCCCGTCGCCCGGGCCGGGGACGGGGACCTGCTGGTCCCGGTGCCCGCCGGCGAACTCGCCTGGATCGGCCTCCTGCGGGATCCGGCCGCTCCCGCGGAGAGGGTCTCGGTGATCACCCTGCTGGAGCCCGGCGGGCCGACGGACGCGCTCACCGGCAGGCCCGCCGGGGCCGTCGCGCCGACCCGCCTGCTGGTGCCCCCGGCGCGGGTGGTTCCCGGGGTGGCCCGCGCCGGCGGCGGGTGGTGGGGGTTGGCGCGGGTCGCCGCCGGGCCCGGCGTCCCGGCATGCCGCGCGGTGGAGCTGCGGGCCGGCGACCGGGTCCTCGTCGCGCGCTTCGTGTCACCGGAGGACTTCCGGGGGCGGACGGGCACCGGGGTTCCCCCCCTGGACCCGGACGCGCCCTACGGTGGTCGACGGCTGCCCTGACCGTGAGGGCCGCGGGGACCGCACCGCCCGCCGTTGCTCCTCACGCCTCGTGCTCGCCGCCGAGGACCAGCCCCCCGTCGGGCCGGACCGCGACGTCGTAGACCCGGGACCGGACGTGGCCGGTGTCCTCCCTCCAGCCGACCACCAGCTCCACCAACGGGGGCTCGGTCTTGACCAGCCCCGGCCGGGTGCTGGCGCTCACGACGTCCGGTTGCCGCTCCAGCGCCGCCGCGACCGACTCCGGGGTGCCACCGGCGGCGAGCAGGGCCGCCAGCCGGCTGCGCTGCTCGCTCGAGCGGGACGGGGCGTCCCCGGTCACCGTGATGCATCCCCGTCCGGCTCGGGTCAGCGCTTGAAGTAGGTCATCGACGGCCCGGGGCGTCCGACGAAGCAGATCGACCGGAAGCCGTAACGCAGGACGTAGCTCAACGCCTGGCGGGCCTCGTCCTGCGCGGTCCCGAAGTCGAGGATCCAGTGGTCGCCGTCGACGAGCTTCCAGCTGCCGCCGACCTGCTGGACCTGCACCTCGGCCGGGTCGAAGGAGATGCAGTCCTCACCCGGCAGCGTCCCCTGCGGTGCCCGCCCGCCGGCCAGGTAGAACTCCATCGACGGGTTGGGCCGCCCGACGAAGCACTGGGTGTCGAGGCCGTAGTGGCGGATGACGCGCAGCGCCTCGTCGGCCTCCTGCCGGGACGAGCCGAAGTCCAGCAGCCACATGCCGTCGACCTCGATCTTCCACCGACCACCCGCCTGCACGACCTGGGCGGCCGTGGGGGCGAACGGGATGAAGTCGTGCCGGTTCTCGGGCACGAGCTCGGCGAACTCCGTCGCCCGGGTCACGTCCTCACCGCGGCAGCCGTCCGCCGGGCAGACGTTCGACCGGGCGCAGTTGCCCACCTGGACGTAGTCGGTCTCCCCACGGACCAGGATGCCCTCCAGCAGGTGCGTGCCGGAGTGGAACACCGGGGAGCCGGAGTTCCCGCCGTAGGTGTCGAGGTTGGCCACGAAGAACCGACCCGTGGAATTGTCCCGGACGACCGCGTTGCCGGCGATCTTCTTCGGGAGCCCCGACGGGTGACCGATCACGTGGACGCCGGCGCCGTCCGGCACGCGGCCGCTGCGGCGCACCGTGACGCAGCGGTGGTTGAGGACCGGCCGGTCGAGCTGGACCACGCACCAGTCCGTGCCCTCGACGCCGATCGCGCTCCCGAGGATGCGCCGGCCCCGGTAGATCTCGCTGTCGGCGATGCGGGTCTCGGCGGTCTCGGCGTCGCGCATCTGGTAGCCGAAGACGAAGCGCACGTCGGGCAGCCCCGCGGCGTCGACGCAGTGGGCGGCGGTCACCACGATGGACGGGTCCACGAGGAAGCCGGAGCAGAAGGCGATGGCGGGCTGGTCCCGGAACGGCTCGCCCGCGCAGAGATCCCGTCGGTCACCGAGAGTCGGGCCGGTCAGCGTCGAGGTCCCGTCACCGTTGTCGGTCACCTGGGCGGCGTCGACGAGCGCCACCGCGCTGTCCGCGTCGCGCAGGAGGGCCACGTCGGTGACCTGATGGACGTCGAGGCGGTCGTCGGTGCCGTAGACGACCTTCTGCGCGGCGCGCAGCGCGGCGGCCAGGTCCTCGGTCGGCACCGCCGCCAGTTCGCCGACGTGCGGCGAGCCGGTGAGGGGGACCGGTGCAGCAGCGGCCGGGAGGCCGGAAGCAGCCACCGTCTCGCGAGTACCGGCGCCCGCGCCGTCGGCTTCCCGGGCGCGGAGCTCCCGCAGCAGCACCTCGTGGTCGACTGCCGTGAGCCCGACCCGCTCCGGCGACTCGAGGGTCATGGCTTCTCCATCCCGACGCCGTGGCCGACGACCGGGCACCGCGGCCCGGCCCTGACCGGTCCACGGTGGCAGGGACCGCGTCACGGCTCCGTCACCGTTGCCGTGACGCGGACCGGTGGTCCCCGGCCCTCCTCGTCGCCGGAGCCGTCGGCCGGCGGCGACGCGGGCGGGCGTCGTCCCCTGCAGGCTGCGGTGATGCCGGCGTGACGGCACGGTGACGCACGCCGCCTACGGTGGGCCCTCGAGAGGGGGCCGCCTCGAGGGCCGGCCGGGTACGGCCGTGCCGCCGCAGCCGTGATCGTCGGGAGTGCCGGCATGTCCTTGCTGGATGCGCACGAGGAGCAGGCACCGGGGCCCGCGCTCGAGGACGGACCGCCCGAGGTGACGTGGCCGGGGGACCACGTCTCGTTGGCGCTCCGGGGCAGCACGGTCTTCAGCGAGGGCAGGATGCCGGGTGCGTTCTGCACCGAGGTCGGTCGTCGCCTGCTGCTCGCGGAACTGCAGTTCCCGCAGTGGGTGCTGCGACGCGTCGAGAAGATCACGTTCCAGGACGAGCGGAACGTCGTCCGCGAGATCCTGATCGACCTGCGGGTACGCGACGACGCGCCGCTCTTCGTGGACGGCGACGAGCGCTACTGGCTCGTGCCGATCACGGTCATGCGGCGACGGACCCTGGTCGACTTCCACATCACCAGGGAGGACGGGCAGCCGGTCAGCACGCCCGGCCTGCGGCTCGTCCAGCAGCTCGACCAATCGATCCTGCGCGCGGCCGCCGACACGGCGATCGGCCCGGCCGGGCCGGGTGCTGCCGGGGGCGCGGACGTCGACACGTTCGTCCACGAGTTGATCGCGGGCACGAAGGACCAGGTGGGTGCCCAGTGGGAGCGCTACGACGAGTCCGCCGGGATCGAGGGCGACCCGCTCGCCGTCCTCCGCCGGTCACCCGGGTTCCACCGTGTCGCACGGCAGATGCGCTCCGGCTTCAGCATGTACGTCTTCCTCCCCGTGGAGGACGGCAGGCACCGGCTGCTGCGCATGTCCTTCGTCGAGCCGATCCGGTGGAGGTACCAGCAGCCGCGGCTGTGGCTCGACGACCGCACGGAGATGCGCTATGAGTACCGGGCACTCCGCCCGCCGCCCTTCCACCGCCGACCCCTGCGCACCGCGGCGGCACTGGGCTGGACCGCGACCCGGCTGCGGCTGCAGGTCCCGTCGGCCGAGCGGGCTGCCAGCTACCACCTGGAACTGGTCGCGCCCACCGGCGTCCGGATCGGCAAGGCGACCCTGATCGCGGGCCGCCCGAACGAGGCCCGGCACCCCGCCGGTACGCCGAGACCGGAGAGCGACCCCGAGCCGCGGCTGACCGCCGACCACGAGGAGAGCGATGCCCTGATGGTCGGGCTGCACGGCGTCGAGGTCCCGCCGGGCAGCCTCTGTCGAGCCCAGGTCGACCTCCGGGTGCAGTCAGCGGGATGGCTCGGCGTCATGGCGCTCGCCGGGATCGCCATCTGCGCGGTCCTGGCATCGGTCGCCTGGCACGTCGCCACCCAGGAGTCACCGGGGGAGGACCAGGCGAACAACGTCGTCGTCCTGCTGCTCACGACCGCGGCTGCCGCGGCGACGTTCGTGGCCCACCGGGAATTCGGTGGGGTGGCTGCCCGGTTGCTCACGGGCGTACGGGTGGCCGCCGCTGCCTGCATGGCCCTCCCGGTGGTCGCGGCCGGGTTCATCGCCTACACGGAGCGCCCACCGACCGAACCGCCCGAACCGTCGACCCTGCCCGCGCTCGTGACCCTGACCGTGGCCGCGGCCGTCCTGGCGCTGCAGCTGGCGGTGGTCTGGTGCCTGTCCCGCCGGCTCGAGCGCGCGGGGCGGCCCCGGTCGCCGTGGGACATGACCACGGACACGCCGTCGCCCGAGCCGGGCTGGATCGGCGCCGCACTCCTGCGGCACAGGGCGAGGCTCCTGGACTGGGCTGCCGGGCGACCGGGCCCGGTGCGTCGTCTGTTGCGGCGGAGGATCCCCTGGGGTGGGGCTCACGTCGACTTCCTGGAGGCCGTCGAGGCGCACGGCTTCGATCTACCGGCCATGGCCGTCCGGTCCTCCGAGGCCTGGCACGAGTCCTACGACATCACCGACGCCCGGCACGAGGAGGCGGTGCAGGCCCTGGAGGGCCTAGCCCGAGCACCTGCAGCGGGCTTCCCCTGCGCCGATCCGGCGGCCTGCCCGCACCGGGCGGGGGACAACTGCCGGGTCAGCGTGAGCCGCACGGCACGGGGTGGCGGGACGCCCGACCCGCCGGCACCGGCACCACGGCGGGTCTCGCCGTGATCCGTCGGGGCCGCGTCAGCGTGCGCCTGGCCGCTCGACGACGGGAGCGTGACCCGAGCCGCGCGCCGCGAGGGACCCCTGCCCGCGTCAGCCCCTGGCGTCGGTGACGTGGGTGAGCACGCACGCCCAGCGGTCGCCCTGCCGGACGAGGACGTCGGTCGTCCACTCGTCCGCGTCGAACCGCGTGCCCCGGTGGTGGTCGGTGTTCGCCACCCGCCCGGTCAGCACCGTGGTGTCGCCGTGGACGCGGACCCGGAGCGGGCCGACCGGTCCCATGGCCGAGTGGGTCAGCTCACCGGACCCGACGAGCCCGGGGAACCGCTTCCCCCGGGGAGATGTCCGACCCCCGGGGGAGATGTCCGAGGCGTCGACCACCACCCGGTCCTCGGGGACGAAGCCGGCGATGCGCGCTGCGTCGTCGGCGATGATCGCCGCGGCCCGGTCCTGCGCGACGTCGTGGAGTTGCTCCGCTGTCCGCGCGCCGGCCCGGGTGCGGTCCGCGTGCGCCCCGTCCACGGCCGCGATCCCCCTCCGGATCGGCCGCGCCGAGGCGTCCGGTCAGCTCTTGGCCCGCCGAGGGTGCATCAGCCGCTCCATCTCCGTGGCGGCCCGCTGCTTCTCCTTGCGTTCGCTGCGCCTGGCCTTCACGGCCTTGCCCGACTTCTTGGTGGAGTGGTTGTCGTGGGGGGACTTGTCGGCCACGGGAGGCCTCCCTCGTCGAGGGCCGGAACAGCTCCTCCCTACCCCTCCTCGCTCGGCCGCGCCAGGGTGTCCGGCGCGTCCACACCGGTGCGGGACGATGTCCCGTCCCGCGACCGTGGGCCCCGGCCCCGTCAAGCGGTCGAGGTCCCCCGGGGCGAGCGGTGCAGGAAGTCGTCGGCGATCTGGTCGAACGTCGCCCAGCGGATGCCCTCGTGCCCGTTGATGTGCTCGATCAACCGCTCGAGCATGAGCAGCACCTGCGGCCGTCCCGCGACGTCGGGGTGGATGGTCATGGTGAAGGCCGCGTAGTCCATCTCCCGGTGCACCCAGTCGAACTGGTCGCGCCACATCTGCTCGATGTCCCGCGGGTTCACGAAGCCGTGGCTGTTCGGGCTGGACTTGACGAACATCATCGGCGGCAGGTCGTCGAGGTACCAGTTCGCCGGGATCTCGACGAGGTCGGTCTCCTCCCCGCGGACCAGCGGCTCCATCCAGTTCTCCGCCGGCGCCTCGTAGTCGATCTTGGTCCAGGAATCGCCGCCCCGGACGTAGTAGGGCTCGAAGTCGCGGTGCATCAGCGAGTGGTCGTACTTGATGCCGCGCTCGAGCAGGAGCTCGTTGGTGACGCCGCTGAACTCCCACCAGGGGGCGACGTAGCCGGTGGGGCGCTGCCCGGCCTTCTGCTCGATCAGCTCGATGCAGCGGTCCAGCACGGCCCGCTCCTGCTCCCGGCTCATCGCGATCGGGTTCTCGTGGCTGTAGCCGTGGACGCCGATCTCGTGCCCGGCCGCGACGCAGGCGTCGAACTGCTCCGGGAACGTCTCGATGGAGTGCCCGGGCCAGAAGAACGTCTGCGTCAGGCCGGAGCGCCGGAACAGCTCGAGGAGGCGGGGCACGCCGACCTCGCCGGCGAACACACCCCGGGAGATGTCGTCGGGGGAGTTCTCCCCGCCGTACGAGCCGAGCCACCCGCCGACGGCGTCGACGTCGACGCCGAAGGACACGAAGATCTCCTTGGCCACTTTTCCTCCGGGGTCGTCACGGTCCCAGCTGGGCGTCGAGGACCCGGTGCGGGTCCTGGGGGGCGAGCGCCAGGGCGGCGCTCAGCAGCAGGCGGGCCTGCCAGGGGCTCAGGTCGGCGGCGAACCGGGCGCCGGCCCGCGCCAGGCTCGCCCCGCCGCCGGCGTAGAGGGGGGCGACCGGACCGGACGGCACCCGGGAGCTGACGAGCACCGGGATGCCGCCGGACACCAGCTCGCCGGCCGCGTCGGCGATCGCCGGCGGGACGTTGCCGGCCCCGAAGGCCTCGAGGACGACGCCCCGGGCGCCGGCCTGCACCGCCGCCCGCAGCAGCGCGTCGTCCGCGCCGAGGTAGCAGGGGACGACGTCGACGCGCGGCAGCTCCTCCGCAAGGTCGAGCGGCACGGCTCCCCGCCGGGACGGCCGGGCGAGGGGGAGGACCGACGCGTCGGTCACCCGCAGGAGCGCACCCCGGCCCGGGGCGTCGAAGGCCGCGCTGCGGAGCGTGTCGACCTTGCGCACGCCGCGCGCCGCGTACACCAGACCGTCGAAGCACAGCAGCACCCCGAGGCCGCGGGCTCGCGGGGAGGCGGCCACGCGGAGCGCCGCGGCCAGGTTGCCCGGGCCGTCGGGAGCCGGGGAGTCGAACGCCCGCTGCGCCCCGGTGAACACCACCGGCCGGGGATCGTCGTGCACCAGGTCGGCCAGGTAGGCCGACTCCTCCATCGTGTCGGTCCCGTGGGTGACGACGACCCCGGCCACGTCCTCGGTGAGGCAGCGGCCGACCTCGAGCACCAGGGCGCGGAGATCGGCCGTCGAGAGCGCGAAGCTGCCCACGGTGGACCTGTCGCCGACCGTCACGTCGAGGTCGGAGAGCGGGCCGGCCGAGGCGAGCAGCTCCGCCGCCGGCGTGGTGGCCGTCAGGCCGGCACCGGTCTGCCGGCTCGCGATGGTGCCGCCCGTCGCCAGCAGGTGGACCCGTGGCATGCCACCTCCTGGACCGCTTCCCCGACCTGCGGACCCCAGGTGACCACGCCGGCCTGCTCACTGCACCCGGAGACGTGGACGGGGGAGCCGGCTGCTGCCTCCAGGCGGTCGCCCACGACCCGACCGGCGAAGGGCGCGGCCATGCCCGCGACGCCGACCGTGTCGAGGTGACCGTTCAGGGCCGGGCTCCGGCCGCCGCCGCACCCCCCGGGAGGTGGCGATCAGGCTGGGCCGGCCGGGCGCGGAGCGGGCGGGCACGACCTCCACGTCGAAGCCGCGGGCGCCGAGCCGCCGGGCGAGCCGGTCCACGACCGCGCCCTCGCCCGCCGCGCCGGGGACCAGGCCCGGGTCGACGCCGTCGATCCGCACCAGCTCCACGGTGAGGTCGACGGCTCCGTCCGCCACGGCAGCACCGGTCACCCGGCCGACCTCGTACATCGCGTCCCGGCGGACGTCGTCGAACGCGGTACCGCGCGCCGGCGGAGGGGCGGTGCCGATCCCCGCACATCAGCCGAGGATGCCGCGCTCGTACGCCGTCGCCACCGCTGCGGCGCGGTCGCTCACCCGAGCTTCTCGTACACGTGCACCAGGTGCGTCTTGACGGTGGCCTCGCTGACGAACAGCTCCTCGGCGATGGCGCAGTTGGAGGTGCCCCGGGCGACGAGCGCCAGCACCTGCCGCTCGCGCCCGCTCAGCGTCCCGGACGCCGACGGCGAGCGCACGTGCGAGGCCAGCCGGCCCGCGACGGCGGGGGAGAGCACCGTCTCGCCGGCCGCCGTGGCGCGCACCGCCTCGAAGAGCCGTTCGGCGGGGGTGTCCTTGAGCAGGTAGCCGGTGGCGCCGGCCTCGATCGCGGCGACGGTCTCGGAGTCGGTGTCGTAGGTGGTGAGGACGAGGACGGCGGCCCGCGACCCCGCCCGGCGCAGGGCACGGACGGCGTCGACGCCGCCACCGCCCGGCATCCGCAGGTCCATGACCACCACGTCGGGATCGGTGGCCCGCACCTGCGCCACGGCCTCGGGTCCGCTGGCCGCCTCACCCACCACGTCGAAGTCGGGCACCCCGGCGAGCATGCTGCGCACGCCGTCGCGGACGACCGGGTGGTCGTCGGCGACCACGATGCGGATGGGGTCGCGCATTCAGGCCGCCTCTCTCGCCAGCCGGGGAAGCCGCAGCGACACGGCCGTACCGCTCCCGGGCCGTGACTCGACGGCGAGCCGGCCGGTGAGCCGCTCGGCCCGCTGGCGCATGCCGTGCAACCCGAACGAGCTCTCCGCGGCCGGCGCCGCGGGGTCGAACCCGACGCCGTCGTCCCGGACGTCGAGCACCACCTCGTCGTCGTCGTACGAGAGCGTCACGCCGACCCGGCCCGCGCCGGCGTGCTTGGCCACGTTCGTCAGCGCCTCCTGCGCGATGCGCAGCACGGTCGCCTCCACCTCGGGGTGCAGGGCGACGGGGTCGCCGACGACCGCCACGTCGGCCCGGACGGCGCGGTCGGCGGCCCACCCGTCGACGACCGACCCGAGCGCAGCGGGCAGGGTCGCGCCGTCGAGGTCGCGGGGCGCCAGCGCGAGCACCGAGCGGCGTGCCTCGCCGAGCGCCTGGCGCGCCAGCCGCGGGGCCCGCTCCTGCCGCTGGCCTCCGCCGGCCGCCTCGAGCTGGGTGACGATGCCGGCGAGGCCCTGCGCGATGGTGTCGTGGATCTCGCGCGCCAGCCGCCGGCGCTCCTCCTGCACGCCCGCCTCCCGGGCCTGCACGAGCAGCTGCGCGTGCAGCGAGGCGTTCTCGTCGAGCAGCCGCTGCAGGTCGGAGTTGAGGCGTTCGAGCTCGGCGTTGCGCCGTTCGGTCTGCTCGGCCAGCCGCATGAACACCATCACCAGCCCGACGTTGAGCCCGACGAGCGCGACGAAGACCACGGTCTGCACGGGACCGTCCGGCGGGAACCCGCCGGACTGGGCACCGGCCTGGGCGATCGCCACGACCGCGACGCCGACGTACACCCACACGCCGCGCAGCGCCGAGTACGCGTCGATGTAGCCGATCCAGGCGAAGATCGCGTACCACGGGTTGAGCCAGCACAGCGCGAACGCCAGAGCTGTGCGCCCGGTGTAGTTCACGGCGCCGGGGGCGGGCGTGATCCCCATCCACACGGGAACAGCACGATCGTGCCGACCGTCTGCACGACCCGGGTGGTCCTGGCCGCCGCGGTGACGACGGCGCCGATGGAGGAGGTCGCCGCGGTGGCGAGCACGGCGCAGACCGCGTACCAGGCCACGGCCCGGGAGAGCGGGACGCCGTACACCAGGCGCGCCACGCCCAGCGCCAGGGCGACCGAGACGAGGACGGCGGCCGCGTGCAGGCCGGCCTGGGCGAACAGCAGGGCCCCGGGGTGCACCGGCGTCGTCCGGAGCCGTCGCAGGACGCCCCGCTCGCGGTAGCCGCGATCACCGACGGCATCGCCAGGATCGCGGCCATGATCATCGCCAGCAGCACGGCGGTCGAGGTGTAGAGGTCGACGACGCGCTGACCGCCGAGGCTCGCGTCGGCCTCGCGGAAGCCGGGGATCGCGCCGATGATCACGAGCAGGATCGTCGGGAACAGCAGGATCCAGAACAGGGACCCGAGCTCGCGGCCGAAGAGCCGCGCCTCGGCGCGCAGCACGGCGGCGCCGGCGCCGCCCGTGCCGGGGCGGGGGCCGGTGGTCGTGGTGCTCATGCGGGCGTCTCCTCGGTGGTCGTGGTCGTGGACGTGAGGTCGAGGTAGGCGGCGTCGAGCGGGCCGTCGACGACGCGCAGGCCGGACGGCGTGACGCGCTGCTGCCGCAGCCGGTCGAGGACGGCGAGCGCCGCGCCGTCGGTCCCCTCGACGACGATGCGGCCGGCGTCGCCGTGCACGCTGCTGACGCCGTCGAGGGCGCGGAGGTCCTCGAGGTCGACGGGGGCCGACGCGGTGAACGAGGTGATCGTGGCGGCGGTGGCGCGGCGGACGAGGCCGTCGGGGGTGTCGAGGGCGCGGACCCGGCCGGAGTGGATGATCGCTATCCGGTCGCAGCGCTGCTGCGCCTCCTCCATCGAGTAGGTGACGAGCAGGACGGTCACGCCGTCGGCGCGGAGCTCGCGGACGACGTCCCACACCTGGCGCCGGGCGCGCGGGTCGAGGCCGGTGCTGAGCTCGTCGAGGACCGCCACCCGCGGGCGGCCGACGAGGGCCAGCGCGATGGACAGGCGCTGCTGCTGGCCACCGGAGAGGTCGGCGAAGCGCGTGCCGCCCTGGGCGCCGAGCCCGAGCCGCTCGGCGAGGGCACGCCACGGCAGCGGGTCGTCGTGGAACGAGCTCCACAGGGCGAGCGCCTCGTCCACCGTGATCCTCGGCTGCAGCCGGCTCTCCTGCAGCTGGACGCCGAGCACACGGGTGAGCGCCGGGCGATCGGTCCAGGGGTCGATGCCGAGGACCCGGACGGAACCGGCGTCGCCCACGCGCAGGCCCGCGATCGACTCCACCGTGGTGGTCTTGCCGGCGGCGTTGGGGCCGAGGATGCCGAAGACCTCACCCGCGCCGCCCCCGACATCGGGCAACCGGCGACGACGGGCATCCATCGATCGGTGGATGCCCCCTGCTGGTGGCGTGCCCCGCCCGGTGTCCGAGGCGCTCCGGCACCGCGGGCGGCCTCGCGCCGTCGCTGGCAGGGTGGACGGCATGGCCGATCCCCCGCCCGTCGTCGTGGTGACCGGCGCGAACGGACTGGTGGGCGCCGCGGTGTGCCGGGCGCTGGCCGCACGGTCGGCGCAGGTGCGCGCCGTCGTCCGGCGCGCCGGCAGCGCCCCCGCGCTCGCCGGGGTCGACGAGCACGTCGGCGACTTCGCCGACGAGGGCCTCGCCCGCGCCGTGACCCGCGGCGCGGACGCTGTCGTCACGACTGTCCACCCGATGGGCTCCTCCCGCGACGTGCAGCACCGGGTGGGCGTCGAGGGCACACCGGTCCTCGCCCGGGCGGCACGGGACGCCGGCGTCGCCCGGCTCGTGCACGTGTCCACCGCCGGGGTCTACGACCGGTCGGCCGGCGTCGGGGACGTGGCCGAGGACGGCGTCCTCCTCCCCGAGGGCAGCGGCGACTACCCGGACACCAAGAACGCCACCGACGCCGCGCTGGCGCGGATCGGCGGGCTCACCACCGTGCTGGTCCGCCCGCCGGCCATCCTGGGCGCCGGCGACACCTCGATCTGGAACACCCTGCGGCCGCGGCAGGTCCGCGACGGGGAGGCCCGGGCGAACCCGGCGCAGACCTGGGCCTGGGTGCACGTCGACGACCTGGCGACGCTGATCGCGGACGTCGCCACGGGCGCCGTCCCGACCGCCGACGACCCGGAGCGGGGCCCCGTGGCCGGGAGCACCA
This sequence comes from Geodermatophilus sp. SYSU D00758, assembly GCF_054049955.1. NCBI lineage: Bacteria > Bacillati > Actinomycetota > Actinomycetes > Geodermatophilales > Geodermatophilaceae > Geodermatophilus > Geodermatophilus sp. SYSU D00758. Next base: position 77,037 of record NZ_JBJGYK010000011.1, read on the forward strand.
CCCCGGTCGTCGTCGCGGGGGAGCCGGCGACGTGGCGGGACTACCTCGGCACGGTGACCGACGCGCTGGGCATCGAACCCGAGTGGACCGACGAGCCGGTCTGGACCGGGCAGCTGCGCACCGACCGGGCGCGCGGGTGGGGCTGGGCGCCGCGGGTGGACCTCGCGCAGGCCCTGGACGAGCTGCGGCGGGGCCTGACGCCGCCCGCGTGACCGGGGCTCCCGGACCGTCGGTCGCGACCGCGGTCGCCTCCGGAGGGCAGGATCCGTGCCGGGACGCGACCGCGCTCCACACCCGACCGACGAGGAGGCGCCGTGATCGACGACGTGATCGCCCGCTGGCACCGGTTCCTGGCAGGGGACCTCCCCGGCGGGCTCGACGAGCTGCTCGCCGATGACGTCGTCTTCTACTCGCCGGTGGTCTACACGCCGCAGCGCGGGAAGGCCGTCACGAGGCAGTACCTCGAGGCGGCAGCCCGGACGCTGGCCGGTGCAGCCGGGGGCTTCCGGTACACCAAGCAGGTCCTCTCCGGGGACACCGCGGTGCTCGAGTTCGAGACCAGCGTGGAGGGCAGGTACGTCAACGGCGTCGACATCGTCCGGTGCGACGACGCCGGCCGGGTCGTGGAGTTCCGCGTGATGATGCGGCCCCTGCAGGGCATCCAGGCCGTGCACGAGCAGATGGGCCGGCGTCTGGCCGCCGGTAGCTGATCCGAAGGTGCCGGCGAGGTCGGCTCCGAGGAGGACACCGGCCCCGCGGTCAGCGACGGCGGGCAGTTCTCCTGAGTCCGAGAAGCGAGTCGGTGCACACCCGCACGGTTCGTGCCGGGGGCAGGGCCCACGAGCATCACGACAGGGCAGGGCGGCGCAGGCCGGGAGGGCCGCCTCCGGTGAGCGGAGCGCGCGGATCCCCGCCGATGCCCGCAGTGGTCGCAACGGGGGGGGGCACGGGTGCCGGCCGCACGGGGGCCTCGCCCGGGTCGGGGCGACCGTCCACGCCTGGACCCACGCGCGGGCCCGGAGTACGACCGCTTCCTGCTGGAGGTCGGCCAGTGCGGTCGCCGGTCGGTCGGGCTGCTCGGTCGTTCGGGCGGGAGACCGTCACTCCGCGGACAGGGATCACGCGCCGAAGAGACGGCGAACGCAGCGACGGGCATCGGTCTCCCGCGCCTGGGTAGCGGACAGGGGTCGAGTCCAGGAGCCGACCAGTGAGAGGTGAGTGATGACCACCAAGGCCGAGAAGTCGATCCAGGTGGACGTACCGGTGACGACCGCCTACAACCAGTGGACCCAGTTCGAGGACTTCCCGCACTTCATGGGCGGGGTGAAGGAAGTGCGGCAGCACACCGACCGGCGTCTGCACTGGGTGGCCGAGATCGCCGGAGTGCGGCGGGAGTGGGACGCCACCATCCTCGAGCAGGTCCCGGACCAGAAGGTCGCCTGGGCCGCGACAGAGGGCGCGACGAACGCCGGGGCCGTCCGGTTCGAGCCGGTCGGCACGGGGTCCACCATCGTGCACCTGTCGCTGGAGTACGAGCCGGAGGGGCTCGTGGAGCAGGTCGGCGACAAGCTGAACGTCGTGCAGAGGCAGGTGGAGTCCGACCTGCAGCGCTTCAAGGCCCTCGTGGAGAGCGAGGGCTACGCCACGGGCGGCTGGCGTGGATCGATCAACCCCGGCGAGGACGTCGGCACCCCCGGTGCCAACGCCGCCTTCCCCTCCCGGGGGGACAGCGGCAAGGCCGGCGTCTCGGGCAAGGCGGTCGCCGCGGGTGCGGCTGCCGTGGCGGGGGCCGCTGCCGCCGCAGCAGGCGCCGTCGCGGCCGGATCGAAGGGGAAGAACGAGGGGGCGGGACAGCAGCCGCACCCGAGCCGGCCCGAGGAGGTCACCGTCGTCCGACAGCCACCGGCGGACGCGGTGAGGGACGAGGTCTTGGTCGACGAGTCCGATACCGGTGGCTACACCACCAGGACCTCCACCGAGGGTGCCGAGAGGGGTGCGGTGGACGCCGACGACGATCCCATGATCGGTGGCGGCAGCCGCTGACCCGCACGGTCGTCGGAGGGCGCCCCCGCGTCCTCCGACGACCGGGGGGCGCCGAGCCGCTCGATCGCGGAAGCAGAAAGCCTCGCTCGAGCCCGCCGATCAGTTGCGGATACGTCGCTCCCACCGATTCCAGCGTGCTGTGTCGCGGGCACCGGGCTCCATCGGCCGGGAGAGGTGTGATCCCACCCGGGTGTCCCAGGGGACCTGGGCACCGGGATGTGAGCCGTCCCGCCCGCAGCCGTCCCGGTGGGGGAGGGGTGCGATGGGCGCGGCTCCGTGGCCATGGTCGGAAGGCAGCGCGCCGACCGGGACGACCCGAGATCGTCATTCCGGGATACGCCGCGTCCGGCCCGGAGGCTTCCCTCTGGCACGGCTAGGTGCTGCGACCAGCACATCTGTCGACGAGGCAGTGACGCGCCAGGCTGACCTCGCGTGTTTCGGAACGGACGCCGGCCCCGATATCCGGCCGCTGTTGTTGGCGAGCACGCCGCACCTGAGTGAGCTGCGATCCGCCACTCGTCGGAGATCGAGCCCGTTTCAGGGAGGCGCTGGCGAGCCCTGATCTGTCCGCGCAGACTGTCCGCAGATCTGACTTCCTCGTGGTCTCCTCGGGCGGGTTCCGCACCGAGGGGGAAGCGCAGGCATTGTCGCGCGCAGGTGCGGATCGGCTGGCCACGCCGAGATCGCAAACGTCCATCGAACGGGCTGCCCTGTGCAGGACTGCCCTGCGCCCAGAAGCGCAAGGCCGACCGGCTGGCTTCACCCGACCGAGATGTCACGGTGGGCTGCGGATGGCGGTGCAGATGCGGGGCGTCGGATACGTCGCGCCTGTCTGCCTTCGCTCACATGTCAGATCCGTGCCATAGCGTTCCGTCAGGGCAGGTTGCACGCGGGCCGTAGCGGGGCGGGTTTGCCTGCGGACATCGGGGCGGGGGACGGTGGGGCGAGTGGCTGAGCGGCGCATCTCGTTGAAGTACGCGACGACGTGCCGGCGCTGTCAGCGAATCCTGCCGGCGGGGACGAAGGCTCGCTGGAATCCCGACACCAAGTGGACTGCCTGCCTGCAGTGCCCGGAGCAGACCCACGACCGGGCTGGTGCCGCAGCGCATGGTGGAGTGGTCGCCCGAGCTCGTCCGCCCGTCTCGGCCGCGGCCTTCCCCGCGCCAGCTCCCGTACCGGTCGACCCTCGGTGGGACGAGCTGGTCCGCTACCACCTCGCCTGTGTGCAGCGCACCGGACTGGCCCAGCCGGTCGAGTACACCGCCGCCGATTCATGGGCAACGCTCCCTCTCGCCACGGAGCAGTTGCTCGCCGGCACGGCCGACTCCGTCCCAGTGGGACCCGAGCTGCGGCAGCTCTTCGACGGTGCCGGGAACGACGAGGCCGTCTTCTACGGCTGGCCGCTGGTCGTCGTCCCCGACCGACGGCGCGTCCGCCGCGTCGCACCCCTCGTCGTCACCGCGCTGCAACCACCCACCGCGGAGGAGACGGACGCGCTCGCGAAGGACGCGGAGCCCTACCTGAACCCGGCGCTGCTGTGCGAGGACTTCTTCCCGCCCGAGGCGCTCGCCGCGGCACGCGCCGTGACGGCCGGCGGCCTCGCCGTCGGCGACGCTGAAGGGCTCGTGAGCCAGCTGGCCGACGTGCTTACCGCGCTCGGCTTCGACGACCACCCCGCCCTCGACCCGCAGCGGCTGTCATCCACACCTGGGCCGCGCGCTTCGGGCGTGTACAACGCGGCCGTCGCCTACCGGGGTGCAACGAACGCCGCCACTGCCGGACTCGTCGAAGAGCTCACCCAGCTACGCACCCGCCCGGACTGGTTGCGGACAGCCGCCCGCTACCTGCTGGAGCCCGCTCCCGACGTCGCACTGCCCGACCAACCGGCGCCGGTCGCACCGCTGACACTCAACGATTCCCAGGAGCAGGCCCTCGCCGCCACCGGGGTCCTGCCGGTCACCGTCATCACCGGCCCACCCGGGACGGGCAAGAGCCAACTCGTCGCGGCGATCGTCGCCGCGGCCTGGCTGCGTGGGGACACCGTGCTCGTCGCCTCCACCAACAACGAGGCCGTGAAGGTCGCCGTCGAGCGCGCTACCCCGATCGACGAAGGGCTGCTCATCCGCACCGGCAATGCCGAGCAGCGCGAGGCCCTCCCGCCGACCCTGGAAGCCCTCGCCGGACGTCCGGTGCCTCCCGGGGTGTCCGCCGCCATCAGCCGACGCCAGCTCGAGGTCGCCGTCGCCACCAGGACCCGACTGCACGACGCCCTGGCCCACCGGGCCGCCGTTGATGGCGAGCTCGGACAGCTCGCCCTCGACCTCGAGGCCCGCCGCACCCTGCTGTGGGGCCAGCCGGCAGCCTCCCCGGTGCGCGACCGCCGCGCTCAGCTCGCCCGCCGTGCACGACGGGTCGAGCGCTCCCGCTGGTTCACCGCCGCCCGCACCCGCCGCACGCTGACCGCAGCTCAGGTGCCGACCGAACGGGCCGTACAGCTCACCGACCTCGCCGAGTGGGCCGAAGCCGAACTGCGTTGGGACGCCCTCCACGCCGAGGTCACCGCCCTCGGCCCACGAGACCCCGACACGGAGCGGGACCAGCTCGCCGCCGCCGACCACGCGTGGGAGCAGGCCAGTCTCACCGCCGTCCAGCACACCGTCGCGACACAGATCAGCGCCGGGGCCACCGCGCTGAAGCACCTGGCTCGCCTGCGTCGCGGCGCCCGAGCCGCGCGCCTGGCCGCCGTGGCCCAGGCCCTCCGTTCAGCGACCGGCTGGGCCTGCACCGCCCTGTCCGCCGGGCAGAACTTCCCCCTGACCGCCGGCCTGTTCGACCTCGTCGTCATCGATGAGGCCAGCCAGTGTGGCGTGGCCGAGGTGCTGCCGCTGGCCTACCGGGCCAAGCGGCTGGTCATCGTCGGCGACCCCAACCAGCTGGCCCCCGTCGTCACCCTCACGCCCCGCGACGTCGCCATCGTCGCTGCCTCCGTCGGAGCCAGCCAGGACGACCTGCACGCCCGCGCCGTCTCCTATGGGCAGGATTCCGCCTACACAGCCTTCGCCCGACGCGCCGGCCGGCCGCCGTTCTTGCTGGACGAGCACTACCGCTGCCATCCGGAGATCGCCGCATACTTCAACGAGGCCTTCTACGGCGGCACCCTGCGGGTGCTCACCGATGTCACCCGGCAGGACGGCACGGTTCGCGGCCTCCACTGGCTGGAGGTGGCCGGGCAGACCGAGCCCGGCCCGCGCAGTGGGGCGGTCAACCGTGCCGAAGCCGACGCGATCGTCCGCTGGGTCCTCGACCACCCCGACGAGCGGGGCAGTCTGGGCGTGGTCACCCCCTTTGCCGCCCAGGCAGCGTTGATCGACAACGAGCTGCGCCGCGCCCTCGGTGAGGAGCAGTGGACGGCCCGTGAGGTCGCTGTGGGGACCGCGCACCGCTTCCAGGGCGGCGAGCGCGACATCGTGTTGTTCAGCCCGGTGCTCGCCGCTGGAGCACGGTACGGAAGCGCGCGCTGGGTGGAGGAGCAACGGAATCTGGTCAACGTCGCGGTCAGCCGCGCCCGCCGTGCCCTGGTCGTAGCCGGTGACGCCAGCGCATTGGCGCAGCTGCCGACGCCGACGCTGGCAGTGTTGGCCGACGTCGCCCGGCGCGAACACCCGACGCCGTCACCGGCCGACCGAGAAGACCGGCGGCTGCACTCGGAGGCCGAGCGGCGGCTGTACGCGGCGCTCACCGATGCAGGCCTGAGTGTGCAGCTCAAGCCGGTCGTCGACGGCTACGAACTGGACTTTGCGGTGATCACCGCTGACGGCCGTCAGTTCGACGTGGAGTGCGACGGCACACAGCACACCGACGCCCGTGGCCGGCAACGTCGCCAGGATCTCGTTCGTGACCTGGTGCTGCAGCGGCTCGGCTGGCGGGTGCTGCGCGTCCCGGCCTGGCGCTGCCTGACCGAACCGGGGGCCGCCGCCCGCGACGTGGCGGGGGCCTGACGGGGGCGTCCGGCCCGGTTTCATGCACGCGCACTTCTCGGGCATCTCCACCGGTCCTCCCGGCAGACCAGGTCGGACAGCCGACGACGGCGGCAGACCTAGTTGTGATGCCCAGCCAGGTTGAACAACCTGGCTGGGCATCACACCTAGCGCACCACCAGGGACACGGTGTCGCCGTCGAGCGGGTCGACGATCGCCGGCCGGGTGGACTCGCCGTCGGTCACCTCGACGAGGTCACCGGGCGTCAGTGTCACCGGCGGGGAGACGTCGCTCGTGGAGGCGAGCGTGCGGACCCCGTCCGGGCTCAGGTGGATGTCGACCCGGACCCGCGCCTTGACCGCTGGCGCCGTCTTCTCCAGCGGCTCGGTCAGGCCGCGGTAGCGGTCCCACAGCGACGACCAGGCCACCAGATCGTCCGTCTCGACGAGGCCATCGGCGGCGTGGAAGGCGGCGACCTCCAGCACGTGGTCGCTGGGCGCGCCGTAGCGCTCCTCGAAATCGCGCAGCCGGGCCCGCATCTCCTCCAGTTCCGCGGCGGTGCCCCGGCGCCACACCAGCGCTGGCGGGAGCGCGCGGTTCCGGTCGCGCCCCGGCCCGCGGGCGCGGAGCCGCCGCACCGCCGCCTCCATCTCCTCGGCGCCGATCGGCCCGTGGGCGGCCTTCGACTGGTCGAGGAACTCGTCGAGCGCGGCCAGCCGGCGCGCCGCCGGCTCCGCATGTCCGGCCCGGTCGGCCGCGCGGGCCTGCTCCGACGTCGGCCCCGGGCCGGCGTGCCCGCCGCGGCGCGGCGCCGGCGGATGGCCGGTCCGCGATCTCGAGGATGGCGCACAGCTCGGTGACGGCGAAGAACTCCTCGGACTCGACGAGCCGGCCGTCGGCGTCACAGAAGGCGTCGGGGTAGTTGCCCGCGCCGATGCCGGGTGCTCAGCCTCGAACGCCGCGACCTGGGCGCGCACGTCGTCCAGGTCGACGGCGGTGCGCGGGCACGGGTCGGCGCTCGGGTCCGCGGTGGGGCCGGGCTCGTCGAGCAGCTCGAACTCGACTTCGGGGTGGTCGACGGCCAGTACGCGGGCGCGGGCCGGGGCGACGTCGTCGCTGAGCACGACCACGGTGTCGCCGGCGTGCAGCCGCCAGCGGGTCGCCGCCGGGGCACGGGTGCGGAACCGGTGCGCGGTGACGACCGGCGACCAGTCGACGAACAGCTCCACCGTGCCCACGTCTGCCTACCGTGGGGAGCCGGCGTTCCCTGCTCCACCCGGTTGTGCGCGGGCTCCTACCGGGCGGCGGGCAGGTCGGGTTCTGGGTCAGTCGCTGTTGGCGATCCGGTAGACCCGGTACTCCACCCGCGGTCCGGGCAGCACGCGCCCCTCGCCGAGGAACATCGTCCGGTTGACCCACGCGTAGCGCTCGTCCCCGGTCTCCAGACGCGGGTTGGTGAAGAAGTACTGCTCGCCGAAGTCCGTCGGCGCCCCGCCGCCTTCCATGATCGCGAGGATCGCCGGGGTGAGCTCCACCAGGCCGAAGTACTGGGCGTAGATGAACGCGCCGTCGTCGGTCTGCATCGTGGCGCGCACGTCCAGGCGGCCGAACCCGTCGGGGCACACCAGCAGCCAATCCGCGCCGGCACCGACCAGCGAGCCCCGCAGCCGGTCCCCGGTGACCTTTCCGCCGGTGACCGTCGCCTCCAGGCGGTTCCCGAACGGCCCCGGCCCGACCGGGTGGGGGTCCAGGTCGGCGTAGTACTCGAACTCCGGTACCAGCTGCGGCATTGCGCGCCTCCCTCCGGCGGCGGGGCTGACTGCGGCCCCGAGGCCGCACACGCTGAGACTCCGCCGCCGGAGGGTCAACCCATCCCGGGACACAAGACCGGCCCCGCGCGATCCCCGGACGAACTGTGCCGACGTGTCAGCGCTCGGTAGCGGGCAGGAGCGACAGTGCCGGCTGGGCCGGGCGCCGCCGTCTCCCGCGCCACGGTGCAGCCGCCGCGAGGTTCGCGTGTCGGATCCGCGGCTGCCGCGCTGCGCACCCGCAGTCAGCCGGTTCAGGTCGCCGCTGCTCGTGGCCGGGATCGTGCTCACAGCGATGTGGTGTCGGTGGCCGCCGCGGGGGCGTCGTCGGCGACGACGGTGACCCACACGCCGACGACCTCGGCGGCCGCGGCGGCGAACCGGCGCAGCGTCCCGTGGCCGGGCTCCCCGGCCGGCACCGTGACGATGACCGCGCCGGCGGCGTCGACCCGCGGGCGGGTCAGGCCGTGGTACTCGGCCAGCGGGCGCAGCACGCGCCGGGCGGCGAGCACCTCGTCCCGGGTGGCGGTGCGCTCGACGGCGACGGCAGGCCGGTCGGCGAGCCGGGCCTGCAGCCGGCGAAGCCGCCGGCCCAGGGCATCGACGGCGTTCTCCTGCGCACGCAGCTGCTCGACGGCAGCCGGCAGCAGTTCGTCCTCGAGCTCCTGCATCAGGTCGTCGGAGGCGGCGACCATCCCGGCGCCCTCGGGGTACATGTCGGCGTAGGCGCCGGCCCGCGCGGTCGCCAGCTGCAGCAGCTGGCGCGCGGCGTCTGCGCGGGCGCGGTCGATGCGGACCTGCAGCTCGTGGACGGCGGCCAGGCCGTGCTCCAGCGGCCTCCTCGTCGGTGCCGCCGGCGGGCTCCCATGGCGCGGCGTCCGCGCAGTTGGCCGGCTCGTCGGTCGGGTCGTGGGTGCGGGCGTCGTGCTGCGGGTGTTCGATGCGGGCGACGGTGGCCAGGCAGGTGCCACAGAGGTGCCGGTGATCGTCGCCGGATCCGGTGACGATGTGGAGGCCGGCGTCGGTGCGTGCGCACCGTGGGCACTCATCCGGTGGCCCCGGCAGGGGCAGCTCCCTCGTGCCGCCGATCTTGCCCGCGGAGGCCGACACGACCAGCTCCCGCATCCGGCCGGCCCAGGTCGCCGCGGAGCGCTGCCCACCGCTGCGCGGGGCGGGGCGGTGCCGCTGGGGGCGCCCAGGTCGTCGAAGCCAGCCGCTGCCGCGGCCTGGTCCTGTTCACCGACCGGGCCGAACGCCGCGTCCCACCCGGCGAGGATCCGGCCGAGCGCGGCCAGTTGGGCCTGACGGTCATCCGACGGCCCGCTCACGGCGTTGCCCGCTGCTCGTCGTTGCCCGCTGCGCGTCGGCGAGGACGCCGGCGGTGGCCGTGGCCACGTCGGAGACGGACAGCCCGCCGGGGGCCACCGGTCCCGATGTCACAGGGCGGTGACCGGCAGCACGAGCAGGAACCGGGCTCCTCCGCCGTCCCGGTCTTCGACCAGCAGGTCGCCACCGGCCCGCCGGGCGTGCTGGCGGCACAGCGCCAGCCCCAGGTGTGCACCGACGTGTTCTTCCAGGACCCGTCCGTGCCCGAAGCGGGTGAAGATCTGGTCGCGGCGACCGGCCGGCACGCCCGGTCCGCCGTCCTCCACCGCCATCCAGGCCCGGTCACCGTCGCGCCCGGCCCGCACCGCGGTCGCTCCACCCGCGTGCCGATCGGCGTTGTCCAGCAGGTTGGCCAGGATGCGGCCGATCCGCACCGGGTGAAGGCGCACCCGGACGTCGATCGCCGCGGGGTCGACCTGCACCGGCACCGGGTGGCGGTGCCGCGCCAGCGTGTCGTACACCGCCGGCACCAGCTCCGCAGCCGACTCGGCGCCGGCGGCGTCGGCTCGGGCCAGGTCCAGCAGCTCGGTCAGCAGCCACCGCGCACGCCGCAGCTCGTCGGTGAGCAGGTCCAGGACCTCTCGGCCCTCGGCGCCCAGCAGCGGCCGCTGGATGTCGAGGAGCTCGTTGGCGGACAGCGCCACGGTCATGCCCGAGCGCAGGTCGTGGGCCAGGTCGGTGAGGAACTCCTCGCCCTGTGCCGCGCGGGCGGTGGCCTCGGCTGCTCGTTGCTGTGACTCCACCGCGGTCAACGCCAACTCGGCTGTCGCGGCCAACTGCGGTTCGGCCTCCGCCCGGCACAGCTCGGAGAACGCCCCCCGCGCCGAAAGGCGAAGTTCAGCGAGCCGATCGGGTTCTCGCCGATCCGGATGGGCAGGCTGGCCACGCTGCGGATCCCGGGTTCGGCAGCCATCCGGCGGGCGAACCGTGGCCAGCGGCTCTCGCTGGCCAGGTCGGCCACCACCACGACCACGCCCTCCCGGGCGGCGGTGAGGCACGGGCCCTCCCCGGCCTCGTACTGGGCCTCGTCCATCCGGCGCGCCAGCTCACCGGCGGCCGCCACCGTCTCCAGCGTCTCGCCGCAGGCCAGGCTGACCGACACCTGCTCCACGGCAGAGCACCCCGCGCTCACCAGCTCGACGACCTGCTGCAGCACCTCGACACAGCGCTCCGGCCCGGACGGCGCCGTCACGCTGGAGGGGCCGGTCACATTCGCGGCCACCCGCTCCCCCTAGTGGGTGGGGACGGCCGCTGGTTGAGCATCCGCACCCGTCAGGCGTTGCCCTGTGTGCTCCGCTCCCGGTCCACCGAAACACCGATCTCGGCGCGGCTCGGGCGGCTGCGCGGACATGTCGCCGACCTGCGCCGGACACGCCGGTCCGGGGCCTGCCGCGCGCGCTCAGCGGTCGCGGGGGGCGTTGAGCAGAGCGGAGACGCGTTGGCGGGTGACGCCGAACAGCCCGGCGATGGCGTCCATGCTCAGACCCTCGTCGTGCAGGGCGCGGGCCTCGGCGCGTCGCCAGCGGCTTCCCGCGTCGGTGAGGTCGGACAGGGTGGCGCTGAGCAGCTCCACGATCAGCGGGCGCGGCTCGGTCGGCACGATCTCCCGGTAGGGCAGGCCGGCCGCTCGCCCGTCGCGGATGTAGGCCGAGCGCTGGAGGATCTGCTGGGCGTTGGCGATCATCTGCTGCGCCGTGGCGCAGATGTCCTCCAACGCCGCCAGCGCCGGATCTTCGGGGGGTGGTGACCGCCGCACGCAGGCCTCCTGCCGATCAGGTCGACACGCCGGCTCGATGCTCGACAAGAGGCACGCCGTCGCGCAAGGGGCATTGCCGCAACGGCTGTGGCAGCAACGGGCATTGCGGTGGGGGCGGTGGGGTGCGACCGTGGGCGTCGCCCGGGGGAACGGTGGCGCCGGAGGTCCCGATGGCAGATCTCGCCGAGGTCTTGCGTGAGGTCGCGGCCCGGCTGCGCACCGAGCGGCACCCGCCGGTGGAGACCACGCTGGAGGCGATCACCGCCGCCGCCGCGGTCGCCGTGCCCGGCGCCGAGGACGTCGGCATCAGCTTCGTCGTCGGCCGCTCCCGGATCGAGGCCCGGGCAGCCACCGGAGAACGCCCCACCACCCTGGATGCGCTGCAGGACCGGCTCGGCGAGGGCCCGTGCTACGCGGCGCTCCGCCAGGAGGTGGTGCACGCCCCGGACGTGGCCACCGAGGAGCGCTGGCCCCGCTTCGCCACCGCCGCCCGCGAACTGGGGGTGGGCAGCATGCTCTCGCTGCGGCTCTACGTCACCCCGGGCAAGGAGCTCGGCGCGTTGAACCTCTACGCCGGTACCCCGCACGCCTTCGACGGCGACTCCGAGGCCGTTGCGCGGATCGTCGCCGTTCACGCCGCGATCGCGCTGGCCGCCGCCGAACGCGAGGAGCACCTGGAGGCCGCGCTCCGCAGCCGCGACCGCATCGGCCAGGCCAAAGGCATCCTGATGGAGCGCTACAAGCTCACCCCCGACCAGGCCTTCGCCTTCCTCGTCCGCACCTCCTCAGTCACCCACCGCAAGCTCACGGACATCGCCGACGAGATCGCCACCACCGGCGCCATCCCCGCCGCCCCAGGCGAGAGCCCCGGGCCGCCGCCGGCGCCGGCCGCCCCCTGAGCCCGTTGGCCGCGCCGGCCGGCCGGACGCCTACGACAGCTGACGAAGAGCCGGCCCGGCGGCCTGGGCGGCTGCTCGGGTCAGTCGTCGACGAGCACGACCTCGTACTGCCCGGCGGTCGGGGGGATGCCGGTGTCGAACTTCGCGTTCACGACGGCGAGCCGTCCGTCGTGCCGGATCGCCGTGGCCGGGACCTGGAACAGACCGCTGGTGATGACCTCCACGACCGAGCCGGACGTCAGGTCCCCGCTCAGCCGCACCTCGGTGACCTGGTTGCTGTTCTGCACCGCCCACAGCCGCCGGCCGTGCAGCACGATGCCGTCGACGGTCGGCACGTCGACCCCGGCGATCCGGGCGCTGTCGCCCGTCACCGGATCCACCGTGTACAGCGCGCCCTCGGCCGCGTGGGCGACCACGAGCTGGCCGCCGTGCCCGACGGCGGCGATGCCGTTGAGGTTGAACGGCCCGGGCGTCTCGGCCGCCGGTCCCCGCAGCGCCAGCGTGCGGAACTCGGCTCCCGGCCGGCCGTGGTGGTCGATCGGCACGAAGTACAGGACACCCCGGCGGCTCTCGGTGAACCACGCGCCGGCCTCGGTCACCGTGACGTCGTTGACCACCGTGGTGGGCGGGTCGGCGTCGGGTGGGGACGGCGGCGCGAACTGGTAGGTGGCGACGGTGGCCCCCGTCCGCAGGTCGTAGACGTAGGCCTGCCCGGTGCCGCCGCCGGCCACGTACAGCAGGTCGTGCCGGGTGTCGGTGTCCATGCCGACCGCCCACCGCCCCTCCGGTGCGTCGATGAACAGCTCGGCGGTTCCCTGCTCCAGATCGCCGCGGAAGATGTCGCCCGCGAACAGGTCACCGGCGTAGAACGTGCTGCCCTCGCCGTGCGCGATGCCCTCCGCCGAGGTGGCGCCCGGCAGGACGATGATCTCCGGCGCGATCGCCGCACCCATCGGCGGTGTCGCCGCGGCGGACGGGATGCCCGTGACCACCAGGCCGACCGCCCCGGTGATCAGCACTGCCGCCCGGACGTGGCCGGTCGTTGTCCGCATCGTCGTGGGCATGGCTGCCTCCGCTCGGCGCTGTCGCACTCGTGGTCGGACGGAACGGTCGTCAGCCGCCCGCCCCGCCGACTGTGGACCCCCGGGCCGGTGCGGCACAGGGACCAACGCCCCAGGCGTCCCCGGTCCCCCGGGCAGCGGCGGGCCCGACCGCGGGGACCGTGCGGCCGAACCGAGACCGCGTCGCCTGCTGCCGCAGGGGCCCGTGCCCTGCTCGGGCAGCAGCTGCAGGGCGGCGCGGCGATCACCGGCAGGACGCCGACGCGGCGGCCGGTCCTCCGGCGGCCCGCTCACGGCCGTGCCCGCAGGTCGTCGGCGAGCACGGCGGCGGTGGCCGTGGCGACGTCGGCGACCGACAGCCCGCCGTTGGCCGCCCACAGCGACAGGGCCACCCGCCGCGCTGCGGGATCGCAGCCGGCGAGGAACGCGGCGGCCTCGTCCTGCGGGGGCAGCAGGTCGGCCAGCCGCTCGGAGCCCCGCTCATCCCCGGCCTCGACCAGGGCGCGGTGGTGCGCCCCGTCGCCGGCCAGCCGCGCCGCCACCGCGCACCAGGTGGCCGGGGCGTCGAGGACCGCGTGGTCGGGCGTGCAGCCGGAACCCAGCGGCAGGTGCGCCGGCGCCGGCAGCGTCATCACCGCCCGCCACGGCACCGCCGACCGGCCGCGGACCCGGCACGCCGACGGGCGGCGATGTCGGCGGGAGTCCCAGAAGGCGGCTTCAGGGACAGTTCTGGCAACTTCCTGCCATCGCCTGGAAGCGCCAAGCCGAGGGAACCGGGGCGCTGCCTACAGTGGCTCGGTGCCATCTCAGCTCCTGCCCTTCCTTGCCGTAGTCGCGGTTCTCACGCTGACCCCCGGACCGGACATGGCCCTCGTCCTACGCAACGGAGTACGAGGCGGTGTCCGGATGGCGTGGTGGACAGGGCTGGGCTGCTGCACGGGCATCGCCGCGTACGCCACGGCGTCCGCGATCGGCCTGGCTGCGATCCTCGCCGCGTCGGCCACGGCGTTCATGGTGATCAAGTTCGTCGGCGCGGCGTACTTGGTCTACCTGGGCGTGATGACCCTGTGGCATTCGCGCAAGCGCCCGGCAGCCTCCACGCCTACCGAGGCGCCCGTGCCGACGGTGCTGGGGCGGAAGGCGGCCTTCCGGCAGGGCCTGGTCAGCAACCTGCTCAACCCCAAGATCGCACTCATCTTCTTGACGCTCATCCCACAGTTCGTGTCCCCAGGAGAGCCGGCGTTCACCACCGGCGTCCTGGCAGCCGTCTTCCTCGGCGTGGCCGTGCTCTGGTGGCGAACGTTTGCGCTCGCTGTCGGCGCTCTCGGTCGACTGCTGTCCCGGGAGCGCGTGCGCATCGCCATCGAGCGCGTCACCGGCACCGTGCTCATCGGTCTGGGCCTGCGGGTGGCGCTCACCGACCGCTGAGCGGGGCGAATCCAACGTATGGCGAGCGGCCTGACCTGAGTGTCTATAAGTGGACCGCTCAGGGACAACCGCTGTCTCTCCGGAGGGCAGGTGACGGACTCTTCCCGGACCTGGCGCCACTGGTGGCCGTCTCCTCTCCCGGGACCGCGGGCGCGTCACCACCGCGCGAGGCCGTAGGTCTCTGGCCCGCCGGTGCGCCGCGGAGAACGGTCTCCGCATGAGCGAGCTGCAGCACTTGGTCCGTCCGGCCCGGTCGGCGGACCTCGACGAGCTGACCCGCACGCTGGCGGTGGCCTTCACCGACGACCCGCTCTTCGTCCACCTGCTGCCGCCGGGGGTACGGGCGCGGGAGGAGCGCATCCGGCGCGTCTTCGCCGTCGACGGTGCCCGCAGCCTCAGCCACGGTGGCCTGTGGACGACGGCCGGTGCCGACGCCGCGGCGGTCTGGTTCCCGCCCGGTCACTGGCGGGGGTCGGCACGGCAGGACCTGCGCGAGCTGCCGGCCTGGCTGCGGATCGGCGGGCGGCGGATGCCGTACTTCCAGCGGGTGCGGTCAGCGCTGTACGCCCACCACCGCGAGCTGCCGCCGCACTGGTATCTGCTCTACGTCGGGACGAGGCCCGAGCGGCGGGGCCAGGGACTCGGCGCCGCGCTCCTGCAGGCGATGGCAGACCGCTGCGACACCGACGGGGTGCCCGCCTACCTCGAGGCCACCTGCGAGCGCAGCGTCCCGCTCTACCGGCGGCTCGGCTTCGCCGAGCACGGCACGATCGACGTACCGCCCGGCTGCCCCCGGATGGTCCCCATGTGGCGGGACCCGCGCTGAGCGGACGGGCCGGCGCCCCGGGTGAAGCGACGGCCGCAGCGGTCAGGCGCCCGGATGTTGAGCGGTCGCCGGACAGCGCTGAACGCGCCAGGACGGTCAGCCTTACGGGGCAAGCTCCGCGCCGCCCTGAGCGGGCCGCTCGAGGACACCGCGCCAGGACGGGACACGGCCCGGCACGCGGAGTCCCCGGGACGCCGCCGATCCGTCGAAGGCGGCGGGTACTGCCCGTCCTCGGTCACCCCGCGGGTGGGACGGCGCCGGGCTGACAGCATGTGGCTGTGCGCGCGGTGGTCGTCGATTCGGTCCGAGCCCTGCCCCGGGTCCGCGAGGTGGCCGAGCCCACGGCTCCGTCTGGCGGGGTGGTGCTGCGTGTGACCGCCACGGGCGTGTGCCGTAGCGACTGGCACGCCTGGGCGGGGCACGACGAGGTCGTGTTCCCGCACGTGCCGGGCCACGAGCTCGCCGGGGTGGTGGTCGACGTCGGTGACGGCGTCGCTCGCTGGCGCCCCGGTGACCGGGTGACCGTCCCCTTCGTCTGCGGCTGCGGACGCTGCGAGTGGTGCCGGGCCGGGGAGGCGCAGGTCTGCCCGGACCAGCAGCAGCCCGGCTTCACCCACTGGGGCTCCTTCGCCGAGTACGTCGCCCTGCACGCGGCCGACGCCAACCTGGTGCGCATCCCCGACGGGGTCGACCCCACGGCGGCGGCCGCACTGGGGTGCCGGTTCGCCACGGCGTACCGCGCCCTGGTCGGCCGCGCGCGGGTCGCCGCGGGGGAGTGGGTCACGGTCGTGGGTGCCGGCGGGGTGGGGCTGAGCGCAGTCATGGTCGCCGGCTCGCTGGGGGCCAGGGTAGTGGCGGTGGACCGCAACCCGGAGGCGCTCGCCGCGGCCGCCGCGCTCGGCGCCGAGCACACGGTGCGCGCCGACGGCCGCGACGTCCCGGCGGCCGTCGTGGACCTGACCCGCGGTGGCAGCCACGTCGCCGTCGACGCGGTGGGCAGCGAGCAGACCTGCGCCGACTCGATCCTGAGCCTGCGCCGGCGCGGGCGGCACGTGCAGGTCGGCCTGCTGCCACCGGTCGACGGTCATCCGCGGGTCCCGATGGCGCGGGCGATCGGCTGGGAACTGGACCTGTTGGGCAGCCACGGGATGGCCGCGGCCGACTACCCGGAGATGATGGCGCTCGTCGAGAGCGGGTCGCTGCAGCCGCAGCGGCTGGTCGAACGCACCATCGGGCTCGAGGAGGCGGCCGCACTGCTTCCCGTGTTCGACCGGGCGACGGTCGCCGGGGTGACCGTGGTCGACCCCGCCCGCTGACGCCGGCCGGGAGCGTGAGGACGACGATGCGGGCACCGGGCGGCCCGGGCACGACGGAGCGTCGAACCCGCACCGAGCGGCCCGGCCGACCCCGGACACCGAAGCGCTCCGGGCCCCTGACCTCCAGGAACACCGGGGCGGTGCTGTGTCCGAGGGGCGACACATTACATCGGCACACGCTTCGCGCCAGGTCGGTGACTGTCGTACGCGGTGGCGTGCGGCAGGGGACCGCTCGTGCCTCGGGACCCGGGGCCAGTTCGACGCGAGCGTGGTGGCTCGGCTTGCGGGACGCGCCGGCAATGGCGCTGAGTTCATATCCCCGCCAGGAAACGCGCCGTGCTGCCATGCTCCGGGCATGGGGGACTCGGTGGGTCAGGAAGCGGAGCAGCCGGCGCGGGATCTGGCGCTGCTGCGGTCGTTGGTGGAGAACCGCGCTGCGCTGATCGGAAACGCCGACGCGCTAAGCGCTGCGACGCTGCTTCTGCCGTTCGCCGCGGAGGAGGAGACCCCGGACGATTGGGCACAGCGACCGGACGGCGGGGGAGCCTGCCCGGCCACCGAGCTCGTCGTCAGGCTGGCGGGGGTCAGCGCGGACCAGTCGATCGCGACGCTGCTCCACCTGTGGCTCTACGGGATGGCTGGTCGCCGCGAGAGCGCGCAGGCGCTGTGGGCTCTCTCGGAGGCGGTGGCGCCCACGGTCGGCGCACTCGTCACCCGGCTCCGGGACGTCGACGCGCCCTACCCCGTCATCCGCTGGCTCGGCGATTTGGAGGACTACCGCGAGATGCTTGAGCAGCTCGCTACCGGTGACCGGCCTGCTGGCATGGACCGCCATGCGGAGAAGGACGTGTGGAACCGGGAGGTCCAGCCCCGTGTGGCGGCGGCCCGGCGGGCGTTGCTGGCCGGAGACCAGCCGGACTTCGAGATGCCGGATGAAGAGGTCATCGCCGGGTGGGCCAACGCGGCCGCCGACCAGGGTGGCTCGCGGCGGACGTACTTCGCCAATCAGGCCACCGAACAGCTCCGCAGCGTGGAAGGCGCAGTGGAGCGTCAGCAGACCGTTCAACCGTGGCGCGGCAGCTCCTGCGACATCGGCACGCTGAGGGAGTCGATCGAGGCGCTCGCGCCCGACCACAGGGAGATTGCCGACCACGTCCTGCGCTACGCCTTGGTACGGGCTGCCGACTGGGAGGAGGAGGAAAAGCGGGTCGCGGACGCCCTCTCCGACCGGGTCCAGCGCCTCGCGGCAGCGGCGGTCGACCGGGATGACCGCTTCCTGCTCGCAGCGATCGCGGCTTCCAGGCCCGGCGCCGACGGAACTGCGGCCGCCTCGCTCGATCGCATCCGGGCCGAGGTCGCTGACCTCCGGAGGCGTTGCTCCCCGCTCGATTCCGACACGATCGGCCTCATCGAGATGAGCCTGGGCGAGTACAAGCTCACCTACGCCGAGGAGCTGTTCGCCGAGGCCGAGCAGACCCGGCGTCAACGGGAGCAGGCGACGGTGGCGCGCAAGCGCATCGAGCGGCTCCGTGCCTCCTCGACCGACGCGTTCGTGGTCTCCTGGCGGAAGCGGGCTGAGGAAGCGCTTTCGGACGGACGCCTGCCCGAGGCCGAGCACGCCGTCGGCGTAGCGGAGCGCGCCGACGGCCTCCACAGGCAGCTGGCGCAGTTGGAGGCAGATGCCGGGCACGAGGATGCTGAGTTGCTCGTGGACCTCGTACCGGCGCAGACGGCCGACGACCTGGACAACTTCGAAGCTCGAATCGACCGGGCACGTCAGCAACTTGAGGAGCGCCAGGCCCAGCGGCTTGAACAGCGCTACGACGAGCTCCTCGGCCGGCTCGCCGGCCTGGTGGAGGACGACTACCCCTTGCTGGCCGAGTCACGGCAGCGCCGAGAGCAGGCGTCCCCTCTTCGGGTGCCTGACGTGGACGAGCTGGCCGATCGGGTGCGGCAGGTTGAGGTAACCCGGGCGCAGAAGGCCGTGTCCGCACTGGCCGACATCCGCAGGTTGCTCGAGGAAAGCCAACTCGGCGCGGACGACCGACGCGACGCGAGCCGCCTGCTCGATGAGGTGTCCGACGACCTCGAGTCCGGTCGCCTGGTGGCCGCTCACCGTACGGTCGGCCGCGCCCGTGCTTTGATCGAGCGGCGTCAGGTGCCGAACTGGCGGGTGGACGACGGCGAAGAGGCCCTGGTCGCTCATCTCGAGCGGTACGTCCAGCAGTTCAGCGGCATCGGCGCGGACGACGTACGGCGGCTGCACGTCGCCCTGAAGGCCAAGCCGTTCGTCATCCTCGCCGGCTTGACCGGGAGCGGGAAGACCGCCATCGCCCGGCTGTACGCCGAGGCGCTCAACGCCACCCCTGCAAACGGCCGATTCGTGCGGATCGCCGTCCGCCCGAACTGGGTGGACGAGAGCGACGTCCTCGGCTACCTCAACCCGGTCAGCAACGTCTTCCAGCCCGGCTTCCTCGCCCTGCTCGTCCGGGCCTGCGAGCGCGACCCCGACCTGCCGTTCTTCTGCCTGCTCGATGAGATGAACCTGGCGCCGGTGGAGCAGTACATGGCCGACGTCCTCTCGGCCATGGAGGACGTGCGCAGCCCCGGTCAGCCGCGCCCGGCCCTCCGTCTCTACTCGCCCGGCATCAAGCCGGGGAACGCCCAGGACTGGCCATCGGAGCTGCCGCTGCCGGAGAACCTGTTCCTGATCGGGACGGTCAACGTGGACGAGACAACCCGAGCGCTGTCCGACCGGGTGCTGGACCGGGCGAACGTCCTGCAGTTAGCCACGCGGGTCACGCGTGCCCACCACGAGATCCACCCCGATCCGGGGCGGCCCGACGCGCGGGAACCTTCCTGGGCCGTGCGGTGGGAGGACTGGCAAGGCATCTGCTCGATTGAGCCGTCCGACCGGGCGCACGATCTGCTTGTCCAGATCGCCGACGCATTCACCGGCATGCGGCTCGGGCTGGGACTCCGCGCGCACATCGAGGTGGAGCGGTTCCTCGGCAACGCCAGCGGTGTGCTCCCCGACGCCGATGCGCTGGATCTGGCTCTCCTGCAGCGCGTGGTGCCGAAGGTCCGAGGCTACAAGCGCGACCTGGAGTACGGGCTCGAGCAGTTCCGCACCGCCATCGCAGGCGACGCCTGTCGTCGGTGCACCACGGTCCTCGACGACTGGCTCGACCCGCGGACGAGCGACGACGCCTTCCTCGACGGCACGGACGTCCGTGTCGGGCTGCTGGGTCAGTGATCACCGCATCGACGGCACGCGGCCCCCGCGACATCGCCGGCCCGGCGGCACCGAAGGTGCTCGAAACCGGAGAGCTCGTCCTGGCAGGAGTCGCACCGGGGGCCGTCGTCAGCGCCGTCGGAATCTACCTAGGGACGGCGGGAGGGGGCGGTGAGTTCCGGGCGCGGTTGTCCACGTCGGTGCTCGCCGGCCACGTCGGGCTGCTGGCCATCGAGGTGGACGGCAGCCCGGCCGGGGAGATCGAGGTGGTGGCGGACAAGATCAGCCGCGCCGAGTACGAGGTGCTGCGCGCCGACCTCCGCGGCGTGTGGGCCCAACTGCTGTACGACCCCGGAAGTGCCTCCGCCGTGAGCGGCTTCGTCCCGGAGCCGGATGCGGTGGTTGTGTGGCGCCGCATCGCCCCGGCCGTGGAGGCCATCCGACGGGCACCGTCGGCACGGTTGGTCCCGACCACCGCACGGATGGACCCGTCCCGGTCGCGGACGGCCGCCCGCGCAGCGCCCCGGGAACTGGCGCGTGCCGGGCTGGGCCTGCCGGCGGACCTGCCGACCATCGGTCCGTCGACACGGACGCCGGAGAATGCCGCGATCGCCGGCGGGCTGCTCCGGCTCCTGCGACTGGCCGAGCGCCAGGCCGGTGCCGGACGGGTGGTCGGCGACGTCCAGCGGTTGCTGGCAGCACCGCCATTTGACCGGGGGACCGAGCGGGGAATGCACGGGTTACCGCACGGAGCGCGTGCTGACGTCCGCTACCGCCGGGTGCTCACCGAGCTACGCGCGGTGTCCGGTGCGATGACCGAGCCGGTGGAGGGGCCCGGGGCGTTGCGCCTGGGTGTTCGTGCGCTTCCGCAGCTCTACGAGTACTGGGTCTACCTCCAGGTCCTCCGGCAGGTCGCGGCCCGGTACGGGGACCCCCTATCGCCGGGGTACGGCGTGCTCGCGGTCAACCAGCGGGGAGGGGGAGTCCGGGCCGAACTCGCCAGTGGAACCACGGTCCGCTTCCCGGGAGACGTGGTGGTGGTCTACGAGCCTGAACTGCGCTACAACCCAGCCGGCAGCCTGGCATTGGAGCTTGTCCGCCATCCGCTGCCCCCGATCGCTGCCCTGCAGCCACGGGGGAGGGCCACTCCCGACGTCCTGGTGCTGCGTCAGGGGCCGGAGCCTTCGGCGCTGGTCGTGGACGCCAAGTACTGCTCCCGCCGCTTGCTCGATGCCGAACTCGCGAAGATTCACCTCAAGTACGGACGGATCCGTCACCGGGGCCGAGGCGTCGTCCGGCACGTCACGGCCGCCTCCCCGCACGCGGCCGGGCATCTGGCGTGGGCCGGCTGCTCCGCGAGCCAGTTCCGCCCCGGGCAGGCGGTCGAGCAGCTGCCACTGGACCTGCTGCAGTGAGTACCCGATGACACGGTCAGATCAGAGGTGCCGCAGCCGCTGATCAACCGCGGGGGGCTGTCCAGCGGAAGTTCCAGGGAGCGTGGACGAGATCCGCACATGCCGCGGCCGGCGACCCTCCATGTCACCGACCTGGACGGCACGCTGTTTAACACGGAGGGGCGGGTCGCTGCCTTGACCGCCGACATCCTCCGCCATCTCATCGCCAAGGGCGTTTTCCTTAGGCACGCCACTCCCCGGTCCTGGGCAACGGACCCGGCCGGTCCGACCCAGCTCAAGGCGCGCCGTCCGACGACCCGCCCGTCAGGGGTCTCCCGCGGGGCTGGCGCGGCTCGATCGGCGGGTGGCTGATGTCGCCGAGCATTGATGGAGCCCCGAGCGAGCGTTGGAGAGGGCCCTGTGGCGCAACATCACCGAGCGGTCGGGGAACAGGGCTTTCGGACCGGTCCACATAAGAGCGGCAACCTCCTCGTCCGTCCGGACCCGTTCCGAGCCGGTACCGTCGTCCCCCGTCGAGCCGGGCCGGCTAACACGCTGCCCGGTCGCGGATGACCACGCCCGGGTAGCGGTGCCCCCTGCGTGCCCGAGTCGGACGCGGACGGCGCCTGGCGACATCCTCGTACCAGCCGTGGACGGTCCTGGCGCTGACGACGCCCGCGCGCGGCAGCACGGGAACGGGCTCACGCGAAGAAGTAAGCGAGCCGATGATCCATCGAAGAGGAAACACGCACGGCTGTAGAACCGTGGGGGTTCAACTCGGTGTCCGAGGGGGGACTTGAACCCCCACGCCCTATACGGGCACTAGCACCTCAAGCTAGCGCGTCTGCCATTCCGCCACCCGGACAGGTGAGCCGCCCTCGCGGGCGACAAGAGCCAGCATAACCGAGCCGCCACCGGGGTCGGCACACCCCCGGGTGGCACGATCGGCGGCATGTCGGAGCCGACCGAGAAGCCGCTCACCCGCGCCGAGGACGAGGTCGCGGAGCTGCTGAGCGACCTCATCCGCATCGACACCACGAACACCGGGGACACCGCCACCGGCAAGGGGGAGCGCGCGGCGGCCGAGCACGTCGCCCGCCTGCTCGACGAGGTCGGCATCGACAGCGTCGTCCACGAGTCCGAGCCCGGCCGGGCCAGCCTGGTGGCCCGCATCCCCGGGCAGGACCGCAGCCGCGACGCCCTGCTGATCCACGGCCACCTCGACGTCGTGCCGGCCGACGCGGCCGAGTGGAGCGTGCACCCCTTCTCCGGCGAGGAGCGCGACGGCTACGTCTGGGGCCGCGGCGCGGTCGACATGAAGGACATGGACGCCATGGTGCTGGCGCTGGTCCGGGACTGGGCCCGCACGGGCACGCGGCCCCCGCGGGACGTGGTGCTCGCCTTCGTCGCCGACGAGGAGGCCGGCGGCCGGCTCGGCGCCCGGTTCCTGGTCGAGGAGCACCCGGACCTGTTCGAGGGCTGCACCGAGGCCATCAGCGAGGTCGGCGGGTTCAGCATCACCGTCCGCGACGACCTGCGCCTGTACCTGGTCCAGACCGCCGAGAAGGGGCTGGCGTGGATGCGGCTGACCGCCGGCGGCAAGCCCGGCCACGGTTCGTTCGTGCACGACGACAACGCCGTCACCCGGCTGTGCGCCGCGGTCGCCCGGCTGGGCGCGCACCGCTTCCCGACCGTGCTGACCCCGCCGATGCGCCAGTTCCTCGCCGCGGTCGAGGACGCCTACGGCATCGAGATCGACCCCGACGACCCCGAGCAGGCCCTGAGCCGGCTCGGCAGCATCAGCCGGATGATCGGCGCCGCGCTGCGCAACACCGTCAACCCCACGATGCTCGGCGCCGGCTACAAGGCCAACGTCATCCCCGGCACCGCGAGCGCCACCGTCGACGGCCGCTTCCTGCACGGCCAGGAGCAGGAGTTCGAGCGCCAGCTGGCCGACCTGGTGGGTGAGGGCGTGCGGCGGGACTGGATCGTCCACGACCAGGCCGTCGAGACCACCTTCGACGGCCCGCTGGTCGAGCAGATGGTCGCCGCCCTCCGCGCCGAGGACGACGGCGCCCGTCCCGTGCCGTTCACGATGAGCGGCGGCACCGACGCCAAGAGCTTCGAGCGCCTCGGCATGCGCTGCTTCGGGTTCTCCCCGCTGCGGCTGCCGCCGGACCTGGACTTCGCCGCGCTCTTCCACGGCATCGACGAGCGGGTCCCGGTCGAGTCGCTGCGCTTCGGCGTCCGCGTGCTCGACCGCTTCCTCCGCGCCTGCTGACGCCGGCCGGCGCGCCGCCGCACTCCGCCCTCGTCGCCGCGATCGTGATGTCGGGGAACCGGCACGCCGCGGCGGCCCGGCGAGTCGCTCCCGGGACTCCATGATCGCGAGGCGCAGAGGCGCAGAGGCGCAGAGGCGCAGAGGTGGAGAGGCGCAGAGGCGGAGAGGCGCAGAGGCGCGGGTCGCGAGGCGCGTGGCGCGGGGCCGGGAGCGGGCGGGCCGGCGGTGCCGGCGAGGGTGCCCGGGTGGGACGCCGGGGCCCGTGGTGTGATGCCCGGGTGACCGACAGCACACCCCGCCCCGGCTCCGTCGCGCTGATCACCGGGGGGACCGGCGGCTTCGGCCGCGCCCTCGCCACCCGGCTGCGCGAGCGCGAGGTCACCGCCGTCCTCGCCGACCTCGACAGCGAGCGCAACCGGCAGGTCGCCGCCGACCTCGGCTGCCCGTTCGTCGCCCTCGACGTGACCGACCGCGCCGCCAACGAGGCGGTCGTCGCGCAGGTCGAGGCCGAGCACGGCCGGCTGGACGCCGCCTACCTCAACGCCGGCATCTCGGCGGCCAAGAGCGACGACGCCCTGGACCTCGAGGAGTTCATGCGGGTGGTGGACGTCGACCTGTTCGGGGTCGTCTACGGCACCGTGGCCGCCCGCCCGGCCCTGCAGCGGGCCGGCGGGGGAGCGATCGTGGTGACCGCGTCCCTGGCCGGGCTCTCGCCGATGGCCACCGACCCCGGCTACAGCGTGGCCAAGGGGGGCGCGATCGCGTTCGTCCGGTCGATGGCGCCCCGCCTGGAGCGGGAGGGCATCCGGATCTCCGCCATCTGCCCCGGCTTCGCCGACACCGCGATCATCGACCGCATCCGCGACCAGTTCACCGCCGCCGGCTTCCCGGTCCTCTCGGCCGACGAGGTCGCGCAGGCCATGGTCATGGCGTGGGAGCAGGGCGAGCCCGGCGCGGCCTACGTCGTCCAGCCGGGCGTGGGCACGGTGCCCTACCGCTTCAAGGGCGTCCCGAGCGCCCGGACGGCGGCCGGCGAGACCGCCGTCGTCCCGGAGGCGCTGCGGCCGCCGTCGATGCGCTAGCCCCGGGGAGCGCCGGCCCGGCCGCGCGCCGGGCCGGGGTCCCTCGGCGTCAGACCCGGGGCTCCCGGCAGGCGAACAGGAACGCCGGGGGCACGTTCCACGGGGTGATCGTCCGCGTCACCGACCCGAAGCGGCGGCGCAGCTCGCCGGCGATGATCGGCGAGTACTGGATGACCAGCAGCGCGCCGTCCGGCGCCAGGGCCCGGGGCAGCAGGTCCAGCACCCGCCGCCGCAGCCCGGCGTCGAACGAGGTGTAGGGCAGCGCCGAGACGAGGACGTCGGCGCGCTGCCCGTCCAGGTGGGTGTCCAGGTTCTCCGCCGAGTCGCACACGACCTGCAGCCGCGGGTCGTCGTAGCGCGCGTCGAGCAGCTTGGCGAGGTCCGGGTCGATCTCCAGGGAGACCAGCCGGGCACCCGGGGCGAGCCGGGCCAGGATCTCGCCGGTCTGCACGCCGGTGCCGGCCCCCAGCTCCACGACCAGGCCGGCCGCGGACAGGTCGGCCAGGTCGAGCATGCCCCGCACCGCCCAGCGGGAGGTGGGCAGGACGGCGCCGACCTGGCGCGGGTTGGCGAAGAACGCGCGCAGGAAGCGCAGCCGGTCGCTCAGGTGCTCGCTCATGTGTCCTTCCCCGGGCCGCCGGACCTCCGGGCGGCCGTTCGTCCGGAGCAGCGTGGCACGGCGGCGCGCGGGCCGCGATCGGGACCGGGTGACGACGGTCACCGGGGCGTCTGGCAGGGTCGCGGGCATGCGCGCATGGCGGGTCCACCAGCTCGGCAACCCCTCCGACGTCATGAGCCTCGACGAGGTCGAGCAGCCCACCCCGGCCGAGGGGCAGCTGCTGGTCCGCGTCCGGGCGGCGGCGCTGAACTTCCCCGACGTCCTCATGGCGCAGGGCGTCTACCAGGAGAAGCCGCCGCTGCCCTACACGCCCGGCGTGGAGCTGTGCGGCGAGGTCGTGGAGACCGGGCAGCGGGTCATCGGGTCGCCCTCCGGCGGGCCCGGCGCGTTCGCCGAGTACGCCCTGATGGACGCCGACAACGCCTGGCCGGTCCCGGACTCGCTGTCCGACGAGAAGGCCGCCGCCCTCTACCTGACCTACCAGACCGGGCACGTCGGCCTGCACCGCCGGGCCCAGCTGCAGCCGGGGGAGTGGCTGCTGGTGCACGCCGGGGCCGGCGGCGTCGGCTCGGCGGCCATCCAGCTGGGCAAGGCCGCCGGCGCGCGGGTGATCGCCACCGCCGGCGGGCCGCGCAAGGTGGAGGTGTGCCGGGAGCTCGGCGCCGACCACGTCGTCGACTACACCGCCGAGGACTTCGTGCCGGTGGTCAAGGAGGTGACCGGCGGCCGCGGCGCCGACGTCGTCTACGACCCGGTCGGCGGCGACGTGTTCGACCGGAGCCGCAAGTGCATCGCCTTCGAGGGCCGGCTCCTGGTGGTCGGTTTCACCAGCGGCCGGATCCCCGAGGCGCCGGCCAACCACGCGCTGGTGAAGAACTACAGCGTCGTCGGCCTGCACTGGGGGCTGTACCGGAAGATGGAGCCCTCGCTGATCGCCGCGACGCACGACGCGCTGGTCGCGCTGGTCGGGGAGGGGAAGGTCGACCCGCTGGTGGGCGCGGTGCGGCCGCTCGACGAGGCCCCGCAGGCCCTCGCCCAGCTGGCCGACCGCAGCACCGTCGGCAAGGTCGTCCTGCTGCCCTGACCTGGGCGTTCACCCCCGCACGGGACGGGCGGTCGCGGCCGCCTCGATCTGCTCGACCAGCTCCGGCCGGGCGGCGTCGGCCGAGAGGCGGGCGCCGGCCCGGCGGGCGTCCGCCCGCAGCCGGGGGTCGGTGAGCAGGCGGTGCACGGCGGCGGCGATCCGGTCCGGGGAGGCGGTGGGGCGCAGCCGCAGCGCGCCCCCGAGCCGCACGGCCCGGACCGCGTTGTCCCGCTGGTCGCGGCCCAGGGGCAGGCACAGCGTGGGCAGACCCGCGGCCAGCGCCTTGAGCAGGGTGCCGTGGCCGGCATGGGTGACGACGGCGTCCGCCCGGGCGAGCAGCGGGCCGTGCGCGGCCGCCCGGACGACGGCCACCCGGTCGCCGCCCGGCACCGCGGCGGGGTCGACGTGCGGGCCGGTGGTGACCACGGCCCGCACCGGCGAGCGGTCCAGCGCGGCCACCACCCGGCGCAGCACGTCGACGGTGCCGCGCTGGCGCGTGGTGGAGAACCCGACGACCACCAGGGGCCCGCCGCCGGCCGGCGGGTCGATCCGGGGCGCCCAGCCCGGGTCGTCGAGCAGCGGGCCGGTGTAGCGGACGTTGCCCGGCAGCCGGGCCGGCAGGTCGAAGGCGGCGGAGGTCAGCACCAGCACCCGGGCGGCGGCGTCCCACTGGTCCCACAGCCCGGCCAGCGGCGGCAGGCCGAGCCCGGCCCGGGCCGTGTTCAGCGCGGGGAGCCCGCGGTCCCACAGCCGGGTGGCCTGCCGGGCCAGCAGCCGGTCGCGGCCCCGGCCCAGGGGCCCGCGGGCCGGGGGGAGGCCCGAGCCGAAGGGCGGCAGCTCCGGGGCGGGCCGGAGGTAGACGTTCGGGCAGAGCGCCACGGACGGGACGCCGAGGGACTCCGCGGCGGCCAGCACGCCGAGCAGCGCCCCGTCGGAGACGACGACGTCGGCGGGGTGCTCGGCCGACGCCTCGCAGACGTCGGCGGCGAAGGCGGCAGCGGGGCCGGCGACCACCCCGTCGAGGATCCGGGTCAGCACCTGCAGCGGGGTCCGGCAGCCGGCGTCGTCGACCAGGTCGGGGTCCCCGGGGTACCGCCGGGCCGGCGCCCGCCGCCACGGCCGGGAGGCGGCCCCGGTGGCCGCCACCTGCGGCACCAGCACCGGGTCGGACAGCACCCGGACCTCGTGCCCCCGTGCCACGAGGCGGCGGACCACACCCATCTCCGGGGGGACGGTGCCACCGCCGTCCCACAGGGCCACGAGCACGCGCACGCCGGTCTCCTCAGGGTGCGGGGGCCGCCTCGAGGGCGGCCCGGAGCAGGACCTCCAGGACCGCCGCGACGTCGGACCGCCCGAGCCCGAGGTCGCGGCGCAGCAGCTTCCAGGTGCCGACGTCGGAGACCGCGTAGAGCGCGGCCACCGCCCGGGCCCGCGACCGCGGTTCGGCCGGGAGCGCGCCGGCGAAGACCTCCTCCAGCCAGGCCGCGTGCGCCGCCCGGCCGAACTCCACGCCCCGGGCCACCACCGGGATCCGTTCGGCGGCCGCGACCAGCCGCACGTTGGCGTCCCCCAGCGCCTCGTACTGCCGCAGCAGGGCCGCGACGGCGCCGGGGACGTCACCCGGGGAGACCGGGCCGCGCAGCGCCTCGATCTCCGGCGCCAGGGCCGCCACGAGGGCCAGGAACAGGCCCTCCTTGGAGGTGAAGTGGTTGCGCAGCGTCTGCTGGGTGACCCCGGCCGAGGCCGCGACGTCGGCCAGCCGCACCTCGTCGTAGGGGAGGGCGGTGAACCGCGCCCGGGCGGCGGAGAGGATGCGCTCCCGGGTGCGCTCGACGGCCCGCGCACGCTCCTCCATCCGGTAGGGGCGCGTGGCGCGGGTCACACCGGGAGCGTCCGCTTCGCTTGGCTCCGGGTCAAGCGAAAAGCGTCGCGCTCAGATGTGCGGCTTGGGCAGGTAGGACAGCCGCGCCCGCCGGCGCAGGATCGCCTTGCGCGTGCCGTCGGCGTGCAGCTGGAGCCGGGCGAGCTCCCAGCCCCCCGTGTCCGCCTGCAGGCTCAGCATGGTCGCCGCCGCGGACCGGGACGTGCCCGGTGGGATCCGCAGCGGCGCGAACTCGTAATCCCCTGCGACCGCCTCCACCCGGCCGATTGTGCCTGCCCGTCGCCTGCCGGTCACGTGAGCGTCACCTCGCCCGCCACGCGTGACGGGCGCCCGGCCTGCCGGTCCCCGCAGCGGCGGGCAGGATGGGCACGGACCGCACGACCCGACGACGAGAGGCAGGTGGCCGTGACCGAGCCCCGCACCGACGTGCCCGACGCCGACCGGGCCGAGCAGGAGGACCTGGTCGACGTCCCCGAGATCTCGATCGCCGGCGACGCCGCGCCGCCGCCGGAGGACGTCCCCGAGGCCGACGCGCTGGACCAGCAGCTGGTCGCCCGCCCACGCGGCACCGGCGGCCCGGTGCACCCCGTGGGGGACCGCGAGGCCGACGACGCCGACGTCCTGGAGCAGGAGGCCGACGTCCCGGTGGAGGACGACCCCGACCTCGACTGAGGAGGGCCCACCAGGGCACCGGGCCGGCGGGGTGGCCGGGCACCCCGCCGGGTGACCGGCCGGCACGGGTGGTCCGGGCACCGGCAGCCTCGCGCGGGTGACCGCCGCCTGGACCGCCCTGGGGCTCATCGCAGGAGGGCTGCCGCTGCCGGCCTGGTGGATCGGCGGGCGGGGGTGGTCCTGGGGAAGGCTGCGGCCGGGCCCCGAGCCGGACCTCTACCGGGAGGTGGTGCGCCGGCACGGGCTGCGGCCGGGGAGGCCGCCCGGGTCGAGGGCGCGGTCACCCGGGGCCGGGAGCGCCGGCCCTCGCGGCGGCCGCTGGTCGTTCTCGTCCTGGTGGTGTACGCGGCGCTGCTGGGCGGCACCGTGGTCCGCAGCGCCGCGCGCGGGGAGTGGGGGCCGCTGCTGTCCGGGGTCCTCTGGGCGCTCGTCCGGGCCCTGCCCGGGGCCCGCCTGGTGGGTGGCCCCCGGCGCGCGATCGAGCGCGACAGCGGGCCGCCGCCCGCGTCCTGACCCTCAGCCCCCGAGGCCGCCGAGATCGACGTCGGCGGCCTCGCACGGGGCCCGCAGCACGCTCACCGTCGCCCAGCCCTCCCGCAGCAGCGCGACGTCGCTGTCGGGAGCCGGCTCCTCGGGCACCTCGCTGAAGGTGAGGGTCACGAACCCCTCGCCGGTCTCGCCGACGTCGGCCTGCACGGCGCCGAAGTGGGCCAACCGGGCCGACCGCAGCCCGCGCAGCCGGTCACGGGGGACGTCGGGGACGTTGACGTTGACCACGGCCGGGCCCACCGGGTGGTCCAGCAGCCAGTGCAGCGCCCGGCGGGCGGCCTCCTCGGCGGTGTCCCACTCACCGGGATCGGCCGCGGCCAGCGACACCGCCAGCCCCGGGATCCCGTGGGTGGCCCCGGTCAGGGTGGCCCCCACGGTGCCCGAGTGCAGCACCGCCGTCCCGGTGTTCGGCCCGCGGTTGACCCCGGAGAGCACCAGGTCGGGCCGGGGCCCGAAGGCGTCCCGGACGCCGGCGAAGACGATGAACCCCGGGGAGGCCTGCACCGCGAGGACCCGCTCGGCGGCCAGGCCGGGCAGCGTCCGCTCGTGCACCACCAGCCGGCCGCCGTCGGCCAGGGCGGTGAGGGCGGCGCTGCTGCCGCTGTACTCGTCGTCGGGGGCGGCGACGACCACGTCGAGGCCGGCGTCGGCCGCCACGCGCGCCAGCCGCAGCAGGCCGGGGGCGTCGATGCCGTCGTCGTTGGTGACCAGGCAGCGCACGGCTCAGCCCTCCCGGAACGGCTCGACGACGACCCGCTCGGCCAGCCGGGCCGCGACGTCCCGGTGCCCGGTGGCCAGGCCGCGCCGGGTGACGTTGAGCGCGCCGGCGGCGGCGCCGAGGCAGAGCGCCCGGCGCAGGTCGCCCCCGCGGGCGAGGGCGGCGGCGATGCCGGCGGTCATGGAGTCGCCGGCCCCGCGGTGGTCCTCCAGCTGCAGCGTCGGGGCGTGCACCGCGAGCACCTCGTCGTCGACCAGCGCCAGCGCGGGGTCCCCGGCGCGGGAGAGGACCACCGCCTCGGCGCCCTCCTCGGCCAGCGCCCGCATGGCCGCGACGAGGACCTTCGGCTCGTCGCTCTCGGCGCGGCCGTCGCCGACGAGGTCCTCTTGGCTGACCTTGAGCACGGTGAGCCCACCGGCCACGGCCGCGGTGAGCGCGTCACCGGAGAGGTCGGCCACCACCGGCACCTCGACCGCCCGCAGGTCGGCCACCAGCCGGCGGAAGGTGTCGGCGGGCACGGTGTGCGGCGCGTGGGCGCCGCCCAGCACGGCGACGTCGGCGTCCAGCCCGGCCGCCAGCGAGGCGGTGTAGAGCTCGTCGACCTCGTGCCGGGACAGCGCCGGCGGGGCCATCTGGGCGACCTCCGCGCGCTCGCCGCCGCGGCGGTCGTGCACGTAGGCGCCGTTGGGCAGCAGCTGGTCGGTGGCCCGGACCGCGATGCCCTCGTCGGCGATGAGGTGGCGCAGCACCGAGCCGGTCTCACCGCCGAAGGGCGCGGCCAGCGTCGTCCGGACGCCGAGGGTCACCAGCATGCGGGCGATCCAGTGACCCTGGCCGCCGGCGTGCAGGTGGATCTCCGGCCCGCCGTCGCCGTCCGCCTCGACCGTCACCGTCAGCAGGGGGGACGGTGCGAAGACGAACGCCGTCCCGTCCTGGTCGTCCGTGCCGCCGGTTCCCGCGCCCATCGCCCCTCCCGGTGGTCCGCCGTGGCGGACCGGTGCTGCCCCGCGGTGGGCGGTGCCACACCTGGGCTTCCGCCCCAGCCGGAAGTGTGGTTAGGCTGGCCTAACTCATTCCCGGAACGCCGGAGGTCCCGCGTTGACGACGAGCCCGATGCAGGTGCCGCTGGGTGTGGCCGCCGGACCCGCCGAGCGGGCGCGGACGGTCGCCACCCGCGTGGCCGCCGCGCTGTGCGTGCGCGACCTGCCCGCCGGCCGGCCCCTGGCCGCGGCGACCACCACGGAGGGCGACGTGCTCGTCCTGGTGCCCTCCGGCGGCGAGGTCACCACCGCGCTCGAGGGGGCCGGCGGCGAGCTCACCGCGGCCCTGCTCGTCAGCGACCCCGCGCCGGTCCCGCTGCGGCAGCCGGTGCGCGCCCAGGTGTGGCTGTCGGGCTGGCTGGCCGCGGTCCCCGAGCCGGTGCGGCGCGAGGCGGCGCTGGCCTTCGCCGCCGTCCGCCCCGCCGAGCAGCTGCTCGACGTCGGGACGGCGACCACCCTGCTGCGCCTGGACTTCGCCGAGGTCGTCCTGCGCGAGGGCTCCCGCTGCACCGAGATCCCGCCCGCGGAGTTCACCGCCGCCCGTCCCGACCCCCTGGCCGGCGTCGAGGCCGCGATGCTGGGCCACCTCGACCGTGACCACCCCGAGGTCCTCGCCCTGCTGCGCAGCCGCATCCCGGCCGGCGACCTCGGCCCCCGCGACGTCGTCCGCCCGCTGGGCGTCGACCGCTTCGGCTACCGGCTGCGGATCGAGCGGCCGACCGGCCACCGGGACCTGCGGGTGCCCTTCCCGCAGCCCCTGACCTGCGCCGGGCAGCTGCAGTCGGCGACCCGGCGGCTGCTGTGCGCGGCACGGGCCGCCCTGGCCCGCCGCGACTGAGCCCCGCGGGCCCGGCACAGGCAGCTCTTCCCACGTCAACGGCCCGCGGACGCGGGAAAAGCTTCCCATGCCAGGTGGAACGGGAGGGGCGCCCTCAGCCGGCGTCCTCGGTCAGCAGCCGGGTCAGGCGGGTGCGCCGCGGGCGGACGTCGACCTCCCGGACCGCGCGCGCCAGCGCCGCACCCGAGGCGTGCACGATCGACAGGTGCCGCTGCGCGCGGGTGAGCGCGGTGTAGACCAGCGGCCGCGACAGCATCCCCCCGGCCTCGGGCGGCAGCACGACGACCACCCCGGGCCACTCCGACCCCTGCGCGCGGTGCACGGTGATCGCCCAGCCGTGCCGCAGGTCGCCCAGCGCCTGCCCGCTGACCGTCACCGGGCCGGAGGCGAACGCCACGTCGAGGGCGCCGTCCCCGGTGCCGGTGACCACGCCGACCTCCCCGTTGGCGAAGCCGATCGGCTCCAGGTCGAGGTGGTTGGCGGTGGCCACCACGCGGTCGCCGACGTCGAAGCCCCACACCGTGCCGTCACCCGGGTTGAGCCGCGCCTTGAGCGCCTTGTTGAGCTCGATGGTCCCGGCCGGGCCGCGGTGCACCGGCGTCACCACCTGGACCGTCGCCGGGTCGATGCCCAGCGCCCGGGGGATGGAGTCGGTGACCAGCTGCACCACCCGCTTGGCGGCCTCCGCGCTGCCGGTCGCCGGGACGACGACCACCTCGCGGTCGGGGGAGTCCACCGGCGGCAGCTCCCCGGCCCGGACGGCGTTGGCCAGCCGGGCGATCGCCCCGCCCTCGGCCTGCCGGTACAGGGTGGTCAGCTCGGTGACCGGGACGACGCCGGAGTCGATCAGGTCGCCCAGCACGTGGCCGGGGCCGATGGAGGGCAGCTGGGCGGGGTCGCCCACGAGCAGCAGGTGGGTGCCGTCGGCGCAGGCCTCGAGCAGGGCCGCGGTCAGCTCGACGTCGAGCATCGACGCCTCGTCGACGACCACGACGTCGGCGTCGAGGGGCCACTCCTCGTTGCGCGCGAACCCGCCGGTCGTCCCCTGCGCGCCGAGCAGCCGGTGCACCGTCACCGCGGGGTGGTCGGTGAGCTCCTCCAGCCGCTTGGCCGCCCGCCCGGTCGGGGCGGCCAGCGCGACCTCGGTGCCCTTCGAGCGCAGCAGCGACACCACGGCGGCGACGGTGCGGCTCTTGCCGGTGCCCGGCCCGCCGGTGAGCAGCGAGACGCCGGCGCCCAGCACCTGGGCGACCGCGGCCCGCTGCGCCTCGTCCAGCCCCTTGGCCACCGAGCGGACGGCGGCCGGGTCGGCGATCCGCTCGGCCGTGGCGGCCAGCCGGGCGACGTTCTCCGCGACCGCCTCCTCGGCCATGCCGAAGCGGGCCAGGGACAACGTGCGCAGCGCCGGGTCCGGGTCGGGCAGCTCGTCGACGTCGGCGTCCTCGTCGAGCTCGGGCTCCGGCGGCTCGTGCTCGAGCACCTCGCCGGACTCCACCGCCGCGACCACCGCGGCCGCCGGGTCGGCGATGCCCTCCGCGCGCAGCGCGGCCACCACCAGGTCGGCGGGCAGCACGGTGTGCCCGTCCCGGGTCGCCGTCCGCAGGGTGAGGGCCACCACCGCCCGCCCGCGCCGGGTGTCCTGCCGGTCGGCCCGGGGCAGGACGGCGATGGCCAGCCGGTCGGCGTCGGCGAGGGAGACCCCCGGCAGGCCGAGCAGCGCCCACGGGTCGTCGCGCAGCCGGCGGGCGGCGTCCTGGCCGAGGGCGTCGGCGACCCCGGCGGCCAGCCGCGCCTCCAGCCCGGCGCCCACCAGCAGGCCGACCACCTCGTAGGTGGGCTGCGCCGACAGGAACGAGGAGAACAGCCGCTCGGCGCGCTGCCGGCCCACCCGGGGGAGCTTGAGCAGCCGGTCGGCGGTGACGTCGTCGGGGGAGGTGATGCCCGCGGCGGGCAGCTCCGCGGCGGTCCGCTTGCCGAGACCGGGCCACAGGCCCGCGGCGCAGAAGGCGGCGAAGACGGGGTCGGCGGGCGCGGTCACGGCCGCTCGGGGTAGGAGAAGTGCGGCGCCGAGACGTCCTCGAGCGCGGTGCGGATGGCGGCGGGCAGCCGGACGGCCTCGGCGTCGAGCGAGACCTGCAGCTGGGCGGCGGTGCGGGCCCCCACCACGGGCGCGGTCACCCCGGGGCGGTCGCGGACCCAGGCCAGCGCCACCGCCAGCGGCGTGGTGCCCAGCCCCTCGGCGGCGGTGATCACCGCCTCGACGATGCGGTCGGAGTCCGGCGTCCGCAGCCCGTCGATGAACGCCTGCCACTGCGGGGAGGCGGCGCGGGACTCCGACGGCGTGCTGTGCCGGTACTTCCCGGTGAGGATCCCGCGGCCCAGCGGCGACCAGGCCAGCACGCCGAGCCCCAGCGCCTCGGCGGCCGGCACGACCTCGCGCTCCACCCCGCGCTGCAGCAGCGAGTACTCGACCTGGGTGCTCACCACCGCCACCCGGCCCGGCCACGCCCGCTGCCAGGTCGCGGCCTGGGCGGTCTGCCAGCCGGTGAAGTTGCTGACCCCGACGTAGCGCACCCGGCCCGAGGCCACCGCCGCGTCGCAGGCGGCCAGGGTCTCCTCCAGCGGGGTGGTGTCGTCCCAGGCGTGCAGCTGCCAGAGGTCGACGTGGTCGAGGCCGAGCCGCTCGAGGGAGGCGTCCAGGGCGGCCAGCAGGTGCCCGCGGGAGGCCCCGCGGCCCATGGGGCCGGGCGCGGTGCGCCCCACGGCCTTGGTCGCGACGAGCACGTCGGAGCGCGGGACGACGTCGGAGAGCAGCCGGCCCAGCGTGCGCTCGCTCTCGCCGTCGCAGTAGACGTCGGCGGTGTCGACCAGCGTGCCGCCGGCGTCGACGAAGGCGGTCAGCTGCATCGCGGCCTCGTCCTCGTCGGTGTCCCGGCCCCAGGTCATGGTGCCCAGTGCGAGGCGGGAGACCACGAGCCCGCTGCGCCCGAGTGCGCGTTGTTCCACGGGGGGCCAACCTACCGCCGCGCCCCGCGGCCGGCCGGGGGCGCGACGGGGGCCGGGGACGGCGGGGGCGGGTGTGACGCGAACCCGTTCCCGGTGCACGCGGATGCCGCACCGGCGGCCCTAGGCTGGCCTCCCGTGCCCGCCTCCCCGCACCCGCCCCGCCGTCCCGCCGATCCCGTCGCCGGGCGGACCGGTCGATGAGCTGGCTGGAGGCCGTCGTCCTCGGCGTCGTCCAGGGCCTCACCGAGTTCCTCCCGATCTCCTCCAGCGCGCACCTGCGCGTCGTGGGGGAGGCCTTCGGCTGGGGCGACCCCGGCGCGGCGTTCACCGCGATCACCCAGATCGGCACCGAGGCGGCGGTGCTGCTCTACTTCCGCCGCGAGATCGGCCGGATCGTGGCGGCCTGGGTGCGGTCGCTGGGTGACCGGTCGGCGCGCTCCGACCCGGACGCCCGGATGGGCTGGCTGATCATCGTCGGCACCGTCCCGATCGTCGTCCTGGGCCTGCTCCTGCAGGACCGCATCGAGACGACCTTCCGCGACCTGCGCATCGTCGCGATCGCCCTGGTCGCCTTCTCGCTGGTGCTCTACTGGGCCGACCGGGTCGGGACCAAGAAGCGGGAGCTGGACCAGCTCACCGTCGGCCACGGCATCGCCTTCGGGTTCGCCCAGGCCATGGCGCTCGTGCCGGGCGTGTCCCGGTCGGGCGGCACGATCACCATGGGGCTGTTCCTCGGCTACTCCCGGTCGGCGGCCGCCCGCTACTCCTTCCTGCTCGCCGTCCCCGCCGTCCTCGGCTCGGGCTTCTTCCAGGTCTACGAGGCGCTCACCGGGGGCGTGGCCGGGGAGACCGTCGACTGGGGGCCGACCCTGCTGGCCACCGTGCTGGCCTTCGGCATCGGCCTGGTGGTCATCGCCTGGCTGCTGCGCTACCTCGACCGCGGCAGCTTCACCCCGTTCGTCGTCTACCGGGTGGTGCTCGGCCTGGCGCTGCTCGCGCTCGTCGGCGCCGGGGTGCTCGACCCGACCGGGGTCACCGCCCCGGACCCGTCCCCGGCCCCCTGACGCCGACCCCCCTGCCCCCGGCCCCCGGCCCCCGGCCCCCGGCCCCGGCCGTGATCATGGACGTCCGGCACGTCGCCGCGCCGCACCCGGCGTGTCGCCGAGCACGATCCCCGTGATCACGGCCGGGCGGGGCGCCGACCCGACCGCCTAGGCTCGGGCGTCGTGACCACCGTCATCCTCCTGCGGCACGGCCGCACGACGGCCAACGCCGGGGGCGTGCTCGCCGGGTGGAGCCCCGGCGTCCGGCTCGACGAGACCGGCGAGGCCCAGGTGCGCGCGGTCGCGGAACGGCTGGCGCCGGTCCCGCTGGCGGCCGTGGTGAGCAGCCCGCTGGAGCGCTGCCGGCAGACCGCGGACGCCGTCCTGGCCGGGCGCGACCTCGAGCCGGCCACCGACGAGCGGTTCGGCGAGTGCCGCTACGGCGACTGGACCGGCCGCCCGCTCAAGGAGCTGGTCAAGGAGCCGATGTGGAAGGTGGTGCAGCAGCACCCCTCCGCGGCGGTGTTCCCCGGCCCGGAGGGGGAGGGCCTGGCCCAGACCCAGGCCCGCGCGGTCGCCGCCGTCCGGGACTGGAACGCCCGGCTGGACCCCGACGCGGTCTGGCTCGCCTGCAGCCACGGCGACGTGATCAAGGCCGTGCTCGCCGACGCGCTCGGCATCCACCTCGACCAGTTCCAGCGGATCGTCGTCGACCCCGCGTCGATCTCGGTCGTCACCTACACCGACACCCGCCCGTTCGTGGTGCGGATGAACGACACCGGCGGGGACGTCGCCGCCCTCGTCCCGCCGAGGAGGAAGAGGCGCCGACGCCGGGCCGAGGACTCCGACGCCGTCGTCGGCGGCGGGGCCGGGGCGACCGCCTGACCTGGCGGTGCGGCCCGGCGGACCCGTCGGGCGGGCGCCGCGCCCCGGCTGGCCGCCCGGGTCGGCCCGCGTAACCTGGGACCGTGCCGCGCCAGGTCTTCCTCTTCGACCGCCCGTCCCGGTTCGTCGCCGGCACGGTCGGGCAGCCCGGTGACCGCACCTTCTACCTCCAGGCCTCCGACGCCGCCGGCCGCGTGGTCAGCGTCGCGCTCGAGAAGACCCAGGTGCAGGTCCTGGCCGACCGGATGAGCGAGCTGCTCGACGAGGTCGCCACCCGCCCCGGCGCAGTGGTCCCGCCCGACGCCGACGTCGACGACCTGGAGCCGCTGACCCCGCCGGTCGACGAGGAGTTCCGCGTCGCGGCCATGGGCCTGGCCTGGGACGGCGAGGCCCAGGCCGTCGTCGTCGAGGCCGTCGCCGCCGGTGAGGAGCCGATCGACGAGGAGGCCATCCTCTCCGACAGCGACGAGGGCCCCGACGCCCTGCGGGTCACCATCACCCCCGCGGCCGCGCGGGCCTTCGTCGTCCGCGCCCGCCGGGTCGTGGCCGCCGGCCGGCCGTCCTGCCCCCTGTGCTCGCTGCCCCTGGACCCCACCGGGCACGTCTGCCCGCGGCAGAACGGCTACCGCCGCTGAACCGGCACGCCCGATGACCGAGCGCCCCGCCGACCCGGCGTCGGACCTGCGCGCCCCGGCCGACGACGACGAGGCCCGCGCCCTCCTGCTCGCGGGCGAGATCGACCTCGAGGGCCGGATGCTCGACGCCAGCAACGTCACGCTGGTGGGCACCGTCCGCACCGCCGAGCTGGCCGCCGAGTGCGTGTACAAGCCGGTCGCGGGGGAGCGGCCGCTGTGGGACTTCCCCGACGGCACCCTCGCCGGCCGGGAGGTCGCCGCCGCGCTGGTCTCCGACGCCACCGGCTGGCGCGTGGTCCCGCCGACCGTGCTGCGCGACGGCCCGTTCGGCCCGGGCATGGTGCAGCTGTGGGTGGACGGCGACCCCGCGGTCGACCTCACCGCGTTCGTCCGGCTCGACCACCCGGGGCTGCGGCGCATGGCGGTGTTCGACGCGGTGGTGAACAACGCCGACCGCAAGGGCGGGCACATCATCCCCATCCCCGGCGGGCACGTGCACGGCGTCGACCACGGCATCTGCTTCTCCGCGGAGCCCAAGCTGCGCACGTTGCTGTGGCGCTGGGCCGGCCAGCGCCTGCCGGCCGACGCCCTCGCCGTGCTCGAGCGGCTGGCCGACGAGCTGCGCGACGACCTCGGGGAGCAGCTGCACGAGCACCTCACCCGGCGCGAGGTCCGCCGCACCCAGCAGCGGGTGGCCGAGCTGCTGCGCACGGGACGGCACCCCGAGCCCAGCGGCGACTGGCCCGCGCTGCCCTGGCCGCCCTTCTGAGAGGGTCCTGGCCGGTCGTCGTCCCGCTCCCGGACGTCCGGGCCGCGGGGATGTCCGGTGCAGGGGCCGTGAGCGGGTGGAACGGCGATCGGGTGGGCGGCGCTCGGACGGCGACCGGGTGGACTCTGCCAGGCTCCGCGCATGCCGCACCGCAGCCGCCTCGCCGTCCTGCTCGTCGACCTCCCGCCGGAGCTGCACGACGCGGGCCGGGACTTCTGGTCCGCCGCCACCGGGCACCCGGTCGAGCCGGACCCGGTGGACGACCACTGGTCCTCGCTGGGCTCGTTCGCCGACGGGTTCCACCTGGAGGTCCAGCGCACGGGCCGGGGCACGCTCCCGCGGTGGCACGTCGACATCGAGACCGACGACATCCCCGCGGAGGTGGCCCGGCTGGAGGCGCTCGGCGCCCGGCGCATCGAGGACATGGGCGGGTTCTGGCAGATGAAGGACCCGTCCGGCCTGGTCTTCTGCGTCGTCGGCGTGCAGACCGAGGAGTTCGACCGGCACGCCACCACCTGGCCGTGAGGGAGGGCCGGTCGGGCCCCGTTCAGTCGAGGCGGACCGCGTCGAGCATCGCGGCGGCCTGCAGCCCGTCGCCGTCCACGGTGAGCACCTCCAGCGGGACCCGGCGCCAGACGGTCAGCAGCAGGTCGAAGGCGGTGCCGGTGAGCGCCGCGACGGGGAAGGGGCGGGTCCCGGGGAAGAGGGTGCGCTCCGCGTCGACGTCCACGGCGTGCAGGACGACGGGGTGCGCCGACGCCGGGGGCCCGTCGGGCAGCGCCCCGGGCACCATGACCTCCAGCCACTCGTCGATGCCGTCCAGCGCCACCCGGGGCGGCACCGGGCGGACGTCGTCGAGCACCTGCTCGACGTCCACCGTGTGCACCACCGCCTCCATCGCCTGCCGGCGCAGCACGAAGCCGACGTCCTGCCGGGGCGCCCACGTCCACACCCGCTCGGCGGGGTCGGCGCCGGCCAGCGCGGTCTCCAGCTCCGCCGACCGGGCCAGGGCGTAGCCCAGCAGCTCGTCGTCCGGGTGCCGCACCGGCTCGGGGTAGGCCGACGGGTCGGCCGCCCGGGTGCGCACCACCCAGGTCCAGAAGTGCTGGACCTCGGCGAGGTGCCACACCAGGTCGGCCAGCGACCACCCCGGGCAGCCGGGCACCGCGGCCCGCCAGCCGTGCCCCAGCACCGCCTCGGCGGCCGCGTCGGCGAAGCGGGCGTTGCGCCCCTTCAGCACCGACAGGTACTCCTCCGGTCCCACGGTCCCTCCTCGCGCCGTCGGGGGACGGGCTGCCCGGTCGCGTCAGGTGCCGCATCTACGCTCGACCCGTGCTCGCCTGGCCCGCCCCGCTCCTGCCGACCCTCCCCGGGACCGGCCCCGCGCTCAAGCTCCACGACACCGCGCGCGGCGAGGTCGTGGCCACCGGCCCCGACCGCGTGGCCCGGATGTACGTCTGCGGGATCACCCCCTACGACGCCACGCACCTCGGGCACGCGGCCACCTACCTCGCGTTCGACCTGGTCAACCGGCTGTGGCGGGACGCCGGGCACGCGGTCCACTACGTGCAGAACGTCACCGACGTCGACGACCCGCTGCTGGAGCGCGCCGAGCGGGACGGCGAGGACTGGGTGGTCCTCGGCATGCGCGAGACGGCGCTGTTCCGGGAGGACATGACCGCGCTGCGGGTCCTCCCGCCCGAGGACTACGTCGGCGCGGTGGAGTCGATCCCGCGGATCGTCGCGCACATCGAGACCCTCCTCGACGAGGGGGTGGCCTACCCGCTGGACGACGGCACCGGCGACGTCTACCACGACGTGGCCCAGGCCCCCGGCTTCGGCGGCGAGTCCGGCTACGACGAGGCCACGATGCTGGCGCTGTCCGCCGAGCGGGGCGGTGACCCCGACCGGCCCGGCAAGCGCAACCGGCTCGACCCGCTGCTCTGGCGCGGGCAGCGGCCGGGCGAGCCGTCCTGGCCGGGCCCGCGCGGGGTCGCCGGCCGGCCGGGCTGGCACGTCGAGTGCGCCACGATCGCCCTGGAGACGATCGGCATGGGTTTCGACGTGCAGGGCGGCGGCAGCGACCTGGTCTTCCCGCACCACGAGTTCTCCGCCGTCCACGCCGAGGCCCTCACCGCCGCGATCACCGGGGTGAAGCAGCCCTTCGCCAAGGCCTACGTGCACGCGGCGATGATCGGCCTCGACGGCGAGAAGATGAGCAAGAGCCGCGGCAACCTGGTGTTCGTCTCCAAGCTGCGGGGCGAGGGCGTCGACCCGATGGCCGTCCGCCTGGCCCTGCTGTCCGGGCACTACCGCACCGACCGCACCTGGACCCAGGACCTCCTCGACCAGGCCCGCGGGCGCCTGGCCCGCTGGCGGCGGGCGGTGGCGCTGCCCGCCGGCGTCCCCGCCGCGCCGGTGCTCACCGCGCTGCGCGAGCGGCTGACCGACGACCTCGACACCCCGGGGGCGATCGCCGCCGTCGACACCTGGGCCGACCGCACGCTCGCCGCCGGCGACCACCCCGCCCTGGAGGAGGGGGCCCCGGCGCTGGTCCGGGACGCCGTGGACGCCCTCCTCGGCATCGCGCTCGACCCGGTGGCCCCCGAGCCGGCGCCCGCCGGCTGATGCCCGGCGCGGCTGCCGGGCCGTTCCGGCGCACCGACCGGGCGGCCCGCGAGCGGGAGGAGGAGGCGCTCGCCCCGGCGGCCACCCGCTCGGCGGCCACCCGCGGGCGGGCGGTCGACGAGCCGGAGGACCCGCTGCGCACCGCCTTCGAGCGGGACCGCGACCGCATCCTGCACGCCAAGGCGTTCCGCCGGCTCAAGCACAAGACGCAGGTCTTCCTCAACCCCGACGGCGACCACTTCGTCACCCGGCTCACCCACACCCTGCAGGTCACCCAGGTGGCCCGGTCCCTGGCGCGGGCGCTGGGCCTCAACGAGACCCTCGCCGAGGCCGTGGCGCTCGGCCACGACCTCGGGCACTCGCCGTTCGGGCACATCGGCGAGGACGCCCTGGAGCCCTACGTCCCCGGCGGCTGGCACCACGCGGCCCAGGGCGTGCGGATCGTCGAGGTGCTCGAGCACCTCAACCTCACCTGGGAGGTGCGCGACGGCATCCGCGCGCACAGCTGGAAGATCGACCCGCCGCCGGACACCCGCGAGGCCGAGTGCGTCCGCTACGCCGACCGCATCGGCTACCTCTCCCACGACGCGCTGGACGCCGTCCGCGCCGGGGTGATCGAGGTCCGGGACCTGCCCGCCCGGGCGCGCGCGCTCTTCGGCGACCCCGGCAGCCGGATGGTGGGCGCGATGGTCGACGCCGTGGTCGCCGGCAGCCTCGACCCGGGCAACGGCAGCGGGCGGGTCGTGATGGCGCCGGGCCCCCTGGAGGCCTTCCACGAGCTGCGCGCGTTCATGTTCCAGCGGGTGTACGCCTCGGAGACCGCGGCCGGGCAGAAGCAGCTGGCCATCGACGTCACCCGCCGGCTCGTCGACCACCACCTGGCCCACCCGGAGCTGATCCCGGCGTCCTACCGCGACACCGCCGCCGACCCCGTCACCCAGGTGGTCGACTACGTCTCCGGCATGACCGACCGCTACGCCCTCACCGTGCACGACCGGCTCTTCGACGCCGACGCCACCGCGCAGATGCGCCCGCTGCTGCGGCTGCCCTGACGGCGCGGCTGCCCTGACGGCGCGGCGCCCTGACGGCGCGGCCGCCCTGACGGCGGCGTCCCCGACGGCCGTGCTCAGCCGCCGACGGGGCCGAGGGTGACCGTGCCGTCGTCGGCCACCGCCCAGCCCGGGTTGTGGGCGACCTCCCAGCGGATGCCGGCCGGGTCGGCGAAGTACCCGTGGAACCCGCCGAAGGCCGCCGGCTGCGCGGGCTTGAGCAGCCGGCCGCCCGCGGCCACGGCGTCGTCCAGGCAGCGCCGCACCTCCTCCGGGCTGCCCACGTTGTGCGCCAGGCTCAGCCCGCCGCCGGGGGATACGGCGCCGGCCGGCAGGCCCATGTCGGCCGCCAGGTCGGCCGCCCCCCACAGCCCGACCAGCAGCCCGTGCCCGAGCTGCAGGAAGACGATCTCCCCGGGCACCTCGAACACCGGTCGCCAGCCGAGCCCTTCCACGTAGAAACGCCGGGCCGCCGCCACGTCGGGGACGGCGAGGGTGAGGAGGTCCAGTCGTGCCTGCATGCGCCCAGCCTGCCGGTCCCGGCCCGGCCCCGGCGCGCGCAGATCCACCGTCATCCCCAACATCCCCCGCCCCCGGACCGAGGGGCCGCTCGGGTCGCCGACACGCGGGCGACGCGCCGACGCCGGCGACCGGGCCTGCCGTCGCGACGCGACCAGACCGTTATCCCCAACTCTCGACCGACCGGAGGGAGGCGACCGCCGGCGCGCACACGGGGACCGGGGTCAGTTGGGGGAGGAGCCCCGCCGACGGAGGTAGCGCTCGAACTCGCGGGCGATCGAGTCGCCGCTGGCGTTGGAGAGGTCGACCTCGGTGGCCCGCTCCTCGAGCGAGCGGACGTACTCCACGACCTCGGCGTCCTCGTTGGCCATCTCGTCGACGGTCTTGACCCAGTCGTCGGCCTGCTGCGGGAGCGCGCCGAGCGGCACGGCGAGCTCGAGCACCTCCTCGACCCGCTGCAGCAGGGCGACGGTGGCCCGTGGCGAGGGGGGCTGGGAGACGTAGTGCGGGACGGCGGCCCAGAAGCTCACCGCCGGCAGCCCCGCCTGCACGCAGGCGTCCTGGAAGACGCCGAGGATGCCGGTGGGCCCCTCGTAGCGGGAGGTCTCCAGCCCCCAGCGCTCGGCGGACTCGGCGTCGTAGGCCGACCCCGACACCGGGGTCGGGCGGGTGTGCGGCGTGTCGGCCAGCAGCGCGCCGAGGCCGATCACCGTGCGCACGTCGAGCTCCCGGCACAGCTCGATGAGCTCCTGGCAGAAGCCGCGCCAGCGCATGTTCGGCTCGATACCGCGGATGAGCACCACGTCGCGGTCGGCGTCCGGCGGCCGGGCCACCGAGATGCGGGTGGTCGGCCACTCCACGCGCCGGCTCACCCCGCCCACGAGGGAGACGGTGGGCCGGTTGACCTGGAAGTCGTAGTAGTCCTCGGGGTCCAGCGCGGCGAGGGGGGTGGCGTCCCAGATGAGCTCGAGGTGCTCCAGCGCTCCCGTGGCGGCGTCCCCGGCGTCGTTCCAGCCCTCGAAGGCCACGACCACCATGGGGTCGTCGAGGCGGGGCAGGTCCTCAGGGGTGGACTTCGGGTCGGTCACCCCTGCGAGCCTACGTCGGTCCGCTGCCCGCGCCTCCCCGTGACGGCCCGGCGGGGAGTCGGCCGCCCGTCCGCAGGCACGACGGCGCGGACGGCCCGGCGCGTCCGTGAGACGATGGGCCCCGGTCGGCCGCCCACCGTCGGGGCCGACCGCCGCCCGCCGGCCACCCCGGCCCCCAGCACAGCCACCCCCGAGGACGCCCGTGCCCCAGCCGCCCGATCCCCGTCCCGACGCCACCGACGAGCTCACCGCGCTGCTGCGCGAGCGGATCCTGGTGCTCGACGGCGCGATGGGGACGGCGATCCAGCGGGACCGGCCCGACGAGGCCGGGTACCGGGGGGAGCGGTTCGCCGACTGGCCGGTCGACGTCCAGGGCAACAACGACCTGCTCGTCCTCACCGCGCCCGAGCTGGTCGCCGGCATCCACCGGGAGTACCTGGAGGCCGGCGCGGACCTGGTCGAGACCAACACCTTCAACGCCAACGCGGTCTCGCTGGGTGACTACCGCATGGCCGACCTGGCCTACGAGATCAACGTGGCCGCCGCCCGGCTGGCCCGGCGCGAGTGCGACGCGATGACCGCCCGCACC
This sequence comes from Geodermatophilus sp. SYSU D00758, assembly GCF_054049955.1. NCBI lineage: Bacteria > Bacillati > Actinomycetota > Actinomycetes > Geodermatophilales > Geodermatophilaceae > Geodermatophilus > Geodermatophilus sp. SYSU D00758. The sequence goes on from NZ_JBJGYK010000011.1 coordinate 121,142, forward strand.
CCGGGCAGGCCGCGCTTCGTCGTCGGGGCGCTGGGCCCCACCACCCGGACGGCGTCCATCTCGCCGGACGTCAACGACCCCGGCGCCCGCAACGTCACCTTCGACGAGCTGCTGGCGGCCTACCTCGACCAGGCCCGCGGGCTGGTCGACGGCGGCGCCGACGTCCTGCTGGTCGAGACGGTCTTCGACACCCTCAACGCCAAGGCCGCGATCGCCGCGCTGGAGACGCTGTTCGACGAGCGCGGCCGCCGCTGGCCGGTGATGGTCTCCGGCACGATCACCGACGCCTCCGGGCGGACCCTGTCCGGGCAGGTCACGGAGGCGTTCTGGTACTCGGTGCGGCACGTGCGGCCGCTGCTGGTCGGGCTGAACTGCGCGCTGGGCGCCGCGGAGATGCGGCCCTACCTCGCCGAGCTGTCCCGCGTCGCCGACACCTTCGTGTCCTGCTACCCGAACGCCGGGCTGCCCAACGCCTTCGGCGAGTACGACGAGTCGCCGGAGCAGACCGCCGAGGTGCTCGGGGAGTTCGCCGCCAGCGGTTTCGTCAACCTCGTCGGCGGCTGCTGCGGGACCACGCCCGCGCACATCGCGGCGATCGCCGCCGCCGTCGAGGTCCGCACCCCCCGCACCCCGCCCGAGGTGCCGCCGGCGCTGCGGCTGTCCGGCCTCGAGCCGCTGACCGTCACCGCCGACAGCCTCTTCGTCAACGTCGGCGAGCGGACCAACATCACCGGGTCGGCCCGCTTCCGGAACCTCGTCAAGGCCGGCGACTACCCGGCCGCCCTCGCCGTCGCCCGCCAGCAGGTCGAGGCCGGCGCGCAGGTCATCGACGTCAACATGGACGAGGGCATGATCGACGGCGTCGCGGCCATGGACCGGTTCACCCGGCTCATCGCCGGGGAGCCGGACATCTGCCGGGTGCCGGTGATGATCGACTCCTCGAAGTGGGAGGTCATCGAGGCCGGGCTGAAGAACGTCCAGGGCAAGGCGGTGGTCAACTCCATCTCGCTGAAGAACGGCGAGGAGGAGTTCCTCGCGCAGGCGCGGGCCTGCCGCCGCTACGGCGCCGCCGTCGTCGTCATGGCCTTCGACGAGCAGGGGCAGGCCGACTCCCTGGAGCGCCGCCAGGAGATCTGCCGCCGGGCCTACGACCTGCTGACCGGGCAGGTCGGCTTCCCGGCCGAGGACATCATCTTCGACCCGAACGTCTTCGCCGTCGCCACCGGCATCGAGGAGCACGCCCGCTACGGGCTGGACTTCATCGAGGCCACCCGCTGGATCAAGCAGCACCTGCCCGGCGCGCTGGTCTCCGGCGGGATCTCGAACGTCTCGTTCTCCTTCCGCGGCAACAACCCCGTCCGCGAGGCCATCCACGCCGTCTTCCTGTACCACGCCATCGGCGCCGGCCTGGACATGGGCATCGTCAACGCCGGGGCCCTGGAGGTCTACGAGGAGGTCCCCGCCGAGCTGCGGGAGCGGATCGAGGACGTCGTCCTCGACCGCCGGCCCGACAGCACCGAGCGGCTGCTGGAGATCGCCGGGGACTACGCCGGGGACGGCGCGGCGAAGGAGGCCGCCGCCGAGGAGTGGCGGTCCCTGCCGCCCGCCGAGCGCATCACCCACGCCCTGGTCAAGGGCATCGACGAGTTCGTGGAGGCCGACACCGAGGAGCTGCGGTGCGAGATCGCCGCCCGCGGCGGCCGGCCCCTCGAGGTGATCGAGGGCCCGCTCATGGGCGGGATGAACGTCGTCGGCGACCTGTTCGGCGCCGGGAAGATGTTCCTGCCGCAGGTGGTCAAGTCCGCGCGGGTGATGAAGAAGGCCGTGGCCCACCTCGTCCCCTTCATCGAGGCCGAGAAGCGGCCCGGGGACGCGGGGAGCGGGGACGAGCGGCGCAGCAACGGCACCGTCGTCATGGCCACCGTGAAGGGCGACGTCCACGACATCGGCAAGAACATCGTCGGCGTCGTCCTGCAGTGCAACAACTACGACGTCGTCGACCTCGGCGTGATGGTCCCCGCCCAGCGGATCCTGGACGCGGCCAAGGAGGAGGGCGCCGACGTCATCGGCCTGTCGGGGCTGATCACCCCGTCGCTCGACGAGATGGTGAACCTGGCCGCCGAGATGGAGCGCCAGGGCTTCGACATCCCGCTGCTGATCGGCGGCGCCACGACCTCGCGGGCGCACACCGCGGTCAAGGTCGACCGGCGCTACCACGGCCCGGTGATCTGGGTGAAGGACGCCTCCCGGTCCGTGCCGGTCGTGGCGGCGCTGCTCTCCGACGAGCAGCGGCCGCGGCTGCTCGCCGAGACCGAGGCCGACTACGACGCGCTGCGCGAGCGGCACGCCGCCCGCGAGGACACCCGGACGCTGCTGCCGCTGGCCGCCGCCCGCGCCGCCGCGCCGCAGCTGGACTGGGCCGGCTACACCCCGCCGCGCCCGCACATGCTCCTGCAGCAGGCGCACGACGTCTGCGGGGGGCCCACCTGCGACCACCGGCACGGCGCGGTCACCCAGTTCGTCAAGACGATCCACGACCAGCCGCTCGAGGAGCTGCGCCGCTACATCGACTGGCAGCCGTTCTTCCTCGCCTGGGAGATGCGCGGCCGGTTCCCCGACCTCCTGCACAACCCGGCCAGCGGCGAGGCCGCCCGCCGGCTGTTCGAGGACGCCCAGCAGATGCTCGACCGCATCGTCGGCGAGCGCTGGCTGCGCGCCGACGGCGTGGTCGGCCTGTTCCCGGCCAACCGGGTCGGCGACGACATCGAGGTCTACACCGACGAGTCCCGCACCGCGGTCCGCGCCACCCTGCACCAGCTGCGCCAGCAGACCGAGGGCCGCGACGGCGCCCCGCGCAGGTCGCTGGCCGACCTGGTCGCCCCGCGGGAGACCGGGCTGGCCGACCACGTCGGCGCCTTCGCCGTCACCGCCGGCCTCGGGTCGGCCGAGCGGGTCGCGGCCTTCAAGGCCGCCCACGACGACTACAGCGCGATCCTGCTGGAGGCCCTGGCCGACCGGCTGGCCGAGGCCTTCGCCGAGCGGTTGCACGAGCGGGTGCGCACCGACCTGTGGGGCTACGCGCCCGACGAGCGCCTCGACGCCGAGGGCCTGCTCGCCGAGCGCTACCGCGGCATCCGCCCGGCGCCGGGCTACCCGGCCTGCCCGGAGCACTCCGAGAAGCGGACCATCTGGGAGCTGCTGGACGCCGAGGCGGCCACCGGCATCCGCCTCACCGAGAGCATGGCCATGTGGCCGGGCGCCTCGGTGAGCGGGCTGTACTTCTCGCACCCGGAGTCGCGCTACTTCAACCTGGGCCGGATCGGGCGCGACCAGGTCGAGGACTACGCCCGGCGGAAGGGCTGGACCCTCGCCGAGGCCGAGCGCTGGCTGGCCCCGAACCTGGCCTACCGCACGGAGGACGAGTAGCCGCAGGCGACCGGCCGGGGCCCGGGGACGATCGGCCCTCCCCGCCGGTGACGTCGGCCCCCTGCGGCGGCCCCGGCGCGGCACGAGGCTGTCGGCAGTCGGGCGGGAGCGCCTACGATCCGCCCCACCGGGAGGTCGGCATGCCGCAGACGGTGTTCGAGCGCAACGGTGGTTTCGCGCGCATCCGTCACGTGGTCTCCGACTTCTACGACACCGTGCTGGACTCCGCGCTGGCGCACCACTTCCAGCACACCGACATGCGGCGGCTCATCCAGCACCAGACGGCGTTCATCGCCTCCCTCACCGGCGGCCCCGGCGCCCACTACACCGACGAGGTGCTGTTCCGGGTGCACGCACCGCTGGGCATCACCGACGACGAGTTCGAGCTCATGCTGCGCCTGCTCGCCGAGGCGCTCGAGGACCACGACTGGTCGGTCGAGGACGTCGCGCTGGTGTCGGCGCGGTTCCGCGACCACCGGCCGGTCGTCGTCGCCGCCGCGGCCGCCCCACCGCCCCGGGCGCGCCCCCGCGCCGAGCGGCCGGCCCCGACGGAACCCGCGCCGTGATGGACGCCGGGATCGCCCGGCAGGTCCTGCAGTGCCTCGGCGAGGCGGTCGCGGTGGTCGACCCCGGGACGCTGGTCGTCGAGTTCGAGAACGCCCGCTTCTTCAACTGGTTCCCGCCGACCCAGGCCGACGAGGACACCGTCACCGGCCGCATCCCCGGCTTCCCCGCGGAGCGGGCGGTGTCCCGGCTCGCCGCGGGCCGCTCCTTCTCCCACGACGTCGAGCTCAAGGAGGGGGCGCGCTCGGTGAGCGTGCGGCTCGGGGTCCGCAGCATCGACCTCGACGGGGAGTCGCGCCTGCTGGTCGAGGGGGTGGACGTCTCCAAGCAGATGGAGGCGGAGTACATGCTCGACTCGTACTCGAAGATGGTCGAGCGCAACACCCGTGAGCTGCAGCGGGAGAAGGAGCGGGTGGAGAAGCTGCTGCTCAACATCATGCCGCGGACGGTCTTCAACGAGATGACCGAGTACGGCACGGTGACCCCGCAGCGCTTCGACAACGCCTCGATCCTCATGCTCGACTTCGTCGGGTTCACCTCGATGACCGTGTCGCGGGACCCGGGTGCGCTGATCGCCGAGCTGAACGACATCTTCACCGGCTTCGACCGCATCGTGGAGCTGTTCGGGTGCGAGCGGCTGAAGACCATCGGCGACGCCTACGTGGCCGTCGCGGGGCTGCCCGACCCGTCCCCCGACCACGCCCGCGACATCGCCCGGGTCGCCCTGCGGATGCGCCGCTTCATCGACAAGCGCAACGCCTCCCACGTCGAGCAGTGGTCCTGCCGCATCGGGCTGAACACCGGCCCGGTGATCGGTTCGATCGTCGGGGTCCAGAAGTACGTCTACGACGTCTTCGGCCCGGGGGTGAACCTGGCCTCGCGGATGGAGACGGCGGCCGAGCCGGGGACCATCGCGGTCAGCGAGCCCATGTTCGAGCTGCTCCGCAACGACTTCGTCCTCTCCGACCAGGGCGAGGTCGAGATCAAGGGGTTCGGCCCGCAGCGCGTCTACCACCTCGAGAGCGAGCCGCCGCGCCGCTGACCGCCCGCCTCGGGCCTTCCCGGCCCGGACGCCCCTCCCTACACTGGCGCGATCCCCGAGCTCCGGCGGCCGGCGGGAGATGCGCCGATGGACCGACCCGACGACGCGGGCCCGGGCACGCTCCCGCTCGCTCCCCGGGACCACCGGCTGCGGGTCCTCGCCTCCCCGTCCCCGCCCGGGTGCGCCGACGGGCGGCGGGCCTCGGGAGCCGGTCGTCGGTCGAGGAGGGCACCGTGACCCGGCCGGCGCTGGTGGCCGTGGACGACGACGGCCCGGTGCTCGCCGCCGTCGAGCGGGACCTGCGGACCCGCTACGCCGAGCGCTACCAGGTCTACGCGGTGCCCTCCGGTGAGCAGGCGCTGGACCTCCTCCGCCGGCTGCGGCTGCGGGAGGACCCCGTGGCGCTGCTCCTGGTCGACCAGCGGATGTCCGGCATGAGCGGCGTGGAGTTCCTGACCGCGGCCCGCCGGCTGTTCCCGGACGCCCGGCGGGTGCTGCTGACCGCCTACGCCGACACCGCTGCCGCGATCGCGGCCATCAACGAGGCCGAGGTCCAGCACTACCTGCTCAAGCCCTGGGACCCGCCGGAGGACCGGCTCTACCCGGTGCTCGACGACCTGCTCGAGACCTGGCGGCAACCGCCCCCCGTGGCGAACCTGCGCCTGATCGGGGACCGGTGGTCGCCGGCCAGCCACGAGCTGCGCCGGTTCCTGGGCCGCAACCTGGTCCCCTACCGGTGGCTGGAGATCGAGTCCGACCCGCGGGGCCGGGAGCTGCTCGACGTGGCCGGTGTCGACGCCGGGTCGCTGCCGGTCCTCCTCCTCGACGACGGCGAGGTCCTGGTCCGGCCCGGGCTCCCCGAGCTCGCGGCGCGGATCGGGCTGCGGGTCCGCGCGGAGCGGTCGGCCTACGACCTCGTGGTGGTCGGCGGCGGGCCGGCGGGCCTGGCGGCGGCGGTGTACGGCGCCTCCGAGGGGCTGTCCACCCTGGTGCTCGAGTGCAACGCGCCGGGCGGCCAGGCCGGCTCGACCAGCCGGATCGAGAACTACCTGGGCTTCCCGGTCGGCCTCTCCGGCGCCGACCTCACCGCCCGCGCCCGCGACCAGGCGGTCCGCCTCGGCGCCGAGATCCTGGTACCGGCGGAGGCGGTGCGGCTGCGCCGGGCCGATCCGTACACCGTCGTGGGGCTGCAGGACGGCAGCGAGGTCACCGCCTCGGCGCTGCTCGTCGCCACCGGGGTGGACTACCGGACCCTGGACGTCCCCGGCGCGGCCGGGCTCACCGGCGCCGGGGTGTACTACGGCGCCGGCCGCGCGGAGGCCGTGGACCACGAGGGCGGGCGGGTCTTCGTGGTGGGGGCCGGCAACTCGGCCGGCCAGGCCGCGGTCTTCCTCGCCGAGTTCGCCGCCTCGGTGACGGTCCTGGTCCGCGGGCCGGACCTGGGCGCCACCATGTCCCGCTACCTCGTCGACCGGCTGCTCGCGTCGGAGAAGATCACCGTCGACCACGGGACGGAGATCGCCGGGGCGGTGGGGGAGCGGCGGCTGGAGGGGTTGCGGCTGCGGACCGGCACCGCCGAGCGCGAGGTCCCCGCCGACGCCCTGTTCGTCTTCATCGGCCAGGCACCGCGGACGGGCTGGCTCGGCGGTGTCGTCCGGCGGGACGAGCGGGGCTTCGTGCTCACCGGCGCCGACCTCGGCGCGCCCCCGCCGGGGTGGCCGCTGCCCGCCCCGCCGCTGGCCCTGGAGACCTCGGTGCCCGGAGTGTTCGCCGCCGGTGACGTGCGGCACGGGTCGATGAAGCGGATCGCCTCGGCGGTCGGCGAGGGCGCGATGGCGGTCCGCCTCGCCCACGAGCGGCTGGGCGCGGGATGACCTCCGCCGCCGACCAGGAGGTGGTCACCGCCCTGCGCGGCTCGCGGCTGTTCTCGAGCCTGCCGGACGACGACGTCGCCGCCCTGGCCTCGGCCGCGCGCACCGTCGACCTCGCGCCCGGGCAGCTGCTCATCGCCCAGGGGTCACCGCCGGAGGCGATGTACGCCGTCCTGTGCGGCGAGCTCGAGGTCGTCCGGGACGTCGGCGGCTCGGACGTCCTGCTCAACGTCTGCGGCCCCGGCGAGCTGCTCGGCGAGCTCGGGATCGCCCACGGCCGGCCGCGCGCGGCCACGGTGCGGGCCCGCACCCGGAGCCGCGTGCAGCGCATCGGGGCCGAGGTCCTCGACGTGCTGCTGGCCCACCCCCGCTCCGCACGGGCCCTGCTGGAGGCGGCCACCCGGCGGCTGGACCAGCACGAGGGGATGGTGCGGCAGCACGAGCGGATGGCCGCCCTCGGGGCGCTGTCGGCCGGGCTGCTGCACGAGCTGAACAACCCGGCCAGCGCCGTGCAGCGCGGCGCCGCCCGGCTGCACGCGCTGCTGTCCGGGGACCCGGCTCCGGGCAACCCGCTGCAGCCCCTCGTCGGCGCGGCGCCGGTGCCCGCCGACCCGCTCGCCTTCGGGGACGCCGAGCGCGAGCTCGCCGACACCCTGGCCGACGCGGACGTCCCCCGCGGCTGGGAGACCGCCGCCCAGCTGGTGCGACTGGGGGTCGACCCGCCGTCCCTGGCCGCGGCGCTGGCCCGTCTGCCGCCGGACCGGCGCGAGCCCCGCGTCCGGGAGCTGGCCTGGGCCGCCGAGGTCGCGGCCCTGCTGGAGGACGTCTCCCGCGGGGCCGAGCACCTCGCCCGCATCGTCTCCGGCGTGCGCCCGCTGGCGTACTCGTCCGACCAGCCGCTCACCGACGTCGACGTGCACGAGTCCCTCGAGCAGGCCCTGGTGCTGGTGCGGCACAAGGTGCCCCCGGCCGTGCGGCTGGTCCGCGACCTCGCGCCGCAGGCGGTGCGCGTCGAGGGCTGGGCCGCCGACCTCGCCCTGGTGTGGACCAACCTCCTCGACAACGCCCTCTACGCGGTGGGCGAGGAGGGCACCGTGACGGTCCGGACCCGGGCGGACGGCGACAGCGTCGTCGTCGACGTCGAGAACACCGGCGGCACGGTGCCGGCCGAGGTCCTCGCGCACGCCTTCGACGCCTTCTTCACCACCAAGCCGGTCGGGGAGGGCACCGGGCTCGGGCTGGCCACCTCGCTCGCGGTCGTCGGCCAGCGGCACCGGGGGCAGCTCACGCTGACCTCGGCGGACGGCGTCACCCGCGCCCGCGTCGTGCTGCCGCGGCACCGGTAGGCCGGCCCGAGCCGTACCCAACCGGCCGCCTACCGTGGACGGCGCCCCCTTCCACGACGACGAGTGCAGGTGACGTGCGCGACGACCTGGCCGCGGTGCTGTTCGACATGGACGGCACGCTGGTGGAGACCGAGGAGCTCTGGGGCGACGCCCTGGCCGAGCTGGCCCGGCGGCACGACGGCGAGGTGTCGGCGGCCGCGCGGGCGGCGACGGTGGGCACGAGCATGCCGGTGGCGCTGGGCATCCTCTACGCCGACCTCGGCCTCGACCCCGACGACGCCCGGCTGGTGGCCGACACCGTCTGGGTCGAGGACCTGATGGTGGGCCTGCTCGACCGCCCGCTGCGCTGGCAGCCGGGGGCGCGGGAGCTGCTCGCCGAGGCCCGCGACGCCGGGCTCCCGACGGCCCTGGTGACGACGACGCCCCGCCGGCTGGCCGCGCCGCTGCTGGCCCGCATGGCCGACGACCTCGGCCCCCGGCTGTTCGGCGTCACCGTCTGCGGCGACGAGGTGCCGGCTCCCAAGCCCCACCCCGCCCCCTACCGGCAGGCGATGGCCGCCCTCGGGGTCGCCGCGGCCGGGTGCGTGGTCGTCGAGGACTCGCCCTCCGGCGCGGCCGCGGGGCTGGCCGCGGGTGCCGCGGTGCTCGCCGTCCCGTCCCTGCAGCCGGTGGGCCCCGCGCCCGGGCTGACGCTGCGCGGCAGCCTGTCCGGCGTGGACCTGGCCGAGCTCGGGACGCTGCTGACCGGCCGGGAGGCCGCCGGCTGCCCCGCCTGACCGCGCTCAGCCCCGGAGGACCTCCCGGCCCCGCAGCACGACCAGCCGGGGGCGCTGCAGGCACGCCGGGTCGGTGAGCGGGTCGCCGTCGACGGCCAGGAGGTCGGCGTCCCGGCCGGCGCGCAGCCGGCCGGTGCGGTGGCCCAGGCCGATCGCGTCGGCCGCCCGCCCGGTGGCGCCGGCCAGCGCCTCGGCCGCCGGGACGCCGCACGCGGCCACCAGCTCCGCCACGGCGAGGGCGACCAGCCCGTGCGGCTTCGGCGGCCCGACGCCGGCGTCGGTGCCCGCGAGGAGCGCGACACCCCCGCGGTGCAGCGCCGCCGCGGTGAGCAGGTGGTCCTCGTAGCTGGTGCCCGACGCCGCCATGCGCGCCTGCACGTGCGCCGGCGGCTCGACCCCGGGCAGCCGGCCCAGCGTGGGGCAGACCGCCGTCCCGGCCGCGGCCAGCCGGGCCGGCAGGTCGTCGGGCACCCGCGCGCCGCTGCCGGTCAGGCAGCTGCAGTGCTCGACGCCGTCGACGCCGGCCGCCAGCGCCGCCTCGACCGCGGGGAGGGCGTGCGCGTGGGCGGCGACCGGCAGGCCGACCCGGTGCGCCTCCTCCACGACGGCCCGGACCTCCTCGGGGGAGAACTGGCAGGCCGTGACGTCCGTGCAGGGGGTGAGCAGCCCGCCGCTGACCATGACCTTGACGACGTCGGCACCGCGGTCGGCCCGCTCGCGGACCGCCCGGCGCAGCCCCGGCACGCCGGTCACCTCGCCGCCCATCGCCCAGCAGTGGCCGCGCGGTGAGGTCAGCGGCGGCCCGGAGGCGACGACGGTGGGCGCGTCCGCGGCGCGGCGCGGCCGGTCCACGACCACCCAGTCGCGGTCGCCGAGGTCCCGCACGGTGGTGACGCCGGCCCGCAGCTGCCGGGCCAGGGCGTCGGTGACGATCTCCCCGAGCCGCCCGGCGGCCAGGTCGGGCAGCTGGTCGAGGGCGCGCGGGCCGCCGTCGCCGCACAGGTGCACGTGGGTGTCCACCAGCCCGGGGAGCAGGGTGGCCCCGGGCAGGTCGGTGACGGTGCAGCCGTCGGGGGCCGGGGCGGCGGCCGGCTGCACGCCCCGGATCGTGGCGCCGTCGAGGAGCACCAGCGCGCCGCCGGGGAGCGGCCGCTCGCCGTCGAAGGCCCGGTCGGCTCGGTACCCGTGCACGGGCGGCTCCCCGGCGTCGAGGTGGGGTCGGCCCCGGCATCGTCCTCCCGCCGGGGGTCGCAGGGCCAGCAGGTCGAGCGCGGCCGCCGGCGGCGGTGTTGCCGCGCCCGCGCCCCGGTGCGGGCGGGCCGTGCCCGGCGCGACCGGGCCCGGATCAGCGTCCGCCCCGCACGGCGGCCCGCTCGGCGGCGTGCGCCACCCGCCGGAGCAGGCGACGGGTGACCACGGCGTGCCCGCCGGTCCCGATCACGGCGAGCCGGTAGGCGGCGCCCCGGCGGCCCGGGAAGGCGGCCCGGGTCTCGAGGCCGAGCCGGGATCCGCTCCCGCGCGGCTCGACCCGGGCCACGATCCCGTAGCGGGCGTACCGGTGCCGGCCGGCCACGACCAGCAGCCGGGGCGGCTGCGCCGTCACGACGCGGAAGCCGGGGACGGTCGAGCCCACGCCCGGCCGGTCCCAGCCGGTCGTGGCCGACGGCTCCCAGCCCGGCAGCCGGGCCAGGGCCGGCGACGTGCCGGTGCCGAACGCGCTCCCCAGCACCTGGAGGACGGCGTTCCACACCGCGGGCGGCGGAGCGCCGACGACGAGGGAGTGCGCGTCGACGGAGGGCAGGTCCTCCAGCGGCATGCCGGGCGACGGGGCCGGGGCGCGGCGTGCGGGCGGCTCGCTCAGTCCCGCTCGACGACCGGCAGCGACGCCCAGCCGGCCGCGGCGGCGGCCTCGGCGGGGAACGGCGGCGGGGTGCCCCCGAACGACGGGCACAGGGCCTGGTGGTCGCACCAGGCGCACAGCCGGGTGCGGTTCGGCCGGAAGTCGCCGGTGGCCACCGCCCGCTCGATCGCCGCCCAGATGGCGGTCAGCGTCCGCTCGAAGCGCACCAGCTCGCCCTCGTCCGGGGCGTAGGTGAGCGTGTCGCCGTCCCCGAGGTAGATCAGCTTCAGCTGGCTGGCCACCACGCCGCGGGTGCGCCAGAGCACCAGGGCGTAGAACTTCATCTGGAACAGCGCCTTGGCCTCGAAGGCCTCGCGCGGCATGGAGCCGGTCTTGTAGTCGACCACCCGCAGGGCCCCGTTGGGGGCGACGTCCAGCCGGTCGACGTAGCCGCGCAGCAGCAGCCCGTCGGGCAGGGTGACCTCGATGAGCTCCTCGCGGCCGTGCGGCTCGATGCGGGAAGGGTCCTCCAGGGTGAAGTAGGTCTCCACCAGCCGCCCGGCCGAGGCCAGCCAGCTCTCCAGCGGCTCGCCGGCACCCTCGGCGCCCTCGGCCGTGACGAGGGCCGCGACCTCGGGGTCGGCGGCCAGCTCCTCCCAGGCCGGGGCCACCAGCGCGCGGGCGGCCTCGGGGGTGCGCTGCGCGGCGGGCAGGTCGTAGAGCCGCTCCAGCACCGCGTGCACCAGCGTGCCGCGCACGGCCGCGGGGCTGCGGCGCTCCGGCAGCCGGTCGATGGTGCGGAACCGGTACAGCAGCGGGCAGGTCTTGAAGTCGGCCGCCCGGCTGGGGGACAGGGCGGGCCGGCGCGGGGCGCCGGGCGCGTCGGGCCCGGTCGCGTCCGGGGAAGGGGCAGCCGCGGGGGCGGGCTGCCCGGGAACCGCGCTGCCGTCGAGCGCCGAGTCCTGCGCTCCGCCGTCGAGCGCCGAGTCCTGCGCCGTCGCCGTCGTCATGCTCCCGAGGCTAGGCGCGCCCGCCGACAGTCCGGGAGCGCGCGCCGCGGAGCGCCGCCCGGGTCCTCGTAGGCTGGCCGCCCGTGGACGTCGAGCAGCAGACCCCGGATCACCCCGACGCGCCGGCGGCGCCGGGGGGTGCCGACCCGCGGGAGCCGGTGCCGGGCGCCTTCGTCGCCGGCGACCGGGTCCAGCTCACCGACCCCAAGGGCCGGCTGCACACCGTCGTCCTCGAGCCCGGGAAGCTGTTCCACACCCACCGCGGCGCCATCGCCCACGACGACCTCATCGGCGCGCCGGAGGGCTCCGTCGTCCACTCGACGGCCAACACCGGCTACCTGGCGTTCCGGCCGCTGCTGGCCGACTTCGTGCTGTCCATGCCGCGCGGCGCCCAGGTCATCTACCCCAAGGACGCCGCGCAGATCGTCGCCTTCGGCGACATCGGGCCCGGCATGCGCGTGCTCGAGGCCGGCGCCGGCTCGGGCGCGCTGACCTGCTCGCTGCTGCGCGCCGTGGGGGAGCGGGGTGCCGTGACCAGCTACGAGCGCCGGGAGGACTTCGCCGACGTCGCCCGCGCCAACGTCGGCGCCTTCTTCGGCGACGTCCCGGGGAACTGGGACCTGCGGCTGGGGGACCTCGCCGACCACCCGGCCGGGGAGGTCGTCGACCGGGTCGTCCTGGACATGCTCGAGCCGTGGGCGGTGCTGCCCGCGGTGGCCGCCGCGCTGCGCCCGGGCGGCGTCCTCGTCGGGTACGTGGCCACCGCCACGCAGCTGTCGACCTACGTCGAGGCGCTGCGGGCCCAGGGGGTGTGGACCGAGCCGCACGCCTGGGAGACCCTGCTGCGGCCCTGGCATGCGGTCGGGCTGGCGGTGCGCCCGGAGCACCGGATGGTCGCCCACACGGCGTTCCTGGTGACCGCCCGCCGGCTGGCCGAGGGCGTCACCGCCCCCACCCGCCAGCGCCGCGCCCAGCGCCACTGAGGCGGCTCCGCCGGACCCCGGCGCAGACGGATCCGGGCCGTTACCCGGCGCCCGCGAGCCCCCGGCACACCGTCGGCGGCCGTGTATAGATTTGCCTCCTGGCTCCCCCGATGTGCGGAGGTGCGCGATGGGCCTGGGTCCCGACGAGTTCCGAGCGCGACGTGAGCGCGACGTGTCCGCGCTGCTCAGCCAGATCTCCTACCTCGAGGAGGAGATCGGCCTGCTGCGTCGCAAGGTCGCCGACAGCCCCCGCCAGGTGCGCGCGCTCGAGGAGCGGCTCGCCGAGGCGGAGGGGCGCGCGGCGTTCCTCTCGGAACGCAACGACAAGCTGACCGGCACGCTGCGCGAGGCGCGCGAGCAGCTGGTTGCGCTCAAGGAGGAGATCGACCGGCTCGGGCAGCCGCCGTCGGGGTACGGCGTCTACCTGACCCGGTACGAGGACGGCACGGTCGACGTCTTCACCGGCGGCCGCAAGCTGCGGGTGTCGGTCTCCCCGGCGGTCGAGCTCGACGAGCTGCGGCACGGCCAGGAGGTGATGCTCAACGAGGCGATGAACGTCGTCGAGGCCTGCGGCTTCGAGCGCTCCGGCGACGTGGTCATGCTCAAGGAGCTGCTCGAGCCCGTGGCCGGGGAGGCCCCGCGCGCCCTGGTGATCGGGCACACCGACGAGGAGCGGGTGGTCCACCTCGCCGACTCGCTGGCCGACCAGCCGCTGCGCAGCGGTGACTCGCTGCTGCTGGAGACCCGCTCGGGCTACGTCTACGAGCGGATCCCCAAGAGCGAGGTCGAGGAGCTCGTGCTGGAGGAGGTCCCCGACATCGACTACTCCGACATCGGTGGCCTCGCGCGGCAGATCGAGCAGATCCGGGACGCCGTCGAGCTGCCGTTCCTGCACGCCGACCTGTTCCGCGAGTTCGAGCTGCGCCCGCCCAAGGGGATCCTGCTCTACGGGCCGCCCGGCTGCGGCAAGACGCTGATCGCCAAGGCCGTGGCCAACTCGCTGGCCAAGAAGGTCGCCGCGGTGAAGGGGGAGGGGCAGGCGAGGTCCTACTTCCTCAACATCAAGGGCCCGGAGCTGCTCAACAAGTACGTGGGCGAGACGGAGCGGCACATCCGGCTGGTCTTCCAGCGGGCCCGGGAGAAGGCCGGCGAGGGGACGCCGGTGATCGTGTTCTTCGACGAGATGGACTCGATCTTCCGCACCCGCGGGTCGGGCGTGTCCTCCGACGTGGAGTCGACGATCGTGCCCCAGCTGCTCAGCGAGATCGACGGGGTCGAGGGCCTGGAGAACGTCATCGTCATCGGCGCCTCCAACCGCGAGGACATGATCGACCCGGCGATCCTGCGGCCCGGCCGGCTCGACGTGAAGATCAAGATCGAGCGGCCGGACGCCGAGGCCGCCCGGGACATCTTCAGCAAGTACCTCACCACCACCCTCCCGCTGCACCCCGACGACCTCGGCGAGCACGGCGGCAGCCGCGAGGCGACGATCGCCGGGATGATCCAGCGCACCGTCGAGCGGATGTACACCGAGAGCGAGGAGAACCGCTTCCTCGAGGTGACCTACGCCAACGGGGACAAGGAGGTCCTGTACTTCAAGGACTTCAACTCCGGCGCGATGCTGCAGAACATCGTCGACCGCGCCAAGAAGATGGCCATCAAGGAGCGGCTGGACACCGGCGCCGGCGGGCTGCGGGTCGGCCACCTCATGCAGGCGTGCCTCGACGAGTTCAAGGAGAACGAGGACCTGCCCAACACCACCAACCCCGACGACTGGGCGCGGATCTCGGGCAAGAAGGGCGAGCGGATCGTCTACATCCGCACGCTGATCAGCGGCAAGGGCACCGAGTCCGGCCGCGCGATCGACACCGCCACCAACACCGGCCAGTACCTGTAGCCGGCCCCCCGACGGCCCGGTCCGCGCCCCAGGGCGCCGGCCGGGCCGTCGGCGCGCGCCGAGCGGGAAGGGCCGGATGCGTTCGGTGACCGTGCCCGCCGGTGCCCCGGCCAGGCCGCCTAGGGTTGGGCCATGAGCGTGCGGCGGGTCATGGGGACCGAGGTCGAGTACGGCGTCTCGGTGCCCGGGCAGCCCTCGGCGAACCCGACCACCCTGTCCAGCCAGGTGGTGAACGCCTGGGCGGTGGCCGAGGCGCCGACGCCGCGCCGGCCGCGCTGGGACTTCGAGGAGGAGTCGCCGCTGCGCGACGCGCGGGGCTTCGACCTGTCCCCGGCGCAGGCCCTCGACCACGCCGACCTCGACGAGGACGCCGGGATGGCCAACGTCATCCTCACCAACGGGGCCCGGCTCTACGTCGACCACGCCCACCCGGAGTACTCGACGCCGGAGGTCACCAACCCGCGCGACGTCGTCCTGTGGGACAAGGCGGGGGAGTACGTGATGGCCGAGGCGGCCCGGCGGGCCGCGCGCATCCCGGGCACCAGCCCGATCCAGCTGTACAAGAACAACACCGACGGCAAGGGCGCCTCGTACGGTGCGCACGAGAACTACCTCATGGACCGGCGGACGCCGTTCCTCGACATCATCCGCGGGCTGATCCCGTTCTTCGTCACCCGGCAGGTCGTCGCCGGCTCCGGGCGGGTGGGCATCGGCACCGAGAGCCGCACGCACGGGTTCCAGATCTCCCAGCGCGCCGACTTCTTCGAGGTCGAGGTCGGGCTGGAGACCACGCTCAAGCGGCCGATCATCAACACCCGCGACGAGCCGCACGCCGACGCCGACAAGTACCGCCGGCTGCACGTGATCATCGGCGACGCGAACCTGGCGGAGCTGTCCACCTACCTCAAGGTCGGGACGACGTCGCTGGTGCTGGCCCTGATCGAGGCCCGGGCCCTGACCCAGGACCTCACCATCGAGGAGCCCGTGGAGGCGCTGCAGGCCATCAGCCACGACCCGTCGCTGACCCACCGGGTGCGCCTCCGGGACGGGCGGCGGATGACCGCGCTGGAGGTGCAGGAGGCCTACCTGGAGATGGCCCAGGCGCACGTCGACCGCACCGGGACCTCCGACGAGCAGACCGCCGACGTGCTGCGCCGGTGGGCCGAGGTGCTCGCCGACCTGCGGGAGGACCCGATGCGCCTGGCCGACCGGCTCGACTGGCCGGCCAAGCTGCGGCTGCTCGAGGGCTACCGCTCCCGCGACGGGCTGGCGTGGGGGGACTCGCGGCTGCAGCTGGTCGACCTGCAGTACTCGGACGTGCGCCCGGACAAGGGGCTCTACCACCGGCTGCTGGCCCGCGGGTCGATGACCCGGATGCTCACCGACGAGGAGGTCGCGCGCGCCGTCGCCCGGCCGCCGACCGACACCCGGGCCTTCTTCCGCGGCGAGTGCCTGCGCCGCTACCCCGCCCAGGTGGCCGCCGCCTCCTGGGACTCGGTGGTGTTCGACCTGGGGCGGGAGAACCTGGTGCGGATCCCGACCATGGAGCCGCTGCGGGGCACCCGCGACCACGTCGGGGCGCTGTTCGAGTCGACGTCGTCCGCGCAGGAGCTGGTCGACACGATCACGGGGGGCTGATCCCCGGCCTCCGCGGCGCCGACGCCCGTTCGTCACCCCGCGCGGGTAGCTTGCACCACAGGCAGCGGCCACCCCAGACGCAGCCAGCCACGACACGGAGGCACCCATGGCCACGAGGGACACCGGCGGTCAGCAGCGCGCGACCCGTTCGCGGGAGGAGACCGAGGAGGTCGAGGCCTCGGTCGACACCGACGTCGCCGAGCGGCACAAGGAGATGTCCGAGGACATCGACTCCATCCTCGACGAGATCGACGAGGTGCTGGAGGAGAACTCCGAGGAGTTCGTTCGATCCTACGTACAGAAGGGAGGCGAGTGAACACTCTGCGTAGTCATCGCGATGACGGCGACCAAGCGCTGTCCTGACTGCGGAGAAGTCAAGACCCACTCGGAGATCGGGCGCAACCAGTCCCTCGGCGATGGCCTTTCGTTCTACTGCCTGGCCTGCAATCGACGTCGGAACCGAGCGTGGTACCGCCGCCGGCGTGAGTCGACGGGGCTGACCGTCCGGGATCACTCATGGATCTCGGAGGGGTTCCGCTGGTGTCCCGTCTGCCAGCAGCCCGTGGCACACGAGGACTACACCCGGAACTCGCGGACCGCGTCCGGATTCGGGAGCCGGTGTCGCGCCTGCGATCGTGCCGAGAACGCAGCTGCCTACCTGCACCGGACGCACGGGATCACCCGGGCGGACCTCGATGCTCTCCGCGCCGCGCAGGGGGACCGGTGCGGCATCTGCGGGGAGCCGGGGCCGGAGCACCTCGACCACGACCACGCGACCGGCCGGACCCGCCGGCTGCTGTGCCAGCGGTGCAACCAGGGGCTCGGCCTGTTCCGCGACGACCCCGCCCTCCTGCACACCGCCGCGCTGTACGCCCAGGGGCACCGTGAGCAGCACGCGTCCGAGCGGCTCGCCCTCGCGGAGGCGCCCGGCCCGGCGGAGGCCCCGCCGGTAGGGTCGCACCGACGTCAGGCGAGGCCCCGGGCACCGGGGCGCACGAGCGGGTTCCGCCGGCAGCGGCCGGCAAGAGAGGCGGATGGGTGACCGAGTCGTCAGCTGGCCGGGGCGGGTTCTCACCCGCCTACCTGGACCGGGTGGGGTCCTCGTTCACCGATTTCCTCGCGGCGACCACGCCCGAGCTGCTGCCCGGGCGGCGGCCCGTCCCGCAGCTGCCCGTCGGTGACCTCGCCCCGCACGGCACGACGATCGCCGCGGTGACCTACGCGGACGGCGTCCTCATGGGCGGCGACCGCCGGGCCACCATGGGCAACCTCATCTCGAGCCGGGACATCGAGAAGGTCTACCCGGCCGACGCCTGGTCGGTGATCGGCATCGCCGGCGCCGCGGGCATCGCGATCGAGATGGTGAAGCTGTACCAGGTCGAGCTCGAGCACTACGAGAAGATCGAGGGCCTCACGCTCTCCCTCGACGGCAAGGCCAACCGGCTGGCGCAGATGATCCGCGGCAACCTCGGGGCGGCGCTGCAGGGCCTGGCCGTCGTCCCGCTGTTCGCCGGCTACGACCTCGACGCCGCGCCCGGCACCACCCCGGGCCGGATCTTCAGCTACGACGTCACCGGCGGGAACTACGAGGAGCGCGGCTACGCGACCGTCGGCTCGGGGTCGCTGTTCGCCCGCAACTCGCTGAAGAAGACCTGGCGGTCGGGCCTGGGCCGGGACGCCGCGACGCGCAGCCTCGTCGAGGCCCTCTACGACGCCGCCGACGACGACTCGGCCACCGGCGGCCCGGACCCGGTCCGGCGGCTGTACCCGATCGTCTACCGGGTGGACGCCGAGGGCGCCGTGCGGCTCCCCGACGACGAGGTCGCCGCCGTCGCCGCCACCATCGTCGACGAGCGGGCCGCCGCCGAGGGGCAGGGCTGATCGCCGTGACCATGCCGTACTACGCCTCGCCCGAGCAGGTCATGCGGGACCGCTCGGAGTACGCCCGCAAGGGCATCTCCCGCGGCCGCAGCGTCGCCGTGCTCACCTACGCCGACGGCGTGCTGTTCATCGCCGAGAACCCGAGCTCCACGCTGCACAAGGTCGGCGAGCTCTACGACCGCATCGGCTTCGCCGCCGTCGGCCGCTACAGCGAGTTCGAGAGCCTCCGGGTGGCCGGCGTCCGGCTGGCCGACGTCCGCGGCTACTCCTACAACCGGCGCGACGTCACCGGCCGGGTCATCGCCAACGCCTACGCGCAGACCCTCGGTGAGGTCTTCACCCAGCACATGAAGCCCTTCGAGGTGGAGCTGTGCGTGGCCGAGGTCGGCGAGACCCCCGAGGCCGACCAGCTGTTCCGGCTGACCTTCGACGGCTCGGTCGTCGACGAGCCGGACTTCGTCGTCATGGGCGGCCAGGCCGAGGCGGTCAGCGCCGACCTGCGCGAGCACTTCCTGCCGGGCATGGGCCTGGCCGACGCGCTGCGGGTGGGGGTGTCGGCGCTGTCCACGGTCAGCCCCGCCACCACCGGCAGCAACGGCGCCCCGACCCAGCTGTCGGCCGAGCAGCTCGAGGTGGCCGTGCTCGACCGGCGGCGGCCCCAGCGGGCCTTCCGGCGGGTCGTCGGCGCCGCGCTGCGCTCGCTGCTCGACGGCGGGGACGCCGCGGCCGAGCCGGCGCCCGAGCCGCACACCGCCGCGCACGCGCCCAGCCACCCGGCGCCGGGCACCCCCGCCGGCCTCGGCGACCCGGCGGCTCCCGACACCGGCGGGACGGCCGGCAGCGAGGGCGACCAGGAGGACCCGCCGCGCGGTTGACCCGGGTGCCGGGCGGGCGGCGGCGGGGTGGCCCGGGGACATGCCCGCCTACCGCGTCAACGACGCCGCCGTCGCCCGCGCCCGGGAGCTGATCGACGCCGGCCGGGTCGACGTCGACACCCCGTGGTCCGACGCCGCGCCCTCCACCGAGCAGGCGAACGAGGAGACCGCCCGGCACGGCTGGGACGGCTTCGGGTCCTGGCACCTCGCCGTGGACCCCGACGCCTCCGAGGACACCACGAAGCGCTACTCCTTCCCGTACGGCGACTTCTCCCGGGTCAACCGCGCGGCGCTCGTCCACGGCAAGCAGCGGGCCGCGCAGAACGACCACGACGACGTCGCCCGCGTCGTCGACGGGCTGCTGCAGCGGCTGGACGAGCGGCGCGGCCGAGGGACCACGGGGTGTCCCCGGCGACCGGTCGCCGGCCGGGCGCGCCGCACCGTGACAGGGGGCCACCGTCGGCATCGGCGCCTACGCTCGGTCCGTGGAACGACGGATCTTCGGGATCGAGACCGAGTACGGCGTCACGTGCACCTTCCGCGGCCAGCGCCGGCTCTCGCCGGACGAGGTGGCCCGCTACCTGTTCCGCCGCGTGGTGTCGTGGGGGCGCAGCTCCAACGTCTTCCTGCGCAACGGCTCCCGGCTCTACCTCGACGTCGGCAGCCACCCCGAGTACGCCACCGCCGAGTGCGACGACCTCACCGAGCTCGTCGTCCACGACAAGGCCGGGGAGCGCATCCTCGAGGGCCTGCTCGTCGACGCCGAGCAGCGGCTGGCCGAGGAGGGTGTCACCGGCGACATCTACCTGTTCAAGAACAACACCGACTCGGCCGGCAACAGCTACGGCTGCCACGAGAACTACCTGGTCGGCCGGCACGGGGAGTTCAGCCGGCTGGCCGAGGTGCTGATCCCGTTCCTGGTCAGCCGGCAGATCGTCGTCGGCGCCGGCAAGGTGCTGCAGACCCCGCGGGGGGCGATCTACTGCGTCAGCCAGCGCGCCGAGCACATCTGGGAGGGCGTCTCCTCGGCCACCACCCGCTCCCGGCCGATCATCAACACCCGCGACGAGCCGCACGCCGACGCCGAGCGCTACCGCCGGCTGCACGTCATCGTCGGCGACTCGAACATGAACGAGACGACGACGCTGCTCAAGGTCGCGATCACCGACCTGGTGCTGCGGATGATCGAGGCCGGCGTCCCCGTCAAGGACATGACGCTGGAGAACCCGATCCGGGCCATCCGCGAGATCAGCCACGACATGACCGGCCGCCGCAAGGTGCGGCTGGCCAGCGGGCGGGAGATGTCGGCGCTGGAGATCCAGGCCGAGTACCACAGCCGCGCCGCGGAGTTCGTCGACCGGGAGGGCTTCGGCCCGGTGCACCGGCAGATGCTGGAGCTGTGGGGGCGGGTGCTCAAGGCCGTCGACACCGGCGACCTGTCGCTCATCGACCGGGAGATCGACTGGGCCACGAAGTACCAGCTCATCGAGCGCTACCGGGCCAAGCGGGACCTCCCGCTCTCGCACCCCCGGGTCGCCCAGATGGACCTCGCCTACCACGACATCAGCCGCACCCGCGGGCTGTACTACCTGCTCGAGCGCAACCACCAGGTCGACCGGGTGGCGCACGAGCCCCGGGTGTTCGAGGCCAAGAACGTGCCGCCGCAGACCACCCGCGCCCGGCTGCGCGGGGAGTTCATCCGGCGGGCGCAGGAGAAGCGCCGCGACTTCACCGTCGACTGGGTGCACCTCAAGCTCAACGACCAGGCCCAGCGCACGGTGCTGTGCAAGGACCCGTTCAAGGCCGTCGACGAGCGGGTGGACAAGCTGATCGCCAGCATGTGAGGACCGGGTGGAGTGCCGGGGGCGAGGTTCTCCCGCCCCCGGCACCCCACCCGGTCAGGGCACGCGCAGCGCGGCGTAGCGGCCGGCGGCGGCCGCGGCGAGGAAGTACGGCCGCTCCTCGTCGTACCCGCGGCCCATCGTCGACAGCGGCACGGGGGACAGGCCCAGCGCGGCCTCCAGGCCGTCGACGTCCACCCACACCACCGGGTTGCGCTCCGGCTGGCCGGCGAGGTCCTCCTCGACCTGGCCGCCGAGCTCCGAGCCGAGGCCGCGGGGGGCCACCAGCGTCACCCCGCCCAGCGCCACCCGCCCGAACGCGGTCAGCGAGTGGTGCGACACCCCCCGGTGGCGGGGCCGCGGGTCGGCGTCGGAGATGCGCAGGGCCCCGATCGGCTGCCCGCCGAGGGTGGTCACCGCGTTGCACGCCTCACCGGCGGTCACGCCGGAGAAGCCCCACGGCGTGCCGGTGCCGAGGTTGCCCGGGCCCTGGCTGACGATCGCCACGTCCGCGCCGAGGACGTGCCGGGCGGCGAGCAGCCCGGTGTGCAGGGTGACCGCCTCCAGGTCGCCGCCGAAGGCCTGGCCGACGGTGACCACCCCGGCCAGGGACGGCGCGAGCGCCGACAGCGTCCGCGAGAAGCCGGCCACCAGCGCCCCGCCGTCGGTCATCACGTAGGCGACCCGCAGGTCCGGGTCGGTGGCCAGCACGCCGATGAGGGCCGCCGGCAGCGCCGAGTGCAGGTCGGCGACCACCACCGGCATCCCGCCGAGGTCCTCGGCGTCGGCGATGGTCCGGTGGTGGTCGGTGTCCTGCTCGTCGACCCCCTGCACGCTCACCTGCAGCGGGGTGTACCGGGCCTTGACCAGGTGGCCGGGGCCGGCCGGGTCCGGGGGCAGCCGGTCGGGGACGGCGACGACGAGGGCGTAGCCGCCGGTGCCCAGCCGCTGCGCCCAGGCGGTGGTGTTGAGCAGCACCGTGTCGCCGACCTCGGGCGTGCCGACCAGGGAGGGGTGGGCCAGCGCGCGCAGCTCGCCGTCGCCGGCCACCTCCACGGTCAGCTCCTGGGCGTCCCGCCAGGCCCGCCCGAGGGCGGTGACGGTGCCGCGGCGCCAGCGGATCCGGTGCGGTGTCGTGCTCTCGTCCCCCACGCGGGCAGGCTAGCCAGGCCGTCCGGACGCCGGTTCCGGGGCCGGCGTCCGGGGCCGGTTCCGGGGCCGCCGTCGGGGCCGTCGCCCGGGGCCGTCGCCCGGGGCCGTCGCCCGGGGGCCGGTTTCCGGGCGACCGGCCGGGGCGTCGGCGACTAGCCTGTGCGCCGTGTCGGCGAAGCGGGCGGAGCGGCTGGTCAACCTGGTCATCGCCCTGCTCGGGACCCGCCAGTACGTGACCGCCGCACGGATTCGCGCCACGGTCCCCGGCTACGAGCCCGACGACGGCACCGCCCGCGCCGACGAGGCGTTCAAGCGGATGTTCGAGCGGGACAAGGCCGAGCTGCGGGAGATGGGGGTGCCGCTGGAGACCGGCCGCACCAGCGTCTTCGACACCGAGGACGGCTACCGCATCGCCCGCGCCGACTACGAGCTGCCCGAGATCACCCTCACCGGCGAGGAGGCCGCCGCGGTGGGCCTGGCCCTGCGGCTGTGGGAGTCGGCGCAGCTGGCCGGCGCCGCGCACAGCGCGCTGGTCAAGCTGAAGGCCGCCGGCGTGGAGGTCGACACCGGCCGGGGGCTGCCGCTGCAGCCGCGGCTGGACTCCGACGAGCCGGCCTTCGAGGCCTGCTACACCGCCGCCCGCGACCGCCGGGTGCTGGAGTTCGACTACCGCCGCCCCGACGAGCAGGAGCCCGCCCGCCGGCACGTCCAGCCGTGGGGGGTCGTCGCCTGGCACGGTCGCTGGTACCTCGTCGGGTTCGACCTCGACCGGCAGGAGCGCCGCTCGTTCCGGCTCTCCCGGGTGGTCGGCACGCCGCGGGCCACCGGGCCGGCGGGCGCCTTCGAGCCGCCGGCCGACGTCGACCTCGCCGCGATGGTCGCCGGCCAGTTCGGCGGGGCCGAGCAGCGGGTCGTCGTCCGCGCCCGGCCGGGCGCCGCGGTCGGCCTGCGCCGGCACGCGACCCCGCTGGGGGCTGCAGCGGGCGGCGGCGGGGACGGCGGCAGCGGGGACGGCGGCGAGGTGTGGGACCGGCTCGAGCTGCGCACCACCGAGCCGATGCGGCTGGCCGACCAGCTGGCCGCGCTCGGGCCCGACGTGCTGGTGGAGGCTCCGGCCGCGGTCCGCGACGCGGTCGTCGAGCGGCTGACCCGGCTGGCGGCGATGGCGTGACCTCGCCCGGCACCAACGAGCGGATCACCCGGCTGCTCACGCTGGTCCCGTACCTCACCGCCCGCCCCGAGGGGGTGCCGCTGGCCGAGGCCGCCCGCGACTTCGGCGTCCCCGAGCGGCAGCTGCGCCGCGACCTCGAGCTGCTGTGGATGTGCGGCCTGCCCGGCTACGGCCCGGGCGACCTCATCGACCTCTCCTTCGAGGGCGACCGGGTGCGGGTCACCTTCACCGCGGGCATGGTGCGCCCGCTGCGGCTCACCACCGATGAAGCGGTCGCGCTGGTGGTGGCGCTGCGCACGCTCCTGGAGCTGCCCGGCCTCGCCGAGCGGGAGGCGGTGAGCCGGGCGCTGGCCAAGGTCTCCGCGGTCGCCGGGCACGCGGGGGAGCGGGTCAGCCCGGTCGCCCTCTCGGTCGACGCCCGCGAGCAGGCCCTGGCCGTGGTCCGCGACGCCCTCGAGCGCCGCCGGGCGCTGCACCTGCACTACTACGTGCCCACCCGCGACGAGCGCACGGAGCGCACCGTCGACCCGATGCGGCTGCTGCTGGTCGACGGCCGCTGGTACCTCGAGGCGTGGTCGCGCGAGGTGGCCGGGGTGCGGCTGTTCCGCCTCGACCGCATCGACGACGTCCGGGTGCTCGACGAGCCGGCCGCGCCGCCGCCGCAGGCGGCACCGCGCGACGTGGAGGCCGGTCTGTACCAGCCCGAGCCGGGCGCGCCGGTGGTGCGGCTGCGACTGGCCCGGTGGGCCCGCTGGGTGGCGGAGTACTACCCGGTCGAGGAGGTGCGGGAGGTCGACGACCCGCCCGGCGGCCTCGTCGTCGTGCTCCGCACGCACGACCTGGCCTGGGCCCGCCGCCTGGTCGCCTCCCTGGGCGGGGCGGCCACCGTCGACGCGCCCCCCGAGCTGGCCCGGGCCGTGGCCGACGACGCCCGCGCCGCGCTGGCCCGGTACGCCGCGGGCGCGCGGCCGGCGCCCGGCCCCGGCGGTTAGGGTCGGCGCCGTGCTGCTGCTCGTGGTGTGGATCGCCGTCGTCGTGCTGGCCGCCGTGGTCCTGGGCGCCGTCGTCCACGGCGTCGTCGGTGCGCTGCGCCGCCTCGACCGCGAGGTCCGCGGGTTCGAGGCCGAGCTGCGCCCGGTGCTCGCCGAGGTGCAGGCCGCCGCGGCCCGGGCCGCGGACACCCAGAGTTCACGCTGACGTCGCCGGCCCCCGCCCTCGGGGGGCGGGCACGCGCCGGCGCCCGACGTAGCATCGAACCGCCACCGCACCCCTGGAGGACGTCATGGCCGGACTCGGCCCCTTGGAGATCGGCCTGATCATCCTGGCCGTCCTGCTGCTCTTCGGTTACAAGAAGCTGCCCGACGCCTCCCGCTCGCTGGGCCGCTCGCTGCGCATCTTCAAGGGCGAGATGAAGGGCATGAAGGACGACGACGTCCGCACCAGGGACGCCGCCCGCACGACCCCCGTCCGCGGTGAGGTGCTGCCGGCCGCGCCGTCGGAGGGCGAGCGGCTCGAGGCCGAGGCGCGGGCCGCCGAGGCGCGCGCGGCCGAGCTGCGGGCCCGCGCCGCGGGGCAGGCCGGGGCTCCCGACAGCTCTCGCTGACCCCTCCCGCACGCGATGAGCGCCACCCCCTCGCGCCGGTCCCTGCTGCGCCGGCGCCGCCGGCCGCGGGACCCTGCGGCGACCATGACGCTCATCGCGCACCTGACCGAGCTGCGCAACCGGATCGCCAAGGCGCTGCTCGCGCTGCTGGTGGCCACCGCGGTGGCGTTCTGGTGGTACGGGCACGGGCTGGGGGAGTTCATCCGCGCGCCCTACTGCGGGCTGCCGGCCGACCTGCGCTACGGCGGGGACGCCGAAGGCGGCTGCGGGCTGCTGATCACCGACGTGTTCGGCGGGGTGTTCATCCGGCTGAAGGTCAGCTTCCTGGCCGGGGCGGTGCTCTCGGCGCCGGTGTGGCTCTACCAGCTGTGGGCCTTCATCACCCCCGGGCTCAAGCGCAACGAGAAGCGCTACGGGGTCACGTTCGTGGCGGTGTCGACGCTGCTGTTCGCCCTGGGGGCGGTGCTGGCCTACGTGTCGCTGTCGGCGGGGCTGGAGCTGCTGCTGTCGCTGGCCGGCGACGGGGTGGTCGTCGCGCTGACCGCGCAGGACTACATCGGGTTCGTGCTGGCCCTGCTGGTCGCCTTCGGGGTCAGCTTCGAGGTGCCGCTGATCGCGGTCGCGCTGAACCTGGTCGGGGTGCTGTCCCACGAGGTGCTGGCGAGGAGCCGGCGGTGGATCTTCTTCCTCACCGTCGTGTTCGCCGCGTTCGTGACCCCGACCCAGGACCCGTTCACCATGCTGCTCATGGCCGGGCCGATGATCGTGCTGTTCGAGCTGGCCATCCAGCTGGCCCGGGTGGTCGACAGGCGGCGGGCCAGGCGGGCGGCCGTCGAGCACTTCCACGGGCTGTCCGACGACGACGCCTCGCCCCTGGACGCCGCACCCTCGCGGCTCGACGCGCAGCCCTCGGACCTCGACCTGGCCCTGCGCCGCGAGGACGAACCCGCCGAGGGCCCGCCCGCCTCGTCCCGGCGCTGACGCCCGCGCGGGCCGCCCCGCTGTCCGTGCCGGCCGGCAGGGGCGGGCCCGCCGGGCGGGTCAGCGCAGTTCCTGGATGCGGACCATGTTGCCCGCGGGGTCGCGGACGGCGCAGTCCCGGACCCCGTAGGGCTGCTCGGTCGGCTCCTGCACCACCTCGGCGCCCGCGGCCTGGACCTGCCCGAACGTGCCGTCGAGGTCCTTGGTGGCCAGGACGATCGAGGCGTAGGTGCCCTTGGCCATCATCTCGGTGATGGTGCGCCGCTCCTCCTCGGTGATGCCGGGGTCGGCGGCCGGCGGGTGCAGGACGAGGGAGGTGCCCGGCTGGTCGGGCGCGCCGACCGTGATCCAGCGCAGGCCCTCGTAGCCGACGTCGTTGCGCACCTCGAAGCCGAGGGTGTCGCGGTAGAAGGCCAGGGCGGCCTCCGGGTCGTCGTGCGGGAGGAACGCGTAGTGGATGGTGATGTCCATGCCGGTCACGCTAGGGACGGCTCGGCGACCCGGGCTTCTCGATTCCTGACCGGTCGGGTCACCTGCCTGGCCACGCAGGACGGCAGCCCGGCGGTCGCGCGGGCCGCGCGGCGCCGGTAGGTGCTCGGCGGCATCCCGACCAGCTCGGTGAAGCGGGTGCTGAAGGTGCCCAGCGAGGAGCAGCCGACGGCGAAGCAGACCTCGGTGACGCTGAGGTCGCCGCGCCGCAGCAGCGTCATGGCGCGCTCGACGCGGCGCGTCATGAGGTAGGCGTAGGGCGGCTCGCCGTAGGCGAGCCGGAACCGGCGGCTGAGGTGCCCGGCCGACATGTGCACGCCCCGGGCGAGCGCCCCGACGTCCAGCGGCCGGGCGTACTCCCGGTCGATCCGGTCCCGGACGCGGCGCAGCCGCGCGAGGTCGCGCAGGTGCTGCGCCGCGGCCGGTGTGCTGGTCACGCGGAGGATGGTGCCCGCCGTGGGGGCCGGCGGTCGAGCCCCGCGGCGGGCACCGGCGTGAGGCCGGCCCCCGCGGGGGCACCGGGCGGCGGCCGTCACCGGGCCCCGGCGGCCGCCGGCGCGGCCCGGCGCGCGGCGACCGCGGCGCCGGTCTCCTCGGTGACGAGGTCGGCGTTGATCTGCGCGGCGGCCATGGCGCCGGCGGCGGCCGCGGCGCCGACCTGCGCGGCCAGGTCGGTCACGTTGCCGGCCACCCACACCCCGGGGACGTCGGTGCGGCCGAACGGGTCCGCGGGCAGGTGCTCCCCCACACCGGCGGGGTGGGGGACCGGGTGCAGCCCGAGCCCGGCGAGGAACCCGGCGCGGGCCCGCATCCTCGTGGCCACGACCATTGCCTCGAGCGGGACCCGGGTGCCGTCGGCCAGGTCCACGCCGGCCAGGCGGTCACCCTCGACGGCCACGCCGGCCACCGCGCCCTCGACCACCCGGATCCCGCGGGCGGCCAGCTGCTCGGCCTGCGCCTCGTCCGGCGGCAGCGTGTGCGCCAGGTAGGTGACGTCATCGGACAGCTGCCGGAACAGCAGCGCCTGGTGCACCGACATCGGCCCGGAGGCCAGCACGCCGATCGCCCGGTCGCGGACCTCCCACCCGTGGCAGTAGGGGCAGTGCAGCACGTCGTGGCCCCACCGTTCCCGCAGGCCGGGGACGTCGGGCAGCTCGTCGGCCAGCCCGGTGGCGACCAGCAGCCGCCGGGCCCGCAGCACCCGGCCGCCGGCCAGGGACACCACCAGCGCGCCGCCGTCCCGGGTCACCCCGGTGACCTCGCCGCGGACGACGGAGCCGCCGTAGCCGCGGACCTCGGCCCGGCCCCGTTCCAGCAGCTCGGCCGGCGGTACGCCGTCCCGGGTGAGGAACCCGTGCACCCCGTCGGCGGGTGCGTTGCGCGGTTCGCCCGCGTCGACCACCAGCACCGACCGGCGCGACCGGGCGAGGACCAGCGCCCCGCTCAACCCGGCGGCGCCCCCGCCGACCACCACGACGTCCCGGTCCTGCTGCTCCTGTGCGCTCATGCCGGCCACGGTGCCCGCCGCCCGCGCGTGCTGGCAAACGTCCTTGCGGTAATGGCAAGCTGGGTGGGTGGGCGACGACCTCGAGCAGACCCTGGCCGCGGCCGGTCCCCGCCTGCGGGCGCTGCGCAAGCGCCGGGAGACCACCCTCGCCGACCTGTCGGCCGCCACCGGCATCTCGGTGAGCACGCTGTCGCGGCTGGAGTCGGGCGCCCGGCGCCCCACGCTGGAGCTCCTCCTGCCGCTGGCCCGCGAGCACGGGGTCACCCTCGACGAGCTGGTCGGGGCCCCGCCGACCGGCGACCCGCGGGTGCACCTGCAGCCGGTCACCCGGCACGGCATGACGATGCTGCCGCTGACCCGCCGGGCCGGCGGCATCCAGGCCTACAAGCTGGTCATCGCCGCCGGGGACCGGCGCGAGCCCGATCCGCAGACCCACGAGGGCTACGAGTGGGTCTACGTCCTCGACGGCCGGCTGCGGCTGGTGCTGGGGGAGCACGACCTGGTGCTCCGGCCCGGCGAGGCCGCCGAGTTCGACACCCGGGTGCCGCACTGGTTCGGCGCCGCCGACGGGCGCGCGGTCGAGTTCCTCAGCCTCTTCGGCCGGCAGGGGGAGCGGGCGCACCTGCGGGCCCGGCCGGCGGCCCGCGACCGGTGAGCGCCGCCGAGGTCGCCGTCCTGGTGCCGCCCGCCGCGGGCCGGGGGCGGGCGCGCGCGGTGACCGCGGACGTCCTCACCGCCCTGCGGGGCGGCGGGCTGGCCCCGCGGGTGCTGCCGGCCGCCACCCGGGCCCGCGCCGAGGCCGAGGCGGTCGCCGCCGCCGCCGCCGGTGCGGCCGCCGTGGTCGCCGTCGGCGGGGACGGCGCCGCCCACGCGGGGCTGCAGGCGGTGGCGGGGACCCCCACGCCCCTGGCCGTCGTCCCCGCCGGGACCGGCAACGACCTGGCCCGGGCGCTCGGGCTGCCGGCCGACCCCCTCGGGGGGGGGGGGGGGGGGGGGGGGGGGGGGGGGGGGGGGGGGGGGGCGGGGGGGGGCGCCCGGGGGGGGGGCGGGGGGGGGGGGGGGGCCGGTGTGTGGGGAGGGGTGGCGTGCGGGGGTTGCGC
>NZ_JBJGYK010000012.1:0-145585 GCF_054049955.1 Geodermatophilus sp. SYSU D00758
CGGCGTGCACCAGCGTCTTCTCGGCGAACGCGCCGATGCCCAGGGCGGGGGAGAGCTCGGTGCCGTCTGCGAGGGTCATCTTCTGCGCGGCGTTGTGGGTGTCGAAGCAGTACTGCAGCTGCCCCTTGCGGCAGGCGCGGCACTGCCCGCAGACCGCCCGCCAGTTGAGGATCACGTAGTCGCCGACCGCGATGTCGGTGACGCCCTCCCCCACCGCCGAGACCACCCCGGCGGCCTCGTGGCCGAGCAGGAAGGGGAACTCGTCGTTGATCCCGCCCTCGCGGTAGTGCAGGTCGGTGTGGCAGACCCCGCACGCCTGCACGTCGACGACGGCCTCACCGGGGCCCGGGTCGGGCACGATGATCGTCTCGACGGTGACCGGGGCTCCCTTGCTGCGGGCGACGACGCCCTTCACCTCGTAGGCCATGTGGCGAGCTTAGGGGCGGCGCCGCCCCGCGCTCCCGCCCGCTCCCGGCAGGCGGAAGGGCCCGGTCACCCGATCGTTGAGAAGGCAACGATCCGGTCTCGTTCGGCGCGCGATCCGGCCGGACGCGACTTACCGTTCGCGGAGGTCCGTGACGCCGCGCACAGGCCCGTCCGAGACACCGGAACGTCGGAGGCCCGCTCATGGCAGTGCCCAGCTTCCTCAGCCGGGAGCGCATCGTCGCGCGCCCGGGCTTCAACCGCTGGCTGATCCCGCCGGCGGCGCTGGCGGTGCACCTGTGCATCGGCCAGGCCTACGCCACCAGCGTGTACAAGACCGCCCTGGTCAACCACTTCGAGACCAGCCTGACCGCGATCGGCATCATCTTCTCGATCGCCATCGTCGTGCTGGGCCTCTCGGCCGCGGCGTTCGGCACCTGGGTCGACAAGAACGGCCCCCGGGCGGCGATGTTCACCGCCGCCTGCTTCTGGACCTCCGGGTTCCTCGTCGGCGCTCTCGGCATCGCCACGAACCAGCTGTGGCTGGTGTACCTGGGGTACGGCGTGCTCGGCGGGATCGGGCTGGGCATCGGCTACATCTCGCCGGTCTCCACGTTGATCAAGTGGTTCCCCGACCGGCCGGGCCTGGCCACCGGCATGGCGATCATGGGCTTCGGCGGTGGCGCGCTCATCGCCGCGCCGCTGTCCCGCCAGCTGATGAACTGGTACGACCCCACCTACGACGGCACCGCGGGCACGACGCCGTCCGGCGGGGCGGTCGCGGCCCTGTTCGTCACCCTCGGGCTGGCCTACCTGGTCTTCATGATGTTCGGCGCCTTCCTGGTGCGGGTGCCGGCCGACGACTGGAGGCCCGACGGCTGGGATCCGTCCTCGGTGAAGCAGAAGTCGCTGGTCACGACCGAGAGCGTGTCGGCCCGCAACGCCATCAAGACCCCGCAGTTCTGGCTGGTCTGGACGGTGCTCTTCTGCAACGTCACCGCCGGGATCGGGATCCTCGAGCAGGCCGCGCCGATGATCCAGGACTTCTTCCGCGAGGGCGGCACCTCGACCGTGGCCGCGGCCGCGGCGGGCGGGTTCGTCGGCCTGCTGTCGCTGTTCAACATGGCCGGCCGGTTCGTGTGGTCCTCGACGTCGGACTACATCGGCCGCAAGGGCATCTACATGGTCTACCTCGGCGTCGGCCTGGTGCTGTACGTCGCGCTCGCCACCATCGGCAGCTCGGCGGTGTGGCTGTTCGTCATCCTCGCCGCGGTCATCATCAGCTTCTACGGCGGCGGGTTCGCCACGGTGCCCGCCTACCTGCGCGACCTGTTCGGCACCTACCAGGTGGGTGCCATCCACGGCCGGCTGCTCACCGCCTGGTCGGCCGCCGGCATCGCCGGCCCGCTGATCATCAACGGCGTCCTGGACACCCAGGGCACCCCGGGCGAGCTGGTCGCCGCCAACTACCGCCCGGCGCTGTTCATCATGGTCGGCCTGCTGGCCGTGGGCTTCGTCGCCAACCTGCTGATCCGGCCGGTGGCCGCCAAGTGGCACGAGCCGCAGGCCACCACCCCCGCCACCGCCCGCGCGAACCCGGAACGGAGCGCCACCCGATGAGCTCGAGCATCTCCTCCACCCCTGGGCAGCCGGCCTCGCACGAGGAGCCGACGCACACGCCCACCGCCCTCGTCGCCTTCGCCTGGACGCTGGTGGGCATCCCGCTGGTGTACGGCCTGGTGCAGACCATCCGCACCGCCAGCACGCTGTTCACCGGCTGAGCCGCCGCACCGTCCGCAGCGCCCCGGTCGCCCCTGGCGGCCGGGGCGCTGCGCCGTGGAGGCCCGCGCCGCGGCGGCGGCGCTCCATCCCGCCGGGACGGCTCCCGGCCGCGGTGCGCCCGACGAGCGGGGGCCCGCAGGGTCCCCCGAGGAGGGCACGACCGAGCGGCTCAGCGCCACCCGGGGACGGCTCCCGGCCGCGGTGCGCCCGACGAGCGGGGGCCCGCAGGGTCCCCCGAGGAGGGCACGACCGAGCGGCTCAGCGCCACCCGGGGACGGCTCCTGGCCGCGGTGTCACCCGGAGGGTGACGGAGGATGCGAAGTCCCCAGAGGGCGCAGGGGCAGGTAGGCGCTGAGGTCCGCCCGGTTGCCGCTGGCGCCGATCCGGCCGCCGGCCACCGCGGCCGCCCAGGTGTCGGCCCCGGTGCACAGCCGCAGCCAGGTGTGCGGGTCGGTCTCCACCACGTTGGGCGGGGTGCCGCGGGTGTGCCGGGGTCCGGGGATGCACTGGACGGCGACGTGCGGGGGGACCCGCACCTCCACCGACCGGCCGGGCACCTGCTGGGCCAGCCAGCGGGCGGTCGTCCTGACCGCGGCGGCCAGCACCGGGCGCGGCGGTGGCCCGTCCGCCCCCTCCAGCCAGCCGCGCACCGGGTCGACGGCGGCCCGCAGCTCCTCGGCGGGGATCGGCCCCCGGCCTCCCGTCCCCATCGCGGTCAGCTGGTCGGGACGGTCCCCGCCGGGACGCTGCCGACCGTGGCCTCGGGGGTGCCGAACAGGGCCGGGAGGGTGGCCGTCCACGCCGCCCGGAGCTCGGCCAGGGGCAGGTCGGCCGCGCCCTCGACGGCGAGCACGTCCCCGCCGGTGGTGCCGAGCTCGGTGACCGGGACGCCGGCCCACTCGGCCGAGGCCCGCACGCCTTCCGGGTCGGTGGTGGTGACCACGGCGCGGGCGGTGGACTCGCTGAACAGCGCGGTGAAGGCGTCGAGCCCGTCGGGCAGCGCCAGCCGGGCGCCGGTGCCGTGGCGGAGCGCCGACTCGGCGAGGGCCTGCGCCAGGCCGCCGTCGGCCAGGTCGTGCGCCGAGGTGACCAGGCCCTCCCGGGCCAGGGCGGCGAGCAGCTCGCCGAGCGCGCGCTCGGCCGCGAGGTCGACCGCGGGCGGCCGGCCGCCGAGGTGGCCGTGCACGACGCTCGCCCAGGCCGAGCCGCCGAGCTCCGGCCGGGTCTCCCCGAGCAGGAGCACCGCCTCCCCCGCCGTCCGCCACCCGGTGGGCACCCGCCTGCGGACGTCGTCGTGCACGCCGAGGACGCCGATGACCGGGGTGGGGTTGATCGCGACGTCGCCGGTCTGGTTGTAGAGGCTGACGTTGCCGCCGGTGACCGGCAGGCCGAGGTCGCGGCAGGCGTCGGCCAGGCCGCGGACGGCCTCGGCGAACTGCCACATGACCTCGGGCTCCTCCGGGGAACCGAAGTTGAGGCAGTTGGTGACCGCCAGCGGCCGGGCCCCGCTCACCGCCACGTTCCGGTAGGCCTCGGCGAGGTTGAGCTGCGCGCCGGTGTACGGGTCCAGCCGGGTGTGGCGGCCGTTGCCGTCGAGGGCCAGCGCGATGCCGCGGTGGGTCTCCTCGTCGATGCGGACCACGCCGGCGTCGTCCGGCTGCGCGAGCACCGTGTTGCCGCGGACGTAGCGGTCGTACTGCTCGGTGACCCAGGTCTTGTCCGCGCCGTCGGGGCTGGCGACGACGGCCAGCCAGTGCGCGGACAGCTCCTCGGGCGTCCGCGGCCGGGGCAGCGCCGCGGGGTCGTCGCCCCGCAGGTCGTCGAGGTCGGCCGGGCGCCGCATCGGCCGGTCGTAGACGGGGCCCTCGTGGGCGACGGTGCGCGGGGGGACGTCGACGATCCGCTCGCCGTGCCAGTCGACGGTGAGCCGGTCGCCGTCGGTGACCTCGCCGATGACGGTGGCCAGCACGTCCCACCTGCGGCAGACGGCGAGGAAGGCCTCGACCTTGCCGGGCTCGACGATGGCGCACATGCGCTCCTGCGACTCGCTCATCAGGATCTCGGCCGGGGTGAGCGTCGAGTCGCGCAGCGGGACCCGGTCGAGGTCGACGTGCATGCCGCCGGTGCCGGCGCTGGCCAGCTCGCTCGTGGCGCAGGAGAGACCGGCACCGCCGAGGTCCTGGATCCCGGTGACGAGGTCCTGCGCGAAGATCTCCAGGCAGGCCTCGATGAGCAGCTTCTCGGTGAACGGGTCGCCGACCTGCACGCTGGGGCGCTTGGCCGGGCCCTCCTCGTCGAAGGTCTCGGAGGCCAGCACGGAGACCCCGCCGATGCCGTCGCCGCCGGTGCGTGCGCCGAACAGGACGACCTTGTTGCCGACGCCCTCGGCCCTGGCCAGCCGGACGTCCTCGTGCCGCATGACGCCGACGCACAGGGCGTTGACCAGCGGGTTGCCGGCGTAGCAGTCGTCGAAGAGGACCTCGCCGCCGATGTTGGGCAGGCCCAGGCAGTTGCCGTAGCCGCCCACCCCGGCGACGACACCGGGCAGCACCCGGGCGGTGTCGGCGGCGTCGGCCCGGCCGAAGCGCAGCGAGTCCATGACGGCGACCGGCCGCGCGCCCATGGTGAGGATGTCGCGGACGATGCCGCCGACGCCGGTGGCCGCGCCCTGGTAGGGCTCGACGTAGCTGGGGTGGTTGTGCGACTCCACCTTGAAGGTGACCGCGTAGCCGTCGCCGACGTCGACCACGCCGGCGTTCTCGCCGATGCCGACGAGCAGGGCCTCGCTGCGCGGCAGGTCGCCGAAGCGGCGCAGGTGGACCTTGGACGACTTGTAGGAGCAGTGCTCGCTCCACATCACCGAGTACATGGCCAGCTCGGCGGTGGTGGGCCGGCGGCCGAGGATGTCCCGGATGCGGTGGTACTCGTCGGACTTCAGGCCCAGCTCGCCGTAGGGCTGCTCGACGTCCGGGGTGCGGGCGGCGAGCGCGACGGTGTCGAGCTGGCGCGACAGCGGGCCGGGCCCGGTGTCGAGGTCGGAGAGCCCCTGCGTGGCGCTGTCGGAACTCATGCGCTGACGACCGCCTCCAGGACGCTGGTGAAGAAGCCGAGACCGTCGGTGCCCGGCCCGGTGAGCGCCTCGACGGCGTGCTCGGGGTGCGGCATGAGACCGACCACCCGGCCGTCGGCGCTGGTGACGCCCGCGATGTCGCGGCTGGAGCCGTTGGGGTTGCCCTCGACGTACCGGACGGCGACCCGCCCCTCGCCCTCGAGCCGGTCGAGGTCGGCGTCGGCGGCCACGTAGCGGCCCTCGCCGTTCTTGACCGGGACGACGATCCGCTGGCCGGGCGCGTAGGACGTCGTCCACGCGGTGTCGGCGCGCTCGATGCGCAGCGCCTGGTCCCGGTTGCGGAAGTGCAGGTGCGCGTTCCGGGTCAGCGCGCCGGGCAGCAGGCCGGACTCGCAGAGCACCTGGAAGCCGTTGCAGATGCCCAGCACCGGCATGCCCTGGCGGGCGCGGTCGACGACGTCCTGCATCAGCGGCGCGCGGGCGGCGATGGCACCGGCCCGCAGGTAGTCGCCGTAGGAGAAGCCGCCCGGGAGGACGACGGCGTCCACGCCCTTGAGGTCGTGGTCGGCGTGCCAGAGCGCGACCGGCTCGGCGCCGGCCAGCCGCACGGCCCGCGCCGCGTCGACGTCGTCCAGGCTGCCGGGGAAGGTGATCACACCGATGCGCACGGGTCAGCCCTCGGGGAGGTGCAGCTCGACGTCCTCGATGACCGGGTTGGCCAGGAGGGTCTCGGCGATCCGCCGCAGCTCGCCGGCGTCCGGCGTCCCCTCGACGTCGAGGACGAAGTGCTTGCCCTGGCGCACGCCGCGCACGCTGTCGTGGCCGAGGCGGCCGAGGGCTTGCAGGACCGCCTGACCCTGGGGGTCGGAGATCTCCGGCTTGAGGACGACGTCGACGACCACCCGCGGCACGCCGACGAATGTACCGGGGTGGCGCGGGCTCCCCGCCGGGGTGCGGGTGACGCTGCCCACCCGCGCTGCGTCGAGTGCGACGAACCGGTGGCCGTCGCGGCCGGATCGCCACGACGTCGTCGCACTCGCCGGCGGACCGGCCGGGGTCGGGGGTGCCGGGCGCCCGCGGGCCGGCAGCGTCAGGGGGTGGGGACCAGCTCCCACACCGCCTCGGGGGTCTCCCAGTGCGCGTTGTGCCCGGCCCCCGGGAGGACGACGGCGTCCGGGTCGACCCGCTGCATCGTCGCGAGGTCGACCATCGGGTCGGTCTCCCCGGCGGCCAGCCGCAGCGGGGCCGCGCACCGCGCCAGCACCTCCTCCACCCGCGGGCCCACGGCCGAGAAGGTGCGCGGGTCGAGCGCCACGCCGAAGCCGCCCTCGACCTCGCGGACGCCGGCGGCCGCCACCGGGTCCCCGGGGCCGGCCAGCGAGCGCAGCCCCGCGAGCCTGAGGTGCCGGTCCTCGGCCTCCTCCCGGGTCGCGAAGACCTGCGGCGGCCGGCCGGCCATCCGGCGGGCGCCGGCCTCCTCCTCGTCCGTCCAGCTGATCTTGACCCCGACGGCGACCACGCGGGCCACCTCGACGCCGTACCACCCGCCGCCGAGGACGGCGCCCACCACGCCGCCGAAGGAGTGGCCCAGCACGGTCACCCGCGCGGCACCGGCAGCGGCGGCGAGCTCCGCGACGTCCGCGGCGTGCACCGCGTAGCCGTACGGCGGCTCGGCGACCGAGCGGCCGTGCCCGCGCAGGTCGGGCGCGGCCCACGCGCCGGGCCAGTCGCGCTCGACCCGGGGCAGCAGCCGGTCCCAGACCGCACCGGTGGCCCCCAGGCCGTGCAGCAGGACGAGCAGGTCCTCGCCGGACCCGCCGGATCGGTAGGACATCCCGGTACGCGTGAGCGGCACGTCAGCGGAAGGTAGTGCCCGTCAGCCGTTCGTAGGCGGTCACGTAGCGCTCCCGCGTGGCGGCCACGACGTCCCCGGGCAGCTCCGGCGGCGGGGAGACGCGGTCCCAGCCGGAGGCGGTCAGCCAGTCCCGCACGTACTGCTTGTCGTAGGAGGGCTGGGCGGCCCCGGGGGACCACAGCGTGGCCGGCCAGAAGCGCGAGGAGTCCGGGGTGAGGACCTCGTCGCCGAGGGTCAGCCGGCCCTCGGCGTCCAACCCGAACTCGAACTTGGTGTCGGCCAGCACGATCCCGGCCTCCAGGGCGATCTCCGCGCCCCGGCGGTAGAGCGCCAGGGTGAGCTCCCGCAGCTCGGCGGCCCGCTCGGCGCCCACGGCGGCCTCGACCGCGGTGAAGTCGATGGCCTCGTCGTGCTGCCCGGCCTCGGCCTTGGTGGACGGCGTGAACACCGGCTCGGGCAGCCGTGACCCCTCGACCAGCCCTGCGGGCAGCGGGACGTCGCGGATGGAGCCGGTGCGCCCGTACTCCACCGTGCCCGACCCCGACAGGTAGCCGCGGGCCACGCACTCGACCGGCAGCATGTCCAGCCGCTGCACGAGCATGGCCCGCCCGGCGACCTCGGCCGGGACGTCGCTCGCCGAGACCAGGTGGTGGGCGGCGCCGAAGCGCTCCAGCACCGGCGCGAGCTGCCCGAACCACCACACCGAGAGCTGGGTGAGCACCCGCCCCTTGTCCGGGATCGGGGTGGGCAGGACGTGGTCGTAGGCGGAGATCCGGTCGGAGGCCACGAGCAGCAGCCGCCCGGCGCCGGCGTCGTAGACCTCCCGGACCTTGCCGCGGGCGACCAGCGGCAGGTCCACCTCCGGGCCGGAGCTCACGACAGCGCGGCCACGCGGTCGAACAGCGGCCCGAGCCGGGCCACGTACCGCTCCGGCCGGCAGATCTCGTCCAGCCGGGCCTCGTCGAGGGTCACGCCGGCGGTCTTCGCCCGCTCCCGCAGCGTGTCGCGGAACGGCGTCCCGGTGTTCCAGGTCTCCATCGCCGCGGACTGCACCAGCGCGTAGGCGTCCTCGCGGGACAGCCCGCCCTCGACCAGCTCCAGCAGCACCGAGGAGGTGTAGATCAGCCCGCCGGTGGACTCGAGGTTGGCCCGCATCCGGTCGGCGTCGACGACCAGGTTCTCGACCAGGCCGGTGGTCAGGTGCAGCAGGTAGTCGGTGGTGATCGCCGCGTCGGGGAGGAACACCCGCTCGGTGGAGGAGTGCGAGATGTCCCGCTCGTGCCACAGCGGGATGCCCTCCATCACCGGGACGACGGCGGCCCGCACCACCCGTGCCAGCCCCGCGATGCGCTCGGAGCGGATCGGGTTCTTCTTGTGCGGCATGGCGCTCGAGCCCTTCTGGCCCGACCCGAACGCCTCCGACAGCTCCCGGACCTCGGTGCGCTGGCCGTGCCGGACCTCCAGCGCGACGGTCTCGCAGACCGTGGCGACGATGGCCAGGGCGGCGACCCACTCGCTCACCGAGTCGCGCAGCACCACCTGCGTGGAGGCCTCCGCCGGGCGCAGGCCCAGCGCCTCGGCCACGGCGACCTCCACCGAGGGGTCGATGAGCGAGTAGGTGCCCACCGCCCCGGAGATGGCCACCACGCCGATCCGCTCGCGGGCGGCGCGCAGCCGGTCGCGGGAGCGGGCCGCGGCGAAGGCGATGTCGGCGACCCGGTGGCCCCACACGTCCGGCTCGGCGTGCACCCCGTGCGTGCGGCCGACCTTGATCGTGCCGCGGTGGGCCAGGGCGTGGTCGCGGAGAGCGGCGACGAGCCGGTCGAGACGGGCCAGCAGCAGGTCGGTCGCCTCGGTCAGCTGCACGGCCAGGGCCGTGTCGAGCAGGTCCGACGACGTCATGCCGTGGTGCACGTAGGCGGCGGCCGAGCGGGGCTCGGTGTTGTCGGCCCAGGCGGTGAGGAACGCGATGACGTCGTGCTGCGTGGTCTCCTCGATCTCGGCGACCCGCTCCGGCGTCGGCGGCGGCGCGGCGCGCACCGGCTCCACCACGTCGGCGGGCACCCGGCCGGCCGCCGCGTGGGCCTCCAGGACCAGGGTCTCGACCCGGCACCACAGCTCGTACTTGTGCTGGTCGCCCCAGACCCGGCCCATCTCCGGCAGGGTGTAGCGCTCGATCATGCGGGTACCGCCCGGTGCCGGTCAGCTCGTCGAACCACGGGAACAGTCTCCCGTAGCGCTAACGTGATCATGGACGGCCCCTACTGCGGCGGAGGTGCGGGATGCTGCGACGGGCCAACACCCTGGTCGCCAGGGCGCGGGAACGCATCCGGGCGGCCGCGGAGCACGATCCGCACGCGTGGCCCGAGCGGGACGACGACCGGGCCATCCTGGTGTACGACGAGCCGGCGCCCGACCCCGCCGGGGCGGCCTCCCCCGGGTGGGACGACGACGCCCCCGGCCCCGCCGGGCCGGACGGCGGCGCCTCGCCGCCGCCGGGCGGCTCCGCGCGCCCGCCGCTGGGCAGCCCCGAGCCCGGTGCCCCCGACCTCGACGGCGCGCTCGGCCCCGGCGGGGTCAGCGGCCCGCCCGACGGCGGCGCCGCACGCCCCGGCACGGGCCGCCCGGCCGGCCGCGGTGACTACGCCCGGCGGCTGACCGCCGCCGGTCGCCGTCCCGCCGACGACCCCGCGGTGCCGGCCGCGCTGCGGATCGCCGCCTCCTGGTCGTGGCGGCTGATCGTGGTGATCGCCGGGGTCTACGTGCTGCTCTACGCCGCGGCGCACGTGGCCGTGGTCGTCGTCCCCGTCTTCGTGGCGCTGCTGCTGTCGGCGCTGCTGCAGCCGGGCGCGGCCGCCCTGGTGCGGCACGGCTGGCCGCGGTCGCTGGCCGCGACGACGATGCTCGTCGTGGGCCTGGGCGTGGTCGCCGGGATCATCACCCTGGTGGTCGAGCGGTTCGCGGCCGGGTTCACCGACCTCGCCGACCAGGTGAGCGAGGGCCTGGACCAGGTGCGCGACTTCCTGGTGAACAGCTTCCCGATCACCCAGCGGCAGATCGACGAGGCGATCACCGCCGCCCAGGACGCCATCGTCGACAACCAGGAGACCCTGACGTCGGGCGCGCTCACCACCGCCGTCACCGTCGGCGAGGTGTTCACCGGCATCGCGCTGGCGCTGTTCACGCTGTTCTTCTTCCTCAAGGACGGCCGCACCATCTGGCTGTGGCTGGTGGGGCTGTGCCCGGCCGAGGCCCGCGCCTACGTCGACGAGGCCGCCCGCCGGTCGTGGCGGACGCTGATCTCCTACGTCCGCGCGACGGCCGCCGTGGCCCTCGTCGACGCGGTCGGCATCGGCATCGGGCTGGCGGTCCTCGGCGTCCCCCTCGTGATCCCGCTCGCGGCCCTGGTCTTCCTCGGCGCGTTCATCCCGATCATCGGGTCGTTCCTCGCCGGCACCGTGGCGGTGCTCGTCGCGCTGGTGTCCGAGGGGCCGATCACCGCGCTCATCGCCCTGGCGATCGTCGTCCTGGTGATGCAGCTGGAGGGGCACGTGCTCCAGCCGCTGCTGCTGGGCCGCGCCGTCCGCGTGCACCCGCTGGCCGTGGTGCTCGCCATCGCCGCCGGGCTGCTCGTGGCCGGCATCTTCGGGGCGCTGATCGCCGTCCCGCTGGTGGCCTGCGCGAACGTGGCCGGCACCTACCTGGCCCGCCGGCACGAGGGCCCGCGGCCGCCCGAGCCGCGCCCGGAGCGGGCCCGGCCGGTGGTGGGCGCGGGCTGAGCAGCGGCTCCCGGCGAGGTTCCGGCACGCCGGCCGTCACGGCACGCTGATACGGCCCTCCACGGCGGCCAGCGCGATGTCGGTGCGCCAGTGCGCGTCGGCCAGCCGGACGCCGGCGACCCGCTCGTAGGCCCGCTGCCGGGCGGCCGCGAGGTCCTCGCCGACCGCGGTCACCGCGAGCACCCGGCCGCCGGCGGACCGGACCGCGCCGGTGGCGTCGAGCGCGGTCCCGGCGTGCAGCACCCCCTCGGCGTCGGCACCGGTCACCGGGTCGCCGGTCCGCGGCCGCTCGGGGTAGCCCGGCGCGGCGACCACCACGGTCACGGCCGCGCCCGGGCGCCAGCGCAGCGGCGGGTGCCCGGCCAGCGTGCCGGTGGCCGCGGCCCGCAGCAGCCCGCCCAGCGGGGTGGCCAGCAGCGGCAGCACGACCTGGGTCTCGGGGTCGCCGAAGCGGGCGTTGAACTCCACGACGCGCACGCCGCGGGAGGTCAGCGCCAGCCCGGCGTACAGCAGCCCGCTGAACGGCTCGCCGCGCCGGGCCATCTCGTCGACGGTCGGCTGCAGCACCGTGGCCAGCACCTCCTCGACCAGCCCCTCCGGCGCCCACGGGAGCGGGGCGTACGCCCCCATCCCGCCGGTGTTGGGCCCCGCGTCGCCGTCGTCGCGCCGCTTGGCGTCCTGGGCGGGCACCAGCGGCAGCACCGTCGTCCCGTCGGTGACGGCGAACAGCGACACCTCCGGGCCGTCGAGGTGCTCCTCGACCAGCACCGCGCCGCCCGCGTCGAGGACGGCGGTGCCGTGCGCCACGGCCGCGGCCCGGTCGGGGGTGACGACGACACCCTTGCCCGCGGCCAGGCCGTCGTCCTTCACCACGTAGGGCGCCCCCGGCGCGAGCCGGGCGACCTCGTCGAGCGCGGTCTCCAGCTCCGCCACCCCGCCCACCGGCCAGGAGCGGGCGGTCGGGACCCCGGCGGCGGCCATCACGTGCTTGGCGAAGGACTTGCTGCCCTCCAGCTGCGCCGCCTGGGCCGAGGGCCCGAAGCAGGCGATCCCCCGGTCCCGCACCGCGTCGGCGGCACCGGCCACGAGCGGCACCTCGGGGCCGACGACCACCAGGTCGGCCCGCCAGTCGGCGGCCAGCGCGGCGATGCCGGCCGGGTCGGCGACGTCGATCGGCATGGCCTCGGCCAGCGCGCGCGTCCCGGCGTTGCCGGGGGCGCAGGCGAGGGCGCTGACCGCCTGGTCGTCGGACAGAGCGACGCACAGGGCGTGCTCCCGGGCTCCCGAGCCGATCACCAGCACGCGCACGGCTGGCGACCCTACCGACCGGCGCTCACCTCGTCCGGGCGGGCCGGGCCCGCTGCGCCCGGTGCAGGGCCCGCACGCGGGCGTGTTCGGCGGCCCGCGCCCGGGCGTCGGCGCGCAGCTCCTGCCGGTGCGCCTCGGCCTGCAGCTTGCGCCAGGCGGTGTAGCGGGCGGGGTCCAGCCGGCCGTCCTCGATCGCCGCCGCCACCGCGCAGCCGGGCTCGGTGCGGTGGGCGCAGTCGCGGAAGCGGCACCCCGCCGCCAGCTCCTCCACGTCGGCGTAGGCGGCCCCGAGGCCCGCGTCGTCCACGAGCCCGAGTTCCCGCATCCCCGGCGTGTCCACCAGCAGGCCCCCACCCGGCAGGAGGTGCAGCTCGCGGGCGGTCGTGGTGTGCCGGCCGCGCCCGTCGGCCGCCCGGATCTCCCGGGTCGCCGCCACGGCGCGACCGGCCAGCGCGTTCACCAGGCTGGACTTCCCGACGCCGGAGGGCCCCACCAGCGCCGCCGTCCGCCCCGCCCCCACGCGGGCCCGCACCGCGTCCAGGCCCTCGCCCGTGACCGAGCTGACCGCGAGCACCTCGACGCCCGGCGCCGACTCGGCCACCTCCGCCACCCCGGCGGCGACGTCGTCGCACAGGTCGGCCTTGGTGAGCACGACCAGCGGCCGCGCCCCGCTGCCCCACGCGACGGTCAGGTAGCGCTCGACCCGGCGCAGCCGCGCCTCGCCGGCCAGCGCCTCCACCACCAGCACCAGGTCGAGGTTGGCGGCCACGACCTGCTCCCCCGAGGTGCGCCCGGCCAGGACCCGGGCGAACGCCGTCCGCCGGGGCAGCACCCCGACCGCGCGCCCGTCGCGCAGCGCCACCCAGTCGCCCACCGCCGGGCCGGTGCCGGACTGCACCGCCGGCGCGGCCGGTACCCGGTGCTCGCCGCCCCCGTCGACGACGGTCAGCAGCCCGCGGTCCACCCGGGCCACGCGGGCCGGCGCGGAGCCGCCGGGCAGCTCGGTCACCCGGTCGGGCGTCCAGCCGAGGAGGGCGAGATCGGTCACAGCCGGCATGGTCCCGCGCAGGTCAGCCCGCTGTCGTCCGATTTGTCGGCCGACCTCCGCCCGGCGTTGGGCTGCTGTTCAGGGAGGCGGTGTGTTGTAGCGGGCATGCGAGCGCCCGAGTCGCCGGCCCTGCCCCCGGTGACCCGCTTCCCCGGACCCGTCGTCGTCGGCCACCGCGGCGCCTGCGCCTACCGGCCCGAGCACACCCCCGCCAGCTTCGAGCTCGCGGTCGACATGGGCGCCGACCTGCTCGAGCCCGACGTCGTCGTGAGCCGCGACGGCGCGCTCGTCGTCCGGCACGAGAACGAGCTGTCGCTGTCCACCGACGTGGCCGGCCGTCCAGAGTTCGCCGCGCGGCGCACCACCCGGGAGGTCGACGGCCGGGAGCGCACCGGCTGGTTCACCGAGGACTTCACGCTCCCCGAGCTGCGGACGCTGCGCGCGGTGGAGCGGATGCCGCAGCTGCGCCCGCTCAACACGACCTACGACGGCCGGCAGGGCGTGCTCACCCTGGCCGAGGTCGTGGCCATCGCCCGGCGCCGGTCCACCGCCGAGCGGCCCGTGCGCGTGCTGGCCGAGCTGAAGAAGCCGAGCTGGTTCGAGGCGCACGACCTGCCGATGACCGAGCTGGTCGCCGCCGAGCTGCGCCGGCTGGGCGCCGACACCCCGGACGGCACGGTGGTGGTGCAGTCCTTCGACGCCGCGGCGCTGCGGACCCTGCGCGCCGAGCTCGGCAGCCGCGGGCCCACGATGCTGCAGCTGGTGGACGACGGCCCGGACGACGACCACCTCGTCACCCCCGTGGGCCTGCGCGAGGTCAGCACCTACGCCCAGGGCATCGCGCCCAGCCGGCACCGGGTGCTCCTCCGCGACGCCGACCAGGTCATGACCGGCGTCTCCGACCTCGTCGCCCAGGCGCACCGGGCCGGCCTGCTCGTCGTCCCGTGGACGCTGCGCCCGGAGAACGTCTACCTGCCGCAGCACCTGCGCCGCGGCGCGGACCCGATCGGCCCGGGCGACGCGCAGACCGAGGCCCGGCTGCTGTTCGCGCTCGGGGTGGACGGCGTCATCACCGACGCCCCGGACGTCGCCGTCCGCGCCCGCGGGGAGCTGTACCCCTCGCGGCCCGGGCAGCGGCGGGGCGCGGTCCCGGGCACCCGCTGAGCCCGTGATCGCCGGCCTCGCCGTGTGGTCGCCGACCTCGCCGCGCACCGCGGGGACGGCGGCAGCGGCGCGGGGCCGGCCGCGGGCCGGGAGCTCGCTCAGCCGATGAGGTCGTGGAGGACGACGTTCTCGTCCCGGCCCGGCCCGACGCCGATCACGCTCACCCGCGCACCGGAGAGCTCCTCGATGCGGCGGACGTAGGCCTGCGCGTTGGCCGGGAGCTCGTCGAAGGTCCGGCAGGCGCGGATGTCCTCGAACCAGCCCGGCATCTCCTCGTACACCGGGGTGGCGTGGTGGAACTCGGTCTGCGTCATCGGCATCTCCTCGTGCCGGACGCCGTCGACGTCGTAGGCGACGCAGATCGGCACGGTCTCCAGCCCGGAGAGGACGTCGAGCTTGGTGAGGAAGTAGTCGGTGATCCCGTTGACCCGGCTGGCGTAGCGGGCGACGACGGCGTCGAACCACCCGCAGCGCCGGTCCCGGCCGGTGGTGACGCCGACCTCCCCGCCCTGCTTGCGGAGGTACTCGCCCCACTGGTCGTGCAGCTCCGTGGGGAACGGCCCGGAACCGACCCGGGTCGTGTAGGCCTTGAGGATGCCCACCACCCGGTCGATGCGGGTGGGGCCGATCCCCGAGCCGGTCGCCGCGCCCCCGGCGGTCGGGTTGGACGACGTCACGAACGGATAGGTGCCGTGGTCGACGTCGAGCAGGGTGCCCTGGGAGCCCTCGAGCAGCACCCACTCGCCGGCGTCGAGCGCCCGGCCGAGCAGCAGCCGGGTGTCGGCGATGCGGTCCCGCAGCTGGTCGGCGTACCCGGCGTACTCGGCGACCACGTCGTCGACGTCGATGGCCTTGCGGTTGTAGACCTTGACCAGGACCTGGTTCTTCTCCTGCAGGGTCCCCTCGAGCTTCTGCCGGAGGATCGACGGGTCGAGCAGGTCGGCCACCCGGATGCCGGTGCGCGCGACCTTGTCGCCGTAGGCCGGCCCGATGCCGCGGCCGGTCGTGCCGATGCGCCGCTTGCCCAGGAAGCGCTCGGTGACCCGGTCCAGCGCCCGGTGGTGCGGCATGATCAGGTGCGCGTCGGCCGAGACGACCAGCCGCGAGGTGTCGACCCCGCGCTCCTCCAGGCCGGCCAGCTCCCCGATGAGCACCTCCGGGTCGATGACCACGCCGTTGCCGATCACCGGGGTGCAGCCGGGGGTGAGGATGCCCGACGGGATCAGGTGCAGGGCGTACTTCTCCCCGTCGGGGGTGATGACGGTGTGCCCCGCGTTGTTGCCGCCCTGGTAGCGGACGACGTAGGGGACCCGGCCGCCGAGGAGGTCGGTGGCCTTGCCCTTGCCCTCGTCGCCCCACTGGGCACCGATCAGCACGACTGCCGGCATCGCTCGTCCAGTTCCCCTCGAAGGCTCGGCACCGGCGGATGACCGGCTGGCAGGTGGCAGGGTATCGGCATGTCCCTCGTCGAGCTCGACC
The DNA here is from genome assembly GCF_054049955.1 of Geodermatophilus sp. SYSU D00758. Taxonomy (NCBI): domain Bacteria; kingdom Bacillati; phylum Actinomycetota; class Actinomycetes; order Geodermatophilales; family Geodermatophilaceae; genus Geodermatophilus; species Geodermatophilus sp. SYSU D00758. The sequence goes on from NZ_JBJGYK010000012.1 coordinate 15,909, forward strand.
TGCGCGGCCTGGCCCCCGGCTGCGGGCCCGAGCGCGCGGCCCTCGAGGGGGTGACCGGCGCCGCGGCGCTGCTGGTCCGGGGGCCGGTGCCGGCACTGGCCGCCGCGCTCGCCGCGCTGCACAAGCAGGGCCGCACCGGGGAGGTCCCCGTCTCCTGGGAGCCGGCCGACGACCGCGCCTCGACCGGGCTGGCCCGGGCGCTGGGGATCGGCACCGGCAGCGAGCGGGAGCTCGGCCTGGTCCGCGACGACCACGGCGGGGTCCTGCTGCACCACGGCCGGGTCGAGTCCGCCGCGGACCGGCCGCGCGCGGCCCTGGGGCGCCGGCTGGGGGCGCGGGCGTACAACGACGACACCCGGGTGGCGGACGGGACGATCACCCGCATCGACGTGCGCCCGGACTGGGCGGCGGTGGACACGATCGGCGTCGTCGTCATGACCCTGCCGCTGCGCCCGACGGTGCGCAGCCGCGGCCGGGCCCTGCAGATCGCCTCCGACCCGGCGCGGGTGCTGCGCGACGGCGTCCCCTACCCGCGGCCGGTGAACCGCTGGACCTGGTACGCCGACGACCGGGTGCGCTGGCGGCTCGCCCCTTAGAAGGACGCCCGTGCCCCCACCCCTCGCTCCGCTCGCGGCGGGACCCTGCACGCGCGCCGCCCGTACCCCGCCGGCCGGCTCGCGGTGGGGCCCTGCACGGGGGATGCCGTCGCGGTCGTGGACACTGGGGTCCTGCCCCGAGGAGGTCTCCCTGCCGACGTCCGGACCCGCCCGGTGACCAGCGGCCGCCTGCCCTCGTTCGGGGCCCCCACGGCGGCGCTCGGCCCGGTCCGGCGCCGCGGCCCGGCCACGCGCGCGCTGGCGCGGCCCAGCCTCCCGGCCCTGGTCGGCCTCGTCCTGGTCCTCGCGCTCTTCCTGCCGGTCGCCCCCGGGCTGCTCGACAGCGGCGGGCTGGCCACCCTGCTCGACACCGCGGCCCTGGTCGGGATCGGCGGCGTGGCCGTGGCCCTGCTGATGGTGGCCGGGCACTTCGACCTGTCCGTCGGCGCGGTCGCCGCCGGCAGCGCCGTGGTCAGCGGGCTGCTCATGGCCGAGCTCGGCTGGGGCGCCTGGCCGGCGCTGGCCGCCTCGCTCGCGGCAGCCCTGGCCGTCGGCGCGGTCAACGCGGGCCTGGTGGTCGTGACCGGGCTGCCGAGCTTCCTCGTGACGCTGGCGACCGCGCTCGTCCTGCAGGGGACCGCCCTGGCCGGCACCGCCGCCCTCACCGGCTCGCTGCGGGTGGCCGGCCTCGAGGGCGCCGCCGGCTGGGGGTCGGTGACCGCCGTCTTCGACGCGACCGTGCAGCTCGGTGACGGGCGCTACCGCGTCTCCCTGCTGTGGTGGCTGGCGCTGACCGCCTGGGCGTCCTGGGCGCTGTGGCGGACCCGCTTCGGCAACGCGGTGCTCGGCATGGGCGGCTCCCGCCGCGCGGCGCGCGAGCTCGGGGTGGCCGACCGGCGGACGACGGTCGTCCTCTTCTGCGGCACGGCGGCCGCGGGATGGCTCATCGGCACGCTGGGGCTGGCACGGCTCGGGGCCGTGCAGGCCGCACCCGGGCTCACCGCGGCGATCCCCTACGTCGTGGTGGCCGTCATCGGCGGCTGCCTGCTCACCGGCGGCTACGGCTCGGCGGTCGGCGCCGCCCTGGGCGCGCTGGTCTACGCCACCGTGCGGCAGGGGGTGCCGCTGGCCGGCTGGGACGCCCGGTGGTTCGAGGTGTTCCTCGGCTTGCTGCTGCTGGCCGCGCTCGTGGCCAACGGCGTTGTGCGCGGGCGGCTGCGGGCGGTGCCGCGCTCGTGAGCGCCCCGGCGCGCCCGCCGGTGCTCGAGCTGCGCGGGCTGAGCGTCCACCACGGGCACGTCCCCGCGCTCGCCCGGGTGGGGACGGCGCTGCCGGCCGGCCGCATCACCTGCGTGCTGGGCGAGAACGGGTCGGGCAAGTCGACGTTGGTCGGCGTCCTCTCGGGGCTGGTCCGGCCGGACGCCGGCGAGCTGCTGCTCGACGGCCGCCCGGCGCGCTTCCGCTCCCCCCGCGCCGCGCGCGCGGCGGGCGTCGCGACCGTCTGGCCGGACCTCGCCGTGGCGCCGCTGCTGTCGGTGTGGCGCAACTTCTTCCTGGGCGCCGAGCCCACGCGCGGGTTCCCGCCGCTGCGCCGGATCGACCGGGACGCGGCCCGGGAGACGGTGGTGCGCGCCATGGCGCAGGTCGGGGTCCCGGGGATCGACCCCGAGCTGCCGGCGGCGGCGCTGCGGGCCGGGGAGCGGCAGAGCCTGGCGGTGGCCCGGGCGCTGCACTTCGGCGCCCGCGCCCTGGTCGTCGACGAGCCCACGGCCAGCACCACGATCAGCCAGCACGCCCTCGTCGGGCAGGCGGTGCTGGCCGCGCGGGCCCGGGGTCTGGCGGTCCTGCTGGTCACCAGCAACCCGGGCTTCGCGCACCTGGTCGGCGACCGGTTCCTGCTGCTGGCCCGCGGGCAGGTGGCCGGGGACCTGACGCGTGAGGACGTCGACGTCGACGTCCTCACGCGCCTCATGGCCGGCGGGGAGGGGCTGACGGCGCTCACCGCGACGCTCCGTGAGCTGCACCCGGAGCTCGACGAGCGGTGAGCGCCCCGGTCAGACGAAGACGCTCACCCCGAAGGGGCCGACGATCAGACCCACGACGATGAGCACGATCCCCCACAGCAGCTGGCGGCGGACGATCGCGACGATGCCGGCGATCACCAGCACGACGGCGAGGATCCACAGGAGCGTGGCCACGTGACACCTCCTTCTCGGGCACCCGGTCGGGCGCGCGTGGACGGAGCGTAAGCAGCACCGGGAGAACCTGCACGTCGGACGGTCACCCAGTGTAGTGAACGGGCGGCCGGGCCGCGGCCGCCTACCGTGCTGCCCTCGTGGGGGGACTCGTGCAGGCGGTGCTGCCCGCCCGGCTCGGGTCGCCGTTCCGCTGGCTGGTGGCCTCCTCGTGGAGCAGCAACCTCGGTGACGGCATCGGCCTGGCCGCCGGGCCGCTGCTGGTGGCGTCCCAGACCTCCGACCCCCTGCTGGTCGCCCTGGCCGGCCTGCTGCAGCGGCTGCCGTGGCTGCTGTTCGGGCTGCACGCCGGGGTCCTGGCCGACCGGGTGGACCGCCGCCTGCTCGTCGTGCTGGTCGACGGGCTGCGGGCGGCCGTGCTCGGGGTCCTCACCGTGGTGCTGGTGACCGGCCGGGTGGACGTCGCCGTGGTCCTTGTCGCCATGGCCCTGCTGGGCACCGCCGAGGTCTTCGCCGACACCGCGACCGGCACGCTGCTGCCGATGGTGGTGCCGCGGGCCGACCTCGGCGTCGCCAACGCCCGGCTCATGGCCGGGCACCTGACGGCCGGGGAGCTCGCCGGGCCGGCGATCGGGGCGGCGCTGTTCGCCGCCGGCAGCGCCTGGCCGTTCCTCACCCAGGCGCTCTGCGTCGCGCTGGGCGCCGTCCTGGTCTCCCGCATGCGGCTGCCCGCCGTGCCCCGCCCGGCCGGCCGTGCCCGCGTCAGCCGGGACATCCTGGAGGGGCTGCGCTGGACGTGGGGCAACCCCGCGGTGCGCACCCTGACGCTCACGATCGTCAGCTTCAACGTCACCTACGGGGCGGCCTGGTCGGTGCTCGTGCTCTACGCCGACCAGCGGCTCGGCCTGGGCCCGGTCGGGTTCGGGCTGCTCACGTCGGTCGGCGCGCTCGGCGGCGTGGTGGGGACGGCGTCCTACGACCGGCTCGAGCGGCACGCCGGCCTGGCGGGGCTCTGCGGGTCGGGCTGCTGCTGGAGACGCTGACGCACCTGGCCCTGGCCCTGACGACCACCGCCTGGGTGGCGATGGTGGTCATGTTCGTCTTCGGGGCGCACGCGTTCGCCGGGGGGACGACGTCGCGCACCGTGCGGATGCGGGCCGTCCCGCTGCACCTGCAGGGCCGGGTCGGCGCGCTGTACGCGATCGGCGTCTTCGGCGGCATCGTGGTCGGGCAGGCCGTGGGCGGGGTGGTGGCGCGGACCTGGGGCGTGACCGGCCCGTTCTGGTTCGGGTTCGCCGGCTCGGCCGTCGTCCTGGCGCTCATCTGGCGGCAGCTGGCGCACGTCGCGCACGCCGACGAGGGGGCCCGCGCGGCCGGGTGAGGCTCAGGCCGCCGGGTGGACCAGCCGGGCGAGGAGGTCGACGTGCCAGTCGACCTGCACCCGCCGGCCGACCGACCCGGCCGGGCGGACCAGGTCGAAGCGGGTGAGCACGCCGCCGGCGTCGGCCCAGAGCAGCGCCAGGTGGGTGGTGGTGGCTGCCGGCGTGTCGTCCAGGCCGAGGCGCAGCTGGCGGCTGGGCTCCTGGCGGTAGAAGGCCCGCAGGCCCTCGGTGGAGGCCGCGGGCAGCTCGCCGTCGTCGGCCCGCCACACCCGCAGCACGTCGGTGGGGGTGCGCAGCAGCAGGCCGCTCATCGGCAGGCCCAGGTTGTCGGTGCCGGGATCGCCGACCTCCAGCTGCCGGGCCTGGAGCGGGTCGGAGAGCTCGTCGTGGTGGGCCCCCCACGGCCGCAGCCGCTCCATCGCCTGGCGGCGGACGAGCTGGTGGTCGAGGTGCCGGTCGGCGGCCGGGTTCCAGCCGTGGGCGGCGTGCACGGCGGCGCTGACCCGGACCCCGGCGCCCAGCGCCTCGTGCACCGCGAGCAGGAGCGGGCGCAGGCGGACCAGGACGGCGGCGGGCGAGTGCTGCACGGTGACATCGTCGTCCTACCGGACGACAACCGCGGCCCGGTGCCGTCCCCGACCCGCGCCGAGCCGCTGCGGCCGCCACCCTCCTCGGGGACCCTCCGGGCCCCGCTCGTCGGGCGCAAACCGCGGCCCGGTGCCGTCCCCGACCCGCGCCGAGCCGCTGCGGCCGCCACCCTCCTCGGGGACCCTCCGGGCCCCCCTCGTCGGGCGCTCCCGGTCCCGCACGACTGCGGGGAGTCGTCGTCCGCGAGCGGTCCCGGGCGACGACTTCCCCGCAGCTGCCAGGGCGCTACCCCGCCAGGCTGGGGTCGCAGTCGCGCAGCAGCGCGGTGCAGCGCTCCTGCTCGTCGGTCTCGCCGATCGCCTCGGCCGCGCGGGCCAGCACGGTCAGGCAGCGCAGGAACCCGCGGTTCGGCTCGTGCGACCAGGGCACCGGCCCGTAGCCCTTCCAGCCGTTGCGCCGCAGCGCGTCGAGCCCGCGGTGGTAGCCGGTGCGGGCGTACGCGTAGGCCTCGATCGTGTCCCGCAGCTGCCGCTCCGGCCGGTGCAGCGCCTCCTCGGCCAGCGCCGCCCAGGCCGCGCTCACGGTCGGGTGCCGCGCGGCCACCTCGGCCGCCGGGGTGCCGGAGGCCAGCTCGGCGTCGGCCTCGGGGTTGCCCGGCAGCAGGGTGGCCGGGGGCTCCCCGAGCAGGTTGTGGTGCCCGTGGGTCACAGGCCCGCCTCGCTGACGCTCGTCGGCCCTGCGTCCCGGGCCGCTGTGTCCACGCGTGACCTCGCCGGCTCGGTCACGTCAGGCGCCCTGCGCCTGGCCGGCCGACCGGAGGTCCTCGCAGGCCTGGACGACCCGGGCGGCCATCGACGTCTCCGCGGCCTTCAGGTAGCTGCGGGGGTCGTAGGTCTTCTTGTTGCCGACCTCGCCGTCGATCTTCAGGACGCCGTCGTAGTTGCTGAACATGTGACCGGCGATGGGGCGGGTGAAGGCGTACTGGGTGTCGGTGTCGACGTTCATCTTCACCACGCCGTAGGAGAGCGCCTCGTGGATCTCCTCCTGCAGCGACCCGGAGCCGCCGTGGAACACCAGGTTGAACGGCTTGCTGCCCTCGGGCAGGCCGAACTCCTTGGCGACCAGCGCCTGGCCGCGCTGCAGCACGTCCGGGCGCAGCTTGACGTTGCCCGGCTTGTAGACGCCGTGCACGTTCCCGAAGGTGGCGGCGAGCAGGTAGACGCCGCGCTCGCCGAGGCCCAGTTTCTGGGCGGTGCGCAGGAAGTCGCCGTCGGCGGTGTAGAGCTTCTCGTTGATCTCGGCGACGACGCCGTCCTCCTCGCCGCCGACGATGCCGATCTCGAGCTCGAGGACGATCTTGGCCGCCGCGGCCTTCTCCATGAGCTCCTCGGCGATGTCGAGGTTCTCGCCGAGCTCGATGGCCGAGCCGTCCCACATGTGCGACTGGAACAGCGGGGCCTGCCCGGCGTCCACCCGCTCCTTCGACAGCGCGATCAGCGGTCGGACGTAGGAGTCCAGCTTGTCCTTGGGGCAGTGGTCGGTGTGCAGCGCGACGTTGACCGGGTACTTCGCGGCGACGACGTGCGCGAACTCGGCCATGGCGACCGCGCCGGTGACCATGTCCTTCACCCCGGTGCCCGAGGCGAACTCCGCGCCGCCCGTGGAGAACTGGATGATGCCGTCGCTGCCGGCGTCGGCGAAGCCCCGCAGCGCGGCGTTGACCGTCTCCGAGGAGGTGCAGTTGATCGCCGGGTAGGCGAAGCCGCCCTCCTTGGCCCGGTCGATCATGTCGGCGTAGACCTCAGGGGTCGCGATGGGCATGCGGGGCACTCCTGTCGTCAGGGGTCGGTCGCTCGCTCGGCGGTCAGTATCCCGCCGCCCCCGGCGCGGGCGACAGCCGCCGTCCTCACCCGACCCGCAGGCCGAGCGCGGTCGCGAGCGCCACCGCCTGGGCCACGTCGACGAGGGCGCCGCGGAGCGCCACGGTGCGGGGGTCCAGGCCGGTGAGGTCGCTGCCGCGCAGGTCCGCACCCGAGAGGTCGGCGTCGGTGAGGTCGGCCGCGGTCAGGTCGCACCCGGTCAGCGTGGCGCCGGCGGCGTGCACGCCGGCGAGCACGGACTCGCGCAGCCGGGTGCCGGTGAAGGACGCCCGGTGCAGGTCGGCGCCGGCGAGCACGGTGAGGGACCAGTCCCCCCGCTCCACGGCGAGCAGGTCGAAGCCGCACCGCTCGAAGCGGCTGCCCAGCAGTTTGCAGTCGGTCAGCGACGCCTGGGCGAAGGAGCAGCCGGTGAAGGTGCAGCCGACCAGGGCGGCGTCGGTCCAGGCCGCCCCCGTGAACCGGCAGTCGCGGAAGGTGCAGTCGGTCCAGACGACGCCGTCCCCGGTGGTCTCGGACAGGTCGACGCCGCTGAGGAGCACGCCGGTGTGCTCCTCGCCGGAGAGGTCCTCCCCGTAGCGGTCGACGTCCCGGACCTCGGCGCTCACGGTCGGACCGCCCCGCCCGCGCGCACGGTCAGGAGAGACCGAGGTCGTCGAGGGTGAACGCCGCCCGGTACTCCAGCCCGGCCTGCTCGACCGCGGCCCGCCCGCCGCGGTCCACGACCACCGCCACGGCGATCGGCTCCGCGCCGGCCTCCCGCAGCGCCTCCACGGCGGTCAGCGGGCTGGAGCCGGTGGTGGACACGTCCTCGACGACGAGGACCGCCCGGCCGGCGACGTCCGGACCCTCGATCCGCCGCTGCAGCCCGTGCGCCTTGCCGGCCTTGCGGACCACGCAGGCGTCCAGGTGCCCCTCCCCGGCCGCGGCGGCGTGCAGCATCGCGGCGGCCACGGGGTCCGCGCCGAGCGTGAGCCCGCCGACGACGTCGTAGCGCAGGTCCCCGGTCAGCTGCCGCATCACCCGGCCGACCAGCGGGGCGCCCTCGTGGTGGAGGGTGAGCCGGCGCAGGTCGATGTACCAGTCGGCCTCCCGCCCCGACGAGAGGGTGACCCGGCCGTGGACGACGGCCAGCTCGACGACCAGCTCGCGCAGACGGTCGCGGTCGGGGTGCGCGGCCCCGCCCCAGGGGCCCTCCCCGGCGGACGAGGGGTGCGCGGGGGCGGGGTCGGTGCTCATGCGCCCGACCCTACTGAGGGGCCACGATGGCACCGTGCCGCTCTCCCGCACCCGCCTGGCCGCGGCGGCCGGCCCGCTGGCCGCCGCCGTCCTCGGCGGCCTGGCCACCGACCCGGACAGCGCGTGGTTCCGCCGCCTGTCGAAACCCGGCTGGTACCCACCGCCGCAGACCTTCGGCGTCGTCTGGACCGGCCTCTACGCGGGGCTGGCCTGGGCGGCCGGCGAGGTGCTCGCCCGGTCGCCGGACGGCGGCCGGGGGTTCGCCCGCGCCTACGTGGTGAACCTGGCGCTCAACACCGCCTGGACGCCGGTCTTCTTCCGCGCCCACCGGCCGTGGCTGGCCGCGGTCGAGAGCGCCGCGCTGACCGCCTCGACCGCCGACCTGGTCCGGCGGGCCGGGCGGGTGAGCCCTCCCGCGGCCGCCGTCCTGGTGCCGTACGCGGCGTGGACGGCGTTCGCCACGGCGCTCACCACCGCCATCGCCCGGCGCAACTGACGCGGGCGGGGCCCTCCGTCAGGAGGCGGCGGGCGCGAGCACCCCGTCGATGACGTAGACGGTGGCGTTGGCGGTCCGGACGTCGCCGCAGACCACCGTGGCGGCGGTGCCGGTCAGCGTCCGGTCGATGGTGAACCGCTCCCCGGAGCCCTCGATGGTCACCTCGTCGTTGTTCAGCGTGGCGTGCGTCCCGGCCAGCTCGCCGGGCGCCAGCCGGCCCGGGATGACGTGGTGGGTGAGGACCGCGGTGAGCTGCGGCGTGTCGGCCAGGAGGGCGGCCAGCCGGTCCTGCGGCACGGCCTCGAAGGCGGGGTTGGCGGGGGCCAGGACGGTGATGTCCTCGGTGGTGTTGAGGGTGTCCACCAGGTTCGCCGCCTGCAGGGCCTGCACCAGCGTGGTCAGCACCGGGTTGTTGCCGGCCGCGGTCGCGACCGGGTCGTCGGCCATGCCGGTGAGGCTGCCCTCGCCGTCGGCCGGCACGGCCGCGCAGCCCTCGCCGAAGGGCTCGGTCGGGGCGGTCGCCCGGTCCGTGCCGCCGTCCGTGCCCGCCGCCGGCGGGGCGGGGGAGCTGGTGGCAGCGGCGTCCGCCCCGGCCGCGGTGCCGGTCGTGTCGTCGGAGCCGCAGGCGGGGAGGGCCAGCGCCAGGGTGGCGGCGAGGGCCGGCAGGCCGGTGCGGGCGAGGGTGCGCGTCACGGTGGGTCTCCTTGTCGGGGGCGTGCGCCATCGTCCCCGAGACCGGCCGCAGGGGTCGGTGACCGCGCCGACGGCCCGGCCGCACGTCAGGTCGCGACGACCCGGATCGAGTGCAGGCCGGTCGCACCCGAGGGGGAGGGGGGCGCCCGCTCGGCGGTCTGCACCTCGCCGTCCTCGGTCGTCGCCCGCACGGTGAGCAGGTGGGAGCCGGGGGCGAAGTCGTGCGGGAGGACCCACTGGCGCCAGATGTCGGCGTCGACCCGGGGGGAGAGCCGGGCCTCCTGCCACTCGCCGTCGCCCACCCGGACCTCGACCCGGCCGATGCCCCTGGTCTGCGCCCACGCCACCCCGGCGATCGCCCGCCGGCCGGCGGGGAACCGGCGCAGCGGGCCGGGGGTGTCGATGCGGGAGGCGACCTTCACCGGCCCCCGGGCGGCCCAGCCGCGCTCCACCCAGTACGCGTCGAAGGCGGCGTAGGTGCTGGCCTCGATCTCGGCGAGCCACTTGCAGGCCGAGACGTAGCCGTAGAGCCCGGGGACGACCATGCGCACCGGGAAGCCGTGCTCGACGGGGAGCGGCTCGCCGTTCATGCCGACCGCGAGCATCGCGTCCTCGACGGTGAGCGCCGCGCGAGCGGGGGTACCGATCGTCATGCCGTCCACCGAGCGGCAGACCAGCTGGTCGGAGTCCGGGGACACCCCGACCTCACGGAGCAGGGCGCCCAGCGGGACGCCGAGCCAGCGGGCGGTGCCGGCCAGCCCGCCCCCGACCTCGTTGGAGACGCAGGTCAGGGTCACGTCGCGCTCGATCAGGTCGTCGCGGCCGAGCAGGTCGTCGAGGGTGTAGCTGCGCGGGGAGCCCACCATCCCGCGCAGGGTCAGCCGGTAGGCCACCGGGTCCACCTGCGGCACGGTGAGCGCGGTGTCGATCCGGTAGAAGTCGCGGTTCGCCGTCACCAGCGGGGTCAGGCCGGGCACCTGCGCGGCGAGGTCGGCGCCGGCCGGCAGCGGCCCGGCGGGCGAGGCCGGCGCCGGGAGGACCAGTCCGGCCCGGGCGCCGGTGACGTCGAAGCGGCGCAGCAGCAGCCGGCCGGTCCCCCCGGCCGCCACGGCGGCCCCGGCCGCGGCCCCGGTGGTGAGGAGGAAGCGGCGGCGGTCCAGCCCGGCGCCCTTGCGGTCCCCCGCGGCCAGGGCGTCGCGGAGCCGCGCCACCCGGGCGGCCCCGCGCGGAGGTGCGGCCCCAGGCGAAGGTGCGGCCCCGGTCAGAGGTGCGGCCCCGGTCGCGGACGGCGCCTCCAGCGGGGCCAGCAGGACCGGCAGGACGAGGACCCCGGCCGCGGCCCCGACCAGCGAGGGGAGGACGTCGAGCGGGCTGCCGGCCGGACCGGTGAGCGCGGCCAGCGCCCCCAGGGCACCGAGCAGCAGGATCCCGGTCGTGCCCGCGGCCCGCCGGCGCAGCGCGAGGAGCCCGAGCGCGGCCGCGGCGAGCGCGACGAGGACCAGCGTGCCGCCGACGAGGACGGGCTTGTCGGCCTCCCCCAGGACGGCGATGGCGGCCTGCGCGACCGGCTCCGGGACGAGCGTGATGACGCGGTCCCCGACGGCGACCACGGGCGAGGACTGCGGCCCCACCGCCGCGGCGGTCAGCTCCGCGATCCCGAGCGCGAGCCCCGCCGCGACCACACCGGCCAGCGCGGCCGGCCACCGGCGCCGCCGGCCCGGGGTGGGGGCCGGGCCGGTGACGGGCGCCGGCTCGGTGGTGGTCACGGCACGTCTTCGTCCTGGGGGGCCGATCCGGTTCACCGGCGGGCCACCGACCGGTGGCGACGAGGTCGGCGGCGGGGTCAGCGCAGCCCGGCCCGCCTGCGGGCGGTCATCGCCGCGTACCACTCGGTGCTCGGCCGGCGGGAGAGCAGGACGATCCCGACGACGGCCAGCAGCATCTGGCACACCGCCAGCGCGGTGAGGAAGCCGGTGCTCGGCTGCGCGAGCGCCGACAGGCCGCTGACCACGGCGAACGCCCCGAGCACCAGCAGCACGACCCGCGCCCAGTTGCGCCCCTGCCAGGCGAACCAGAGGAACAGCACCTCGAGGACGGCGAAGACCAGGGCGACCACCCCGGTGATGAGGAAGACGGTGCGGACGCCGTCCTCGGTCAGCTCGGCGCCGCCGCCGGCGAGCGCCGTGTCGATGATCGAGTCCAGGTCGGCGAAGGTGACCACCGAGCCGACCAGGCCCAGCAGCAGGTTCGCGATGAAGGCGCCGACGCCGAACCGCACCGTGTCGGGGCGCACCGGGGCCGGCCCGGCGGGCATGCCGGGAGCGGACGGGGCGGGCCGGTAGCCGCCGGGGTGGGGCGGCGGCGCCTGCGGGTCCCGCTGCGGCGGCTGCCACCCCTGCTGGGGGTCCTGACCCCCGGGACCTGCGGTCATCGGGCGCTCCCTCCCCGTCGGCCTGCGCGGACGCCCCACGCTATCGGTGCGGGCGCGGCGACCCGCCCCGCGCCGCGGGTGGACGCGCGGACCCGGCGGCGCGGAGCCGCCGGGTCCCGCGTCCCGGGTCACCCGCGGGTGACGGTGAGGCCGTCCACGGCGAGGTCCTCCGGGGCGTCGACGAGCACGCGGTCGCCGTCCCGGATGTCGCCGGCCAGCAGGGCCTTGGCCAGCTGGTCGCCGATCGCCGACTGCACCAGCCGGCGCAGCGGCCGGGCGCCGTAGACCGGGTCGAACCCGTTGAGCGCCAGCCACTCGCGGGCGGCGTCGGTGACGTCGAGGGTCAGCCGGCGGGCGGCCAGCCGCTGCGCCAGGACGCCGACCTGGATGTCGACGATGCCGGCCAGCTCCTCGCTGCCCAGTGCCCGGAAGACCACGACGTCGTCGAGCCGGTTGAGGAACTCGGGCTTGAAGTGCGACCGGACCACCTCGAGCACCGCCGCCCGGCGCCGCCCCTCCTCGACCGACTGGTCGGCGATGAGCTGGGACCCGAGGTTCGAGGTCAGGATCAGGATGGTGTTCCGGAAGTCCACCGTCCGGCCCTGGCCGTCGGTCAGCCGACCGTCGTCGAGCACCTGGAGCAGCACGTCGAAGACGTCCTGGTGCGCCTTCTCGACCTCGTCGAACAGCACGACGGTGTACGGGCGCCGCCGCACCGCCTCGGTGAGCTGGCCGCCGGACTCGTAGCCGACGTAGCCGGGGGGTGCCCCCACCAGCCGCGCGACCGAGTGCTTCTCCGAGTACTCGCTCATGTCGATGCGGACCATCGCCCGCTCGTCGTCGAACAGGAACTCCGCCAGCGCCTTGGCCAGCTCGGTCTTGCCGACGCCGGTCGGGCCGAGGAACAGGAAGGAACCCGTCGGCCGGTTCGGGTCCGCCACGCCGGAACGCGCCCGGCGGACGGCGTCGGACACCGCACGGACGGCGTCGGGCTGGCCGACCACCCGCCGGCCGAGCTCCTCCTCCATCCGCAGCAGCTTCTGCGTCTCGCCCTCGAGCAGCCGGCCGGCGGGGATGCCGGTCCAGGCCTGCACGACCTCGGCGATGTCGTCCGGGCCGACCTCCTCCTTGAGCATCGACTCGCCGTCCTCGACCGACGCCTCGGCCTCGGCCAGCGCCTTCTCCAGCTGCGGGATCCGGCCGTAGCGCAGCTCGGCGACGTGCGCCAGCTCGCCGTCCCGCTCGGCCCGCTCGGCCTCGGTGCGCAGCCGCTCCAGCTCCTCCTTAATCTGCTGGATGCGGACGATCGCGCCCTTGTCCTGCTGCCAGCGGGCGGTCAGCTCGTCGAGCTGCTGCCGCTTGTCGGCCAGGTCGGCGCGCAGCGCCTCGAGCCGCTCGACCGAGGACGGGTCGTCCTCCTTGGCCAGCGCCATCTCCTCGATCTCCAGCCGGCGGACGGCCCGCTCGACCTCGTCGACCTCGACGGGGCGGCTGTCGATCTCCATGCGCAGCCGGCTGGCCGCCTCGTCCACCAGGTCGATCGCCTTGTCCGGGAGGAAGCGGGCGGTGACGTACCGGTCGGAGAGGGCCGCCGCGGCGACGATCGCCGCGTCGGTGATCCGGACCCCGTGGTGCACCTCGTAGCGCTCCTTGAGCCCGCGCAGGATGCCGATGGTGTCCTCGACGGAGGGCTCGCCGACCAGCACCTGCTGGAAGCGGCGCTCCAGCGCGGGGTCCTTCTCGATGTGCTCGCGGTACTCGTCGAGCGTGGTGGCGCCGACCATCCGCAGCTCACCGCGGGCGAGCATCGGCTTGATCATGTTGCCGGCGTCCATCGCGCCCTCGCCGGTCGCGCCGGCGCCGACGATCGTGTGCAGCTCGTCGATGAAGGTGATGACCTCGCCCTCGGCGTCGGTGATCTCCTGCAGGACGGCCTTGAGCCGCTCCTCGAACTCACCGCGGTACTTGGCGCCCGCGACCATGGAGGCCAGGTCCAGCGCCATCAGCCGCTTGCCCTTCAGGCTCTCCGGGACGTCGCCGGCCACGATCCGCTGGGCCAGGCCCTCGACGATCGCGGTCTTGCCGACGCCGGGCTCGCCGATGAGCACCGGGTTGTTCTTGGTCCGCCGGGACAGCACCTGCACGACGCGGCGGATCTCGGTGTCCCGGCCGATGACCGGGTCGATCTTGCCCTCGCGGGCCCGCTCTGTGAGGTCGACGGCGTACTTCGCCAGCGCCTGGAACGTGCCCTCCGGGTCGGGCGTGGTCACCTTGCGGCTGCCGCGCACGGTGCGGAAGGCGGCCAGCAGGGCGTCGCGGGTCGCGCCGGCGCTGCTGAGCACCGCCCCGGCCTCACCGCCCGCGTCGGCGAGGCCGACGAGCAGGTGCTCGGTGGAGACGAACTCGTCGCCCAGGGCGGAGGCCTGCTCCCCCGCCGCGTTGAGGACGCGCAGGAACTCGCGGGACGGCGACGGGGCGGGCACCGTGGCGCCGCTGACGCTGGGCATGCGACGGACGGCGGCCTCCGCCTTGGTGCGGACGTCGGATGCGTCGGCACCGACCGCCCGGAGCAGCGGGCCGGCGATGCCGTCGGTCTGCTCCAGGAGCGCGACGAGCAGGTGCAGGGGCTCCAGGGCCGCCTGGCCACGGTCGACCGCCAGCCGCTGGGCGGCCGCGATCGCCTCCTGCGAACGGGTGGTGAGCTTGCTCTGCATGGTCGGGTGGTCCGGTCCTTCCGCGAGTGGTCGGGGCGTCGACCGGTCCAACGCGCCAGGAGTTGAGTCTGTTCCGCTCAAGTCCACCGGCGGCCGTGCGGCCCGCGGGGGCCGCGACACCCTGGCGGGCGAGTTCGGGTGGGCGAATCCCGGTCGCGCGCCACCGAGCGCCTAGACTCGAAGGATGACGCGTCTGCCGGCCCCGAGCGTGGTCCTCGAGGACCAGTTGTGCTTCGCGCTCTACGCGGCCTCGCGAGCCATGACGGCGCGGTACCGCCCGCTGCTCGACGCCATCGGGCTCACGTACCCGCAGTACCTGGTGATGATGCTGCTCTGGGAGCAGGACAACCAGACCGTCGGCCAGCTCGGCGCCCGCCTCAACCTCGACAGCGGCACCCTCTCGCCGCTGCTCAAGCGGCTGACCGCCGCAGGCCTGGTGACCCGCCACCGCCGCCTCGACGACGAGCGCTCGGTCTCGATCGCCCTCACCGACACCGGCCGGGGCCTGCGCGAGCACGCCGAGCGGATCTCCTCCGAGATCATCTGCGCGCTGGACATGGACTCCGCCGAGTTCACCGAGCTCAAGGGCCGCCTGGAGCAGGTCACCGACCGGGTCACGAACAACTGACCCGCCGGGCGGGCGGTTGCCCGCAACCGGCCCGGGTAGGGCGCTCCCCGGACACCACCCGTCCGAGGAGGAGGACCCATGCCCACCCGTACCGCACGGACCGCCTGGAACGGCACGCTCATGGACGGCTCCGGCCAGGTCGAGCTCTCGAGCTCCAAGGTCGGCACCTACGAGGTGTCGTTCCCCAAGCGGGCCGCCGAGGAGGCCGACGGCACGACGAGCCCCGAGGAGCTCATCGCGGCGGCCCACTCGTCCTGTTTCGCGATGGCGCTGTCCAGCGAGATCGGCAAGGCCGGCGGCACCCCGCAGGCCCTCGAGGTCTCGGCCGACGTCACGCTCGGTCAGAAGGACGGCGCACCGACCATCACCACGATCAAGCTCACCGTGCGCGGTGAGGTCGAGGGGCTCGACGCCGACGGCTTCCAGCAGGCTGCGCAGGCGGCCAAGGTCGGCTGCCCGGTGAGCAAGGCCCTCGCCGGCGTCGAGATCAGCCTGGACGCCGCGCTCGACTCCTGAGCCCGTCGGCAGGGTCCGGGACGAGGAGGGACCAGGCCGCCGGCCGCACCGTCCAGGTGCGTGCCGGCACGGCCTCCTCGATCTCGCCGTCCCCGTCGAGGTCCACGGGCGCGCCGGACAGCCGGACGGCGCGCCCGCGGACCCGGACGACGTCCTCCCGCTCCAGGTGCCTCCCGGCCGCCAGCGCCGCCGCGTAGCCGGCCCGGGCCACCGGTCCGGTGGCGACGCTCACGACGACGTCGAGCAGCCCGTCGCCCGGGTCCGCGTCCGGCGCCAGCTCGCTGCCCCCGCCGATCGAGGGGCCGTTGCAGACCCCGGCCATGAGCACCGGCCGGTCGCCGTCGGCGGTCCACGCGCCGTCCGCGGCGGTCACCACCGCGCCGTCGACCTCCACGCGCAGCGGCCAGCCCTCCTCGGCCACCCCGGCCGCCACCGCACCCACCGGGTAGGCGACCGCTCCGAGCGCGGCCTTGAGGCCCGCGGCCCGGGCCCCCGCCCGAGCGCCGATCCCCGCGTGCACCGCGTTGACCACCAGGCCACCGGCGTCGTCGTCCAGCACGTCGAGCCGCCGGGGCACCCCGCCGAGGACGACGGCCGCGGCCTCCTCCGGGTCCAGCGGCAGCCCGAGCGCGCGGGCCAGGTCGTTGCCGGTGCCGGCCGGGACCACCCCGAGGGGCGAACCCGCGTCGAGCACCCCGGCCCGGTCGAGCGCGGTCGCCACCGCCGAGAGCGACCCGTCCCCGCCCACCACGACGAGGCGCCGGTCGCCGGCGGCGGCGACCACCTCGTCCAGGTCCTCGGGGGCCCGGGTTCCGACCACCTCGACGTCCGCACCCCGGCGCAGCGCCGCCACGGCGGCGTCGACCGCCTCCTCGCCGGCCGAGCCGGCCGCCGCGTTGACCACCACGAGCAGTGCCCGGTCCGCGGCCACCCGCACCTCCCTCGTCGCCGGCCCGCCTCCTGCGGGCCGGCGGACGACGCTAGCGGTCGTCCCGGTCGCCGCGCAGGCGCTCCTCGCCGCTCTCGGTGCGCAGGGCCACCTCGCGGACGAGCAGGACGGCCACCACGGCGACGACCGCGACCAGGCCGGAGACGAGGAAGACGCGCCCGGTCGCGTCACCGTAGGCGACCCGGATGAGGGTCTGCACCGCGGCGGGTGCGTCGGCCAGGTCGGCCAGCCCGACGCCCCCGGAGCCCTGGGCGGCGCGGGCGACCGCGGGCGAGCCGGCCAGGCCCTCGGTGACGAGGTCGCCGACCCGGCCGCTGAGCACCGCGCCGAGGACGGACACGCCGATGGTCCCGCCGAGGCTCCGGAAGAAGGCGACCGCGGAGCTGGCCGCGCCCAGGTCCCGGGCGGCCACGGTGTTCTGCACCGCGAGGACGAGGTTCTGCATCGTCATGCCGATGCCGGTGCCGAGGACGAAGAGGAAGACCCCGAGCACGACCACGTCGGTCTCGTGGTCGACGGTGGCCAGCAGGCCGAACCCGAGGACGACCAGCAGCGAGCCCCCGACCAGGAAGCGCTTCCACCGGCCGTACCGGGTGATCAGCAGCCCGGAGACCGTCGAGGACACCAGCAGCCCGGCCACCATCGGGACGGTGAGCAGGCCGGCCGCCGTGGGCGAGTAGCCGCGCGAGATCTGCAGGTACTGGCCGAGGAAGACCGACGAGCCGAACATCGCGACGCCGATCGCGATGCTGGCCACGACGGCCAGGGTGGTCGTCCGGTCCCGGAAGAGCCGCAGCGGCACGACGGGCTCGGCCACCCGCAGCTCGGTGACGACGAACGCGACGCCCGCCAGGGTGCCGCCGGCGAGGAGGAGCGCGGTGGGCAGCGACCACCACGGGAAGGTGTCGCCGGCGAGGGTGACCCAGATGAGCAGCGCGGAGACGCCCGCGGTCAGGAACGCCGCGCCGAGGTAGTCGATGGTGACGGCGCGCCGGGTGACCGGCAGGTGCAGCGTGCGCTGCAGCAGCACCAGGGCCAGCGCCCCGAAGGGGACGCCGACGTAGAAGACCGACCGCCACCCCAGCCAGCTGGTGTCGACCAGCACGCCCCCGAGGAGCGGGCCGCCGACGGTGGCCACGGCCATCGTGGCGCCGATCAGGCCGGAGTACCGACCGCGCTCCCGCGGGCTGATCATCGCGGCCATCGCGATCTGCACCAGGGCCTGGATGCCGCCCAGGCCCAGGCCCTGCAGCACCCGCCAGGCGATCAGCGTGTCGACCGACTGCGCCAGCCCGGCCAGCATCGAGCCGACGACGAACACCACGATCGCCAGCTGGAGCAGCAGCTTCTTGCTGGCGAGGTCGGCGAGCTTGCCCCAGACCGGCGTCGACGCGGTGGAGGCGAGCAGCGTGGCGGTGACCACCCAGGTGTACTGGGCCTGGCTGCCGCGCAGGTCGGTGATGATCGTCGGCAGGGCGTTCGAGACGACGGTCGAGGACAGGAACGCCACGAACATCGCCAGGAGCATCCCCGAGAGCGCCTCGAGGACCTGGCGGTGGGACATCGGGCCCTGCTGCTCGACCGGCGCGGTGGCGAGGGCCGGGCGGTCGGCGGGGCCGTCGGGCGCCGCGGCGGTGCCGGGACGGCGGAGGGTGGTGGTCACGGTGCTCCCGGAGCCGGTGCCGGGAGCACGGGCACGGGCCCGCCCTCCCCGGAACAAGGTGTAGACCGCAACCGTACGTCCACTTGGTTGCGGTCTACAACTTGCGGCGGGTGCGAGGTGGCCCACGCTCCCCGGTGGGGGAGGTCAGGACCGGTCGGCGTCCTCCCGGTCCCGCGCCTCACCGAGCTGGTTCAACCGGGCCAGCAGGTCGGCCAGCGTGCCGACGTCCTCGGCCGGCCAGTGCGCGAGGTCGGCCTCCCAGCGGGCCCGGCGCGCCTCGCGGATGCGGGTCAGGCGCGCGGCACCCTCCGGCGAGGTGCGCAGCACCTGCGCGCGCCCGTCGGCGGGGTCGGCCTCCCGGGTCACCAGGCCCAGGTCGACGAGCGAGGCCAGCTGCCGGCTGACGGTGCTCTTGTCCAGCCCCAGCCGGACGACGAGGTCGCTGGCGCGCAGCGGCCCGGTGTCCTGCAGCAGCGCGAGCAGGCCGTAGGCCGCGCCGTCTAGGTCGGGGTGCAGCTCCCGGGACAGCCGGGCGGAGATGGCGCGGGAGCGGCGCAGCAGCAGGCCGATCTCCCGCTCCAGGCGGACGTAGGCCTCGTGGGTGGCCCCGGCGGTGTCGCTCATCGGCGGTCCCGGGGCCGCCACACGACGAGCGCCGAGGTCGAGGGCCGCAGCGGGACCAGGTCACCGCCGAAACCGGCCCGCATCGCCGACTCGGCGGCGACCGCGCGGCCCTCGGCCACCTCGAGCTCGGTGAGCAGCTCCTGCACCCGCTGCCGGAGCGCCTCCACCTGCGACTCGAGGTCGATGATCCGCTTGATCCCGGCGAGGTTGACGCCGTCCTCCTGGGAGAGGCGCTGGACCTCCCGCAGGAGGGCGACGTCGCGCGGGCTGTACCGGCGGCCGCCCCCGCGGGTGCGGCCGGGGCTGACCAGGCCGAGCCGGTCGTACTGGCGCAGCGTCTGCGCGTGCATGCCGGCCAGCTCGGCGGCCACGGAGATCACGAACACCGGCGCGTCCTCGGCGACCGCGCGCCCGGCGTCCCGCTGCTCGCGGCTCCCGTCGATCGGTGCGCTCACCGCCCGCCCCCCTGGTCCTGCACGGCCGCGGTGATCCGCGGCCGCGGGTCGCCGAGCTCGGCGTCGAGGACCTTGACGGCCTCCTGCGCGGCCGGCGAGAGCCGCTTGGGGACGGCGACCTCGACGGTGACCAGCAGGTCGCCCGGGCGCCCCTTGCCGGGCACCCCGCGGCCGCGGACGCGCAGCGTCTGCCCGCTGGCGGTGCCCGGCGGCACCTTGAGCGAGACGCTGCCGTCCAGGGTCGGCACGGTGAGCGTCGTCCCGAGGGCCGCCTCGGCGAAGGTGACCGGGACGGTGAGCGTCAGGTCGTCGCCCTTGCGGCCGAACAGCTCGTGACCGGACACGTGGACCACGACGAACAGGTCCCCGGCCGGCCCGCCGCGCCGACCGGGGGCGCCCTTGCCGGCGAGCCGGATCCGCTGCCCGTCCTTGACCCCGGCCGGGATCCGCACGGTGATGGTGCGGGTCTGGGTGGTCACGCCGTTGCCCGCGCAGGTGGGGCAGGGGTCGTCGATCACCGTGCCGGTGCCGCGGCAGTTGCGGCACGGCTCGGAGAAGGCGAAGGCCCCCTGGCTGCGGCTGGTGACCCCCGCCCCCTGGCACACCGAGCACGTGTGCGGCGAGGTGCCGGGCCGGGCGCCGCTGCCCGAGCAGGTCGGGCAGACGCCCGGGCTCTGCATGCGCAGCGGGACGGTCACGCCGAGGACGGCCTCCTCGAACGAGAGGGTCGCCTCGGTCTCGACGTCCTGGCCCCGGGCCGGGCCGGAGGCCGCCTGGCTGCGGGCCCGGGCCGAGCCCGCGCCCCCACCGCCGAAGAGGCCGCCGAACAGGTCGCCCAGCCCGCCGCCGGCACCGGCCCCGCGGCCGGCGCCCGCGGCGCCGAACAGGTCGCCGAGGTCGAACGGCTGCCCGCCACCGGCGCCACCGGGGAACCCGCCGGGGAAGCCGGCCCGCGCACCCGCGCCACCGGCGCCGAACAGCCGCCGCGCCTCGTCGTACTCGGCCCGCCGCTTGGGGTCGGAGAGCACGTCGTAGGCCTCGGAGACGTCCTTGAACCGGGCCTCGGCCTCGGTGTTGCCCGGGTTCTTGTCCGGGTGGAGGTCCCGCGCCAGCTGGCGGTAGGCCTTCTTGATCGCCGCGGCGTCGGCGTCCTGGGGGACGCCCAGCGCGGCGTAGTAGTCCTTCTCGATGAAGTCCCGGGTGCTCATCGGACGCCCCCTCTCGCGCTCAGTCGGACGCCGGGGCGCCGGTCGACGGGTCGCTCGGGGCCTCGGTGCCCGGGGCGGCGTCCGCGGCACCGTCCCCGGCCCCGGCCGCGGGGGCCGCCGGGGACTCCGGGTCGGTCACCGCGACCATCGCGGTCCGCAGCACCCGGTCGCCGCGGCGGAAGCCCTGCCGCAGCACCGTGCTCGCCGTCGGGACCTGCACCTCGGGGGAGGTGTCGTGGATGACCGCCTCGTGCAGCGCCGGGTCGAACGGGTCGCCGGCCCGGCCGAACGCCTCCACGCCGAGCCCCTCGACCAGGCCGAGGATCCGGTCGGCCACCGACTTGAACCCACCGGTGAGCTCGCCGTGGTCCCGGGCGCGCTCGATGTCGTCGACGATCGGGAACAGCTGGGTGGCGAACCGCTCCGCGGCCTGGTCGACGACCAGCTGCCGGTCCCGGTCGACCCGCCGCCGGTAGTTCGCGTACTCCGCGGTGACCCGCTGCAGGTCCTCGGTCCGCTCCGCCAGCTGGCGGGTCACGTCGTCCTCGGCCGCCGCCGGTCGGTCGCCGGCCACGGTCTCGTGCTCGCTCATCTGCTCCCCTGTGCCGTGTGCGCCCGTGCGGGCACCGGCCGGCTCCTCACCGGCCGGCACCCGCACGGTGCCGCTGATCGGGTCGATGCGCCGCTTGTCGCGGATGACGACCCGCGGCTCCTCTTCCCGCTCCGTCATCGCCGACCTCCGCACGCGTCGGTCGGTGTCATCGGCGGTCGGTGCCCTCGCCCGGGCCCTCGTCGACGATCTCGGCGTCCACGACGTCGTCGTCCGCCGACCGGGCCGACGCACCGCCGTCACCGGGAGCGCCCGCCCCGGCCCCGGCACCGGCCGCACCGGCCGCACCGGCCGCACCGGCCTCGGACTGCTGGGCGTAGAGCGCCCCGCCGACCTCCTGGGAGATGCGCGCGACCTTCTCCTGCGCGGACTTGATGGCGGCGATGTCCGAGCCGCCGAGGGCGGAGCGCAGCTCGGTCAGCGCCTCGCCGAGCTCCTCCTTCTTGTCGGCCGGGATCTTCTCGCCGTTCTCGGCCAGGAACTTCTCGGTCTGGTACTGCAACGACTCGGCCAGGTTGCGGGTCTCGGCCTCCTCGCGGCGGCGCTTGTCCTCCTCGGCGTGGGCCTCGGCGTCCTTCATCATCCGCTCGATGTCCTCCTTCGGGAGGGCCGAGCCGCCGGTGATGGTCATCGACTGCTCCTTGCCCGTCCCGAGGTCCTTCGCGGTGACGTGCACGATGCCGTTGGCGTCGATGTCGAAGGCCACCTCGATCTGCGGGACACCGCGCGGCGCCGGGGGCAGGCCGGTCAGCTCGAACATGCCGAGCTTCTTGTTGTAGGCCGCCATCTCCCGCTCGCCCTGGAAGACCTGGATCTGCACCGACGGCTGGTTGTCGTCGGCCGTCGTGAAGATCTCCGAGCGCTTGGTCGGGATCGTGGTGTTGCGCTCGATGAGCTTGGTCATGATCCCGCCCTTGGTCTCGATGCCCAGGGACAGCGGGGTCACGTCGAGCAGCAGGACGTCCTTGACCTCGCCGCGGAGGACACCGGCCTGCAGGGCGGCGCCGATGGCGACGACCTCGTCGGGGTTGACGCCCTTGTTGGGCTCCTTGCCGCCGGTCAGCTCGCGGACCAGCTCGGTGACGGCCGGCATGCGGGTCGAGCCACCGACGAGGACGACGTGGTCGATCTGGCCGACGGAGATGCCGGCGTCCCGGACCACCTGGTTGAACGGGGCGCGGGTGCGCTCGAGCAGGTCCTGCGTCATCCGCTGGAACTCGGCGCGGGTGATCGTGACGTCGAGGTGCAGCGGCCCCTCGGCCCCGGCGGTGATGTAGGGCAGGTTGACGTTGGTCGACTGCGCCCCGGACAGCTCGATCTTGGCCTTCTCGGCGGCCTCGCGGAGCCGCTGCATGGCCAGCTTGTCCTTGGACAGGTCGATGCCGTTGGCGGCGTTGAACGTCTTGACCAGGTGGTCGACGATCTTCTGGTCCCAGTCGTCACCACCGAGGTGGTTGTCACCGGCGGTCGCCTTGACCTCGATGACGCCCTCGCCGATCTCCAGCAGGGAGACGTCGAACGTCCCGCCACCGAGGTCGAAGACGAGGATCGTCTGCTCGGTCTCGCCCTTGTCCAGCCCGTAGGCCAGCGCGGCGGCGGTCGGCTCGTTGACGATGCGCAGGACGTTGAGGCCCGCGATCTCGCCGGCCTCCTTGGTGGCCTGGCGCTGGGCGTCCTCGAAGTAGGCGGGGACGGTGATGACGGCGTCGGTCACCGGCTCGCCGAGGTAGGTCTCGGCGTCCCGCTTCAACTTCTGCAGGACGCGGGCGCTGATCTCCTGCGGGGTGTACCGCTTGCCGTCGATCTCGGCCGACTTCCAGTCGGTGCCCATCTCGCGCTTGACGCTGCGGATGGTGCGGTCGACGTTGGTGACCGCCTGGTTCTTGGCCGACTGGCCGACGAGGACCTCGCCGTTCTTGGCGAACGCGACGACCGAGGGGGTGGTGCGCGAGCCCTCGGAGTTGGCGATGACCGTCGGCTCACCGCCCTCGAGGACGGTGACGACGGAGTTCGTGGTGCCGAGGTCGATACCGACCGCTCGAGCCATGGGGCTGGCCTCTCTTCCGTGAACTGCGTGCTGTGCTGTGGTGTCCAGGAGCCGGGCGGGCCGCCTTGCGCGAGGTCCGCTCAACTTTCCTGACCACCATAACGGCACCCCGCACGCCGGTGTTCCCGGGGGGCCCGCCGTCCTCACCCGTGACCCCCACCACACCGCCGCGCCGCTCGATGACCAGGCGCGCACCTGGGTGACCCGACGATCAGGTGACCTGGTCGTCGCCGGTCCTGGCTCACGACCGGTGGTGAGCCAGGACCCGAAAGGGTGAGCCAGGACGGCGGATGGGCGCTTCACGCGCTCCGCGGCTCCCGTTCCTCCATCGGCACCGCCGTGAACCGCCGTGGACCCAGGAACGGGGTGGCGAGGAGCGCCGTCAGCCGCTCCTCGACGCGCGGCCAGGCCGGGCCGAGGTCCGCGTTGGCGATCCGCACCACCCGGATGTCCAGCGCGCGCAGCGCGTCCTCGCGCCGCTTCTCCTCCCAGACCACCCGGGCCGGCGATCGACCGTCGCGGGGCGCCTCGTACTTCACCAGACCGTCGAACTCGACGGCCACCGCCGCCTCCTCGTACCACCCGTCGACCCGGCCGACGAAGCCGTGCCGGTCGTGGATCTCCACCTGCAGGTCGGGCGCGGGCAACCCGGAGCCGAGGATGCGCAGGCGGCCCCGCGTCTCGAGCGGCGACTCGGCCCGGCCGTCGGCCAGCCCGGCCGCGCGCGCCGCACCACCGATGCCGAGCCAGTGCGTCTGCGCCAGCACGGCCGCCCTCAGCTCCTCGGCACCCAGCAGCCGGCGGTGGATGGCGTCGTCCATGGCGACGACGGCATCCTCGAGCGCCCACTGGCGCGCGCAGTCGACGAGGGTCCGGGCGGGCGCGGTCACCCGGAACGGGCCGAGGGGACGGACGGAGCCCTGCGGCAGGGAGGCCCGGGTGACCTCGTACCCGCGGCCGCGCCGCCACTGGGCCTCGTCGGTGAGCCGCACGTGGTCATCGGGGGATCCCGGGACCACGAGCCCGAGGACGCGGGCCGCGGAGGCGTGGCTGACGGCGGGGCCGGGTGCCAACCGCACGAGGACGGCGGCGCAGGCCAGGCGGTGCTGCGCCCCCGGATCCCCCGCGACCGCGTCGACGGCGGCCCGGTCGGCGTAGACCCCTCGGCGCAACCGGACCCGACGACCGCGGGCGACGAGCCCGCCGACGTCCTCCCGTGCGTAGCCGGCCGCGACGGCCTCCGCGGCGGTGAAGACGCCGAAGCGGGACTCGGCCACGGCCCTGAGTGTCGGGTGCACCAGGCCAGCGTCCGGCCCGGGGCCGGGCGGCGGGGCCCGCCGAGGACCTCTGTGGACAACCGCCGTCCGGGCTCACCGTTGCCGGTCCTGGCTCAGCACCGGTGGTGAGCCAGGACCGGCGACGACCAGGTGACCTGATCGTCGTCCGGGGCGGCCGGTCGCGGCGCCGACGTCTTCGGTTACCGGCGAGTAGCCTCCTGGCCCGACAGCTATCGTGCGACGCGTGCGGGCACCGGTGCCCGCCGCGGCCCGTCCCCGGCCCCGAGCCGGCGCGGGCACACCCGTCGTCCCGGCGGGCGGGGAGTCAACGGACGCCGGGCGGCGTCCGGGAGGGAAGTCGATGGGCCCCTTGCAGATCGTCCTCGGGACGATCAGCGTCCTGTTCCTGGTGGTCTCGGTCGTCATGGTGTACCGGGCGGTCCGGGCCATGATCCGCATCATCCGCACCGGGCAACCCGACGGGACGCGCTCCGGTCCCGTCGGCCCGCGCCTGAAGACGCTCGTCGTGGAGTCCCTCGGGCACACCCGGATGCTCAAGTGGTCGGCGATCGGCGTCGCCCACTGGTTCGTCTTCGTCGGCTTCTACGGCCTGTTCCTCACCCTGGTCGAGGCCTTCGGCGAGGTGTGGGACCCGGCGTTCCACCTGCCGCTGATCGGCAGCTGGGGCATCTGGAGCCTGTTCGTCGACGTCATCGGCACCGGCACGGTGCTCGGCATCATCTACCTGATCATCCGGCGCCAGCTCGACCACCCGCGCCGCCAGGGCCGCAGCAGCCGCTTCGCCGGCTCCAACGAGGGCCGCGGCTACTTCGTCGAGGCGATCGTCCTCATCGTCGGCCTGTGCATCCTCGGCATCCGCGCCGCGAAGATCGCCGCCGGCCTCGACGACGCCCCCGCGTGGTCGCACCCGGTCTCCGGCCTGCTGGCCAACCTCCTGCCCGCCTCCCCCGACCTGGTCAGCGTCATCGCGTTCGTCAAGATCGTCGCGTCGCTGGTCTGGCTGGTCGTCGTCAGCCGGCTGCTGAACATGGGCGTGGCCTGGCACCGGTTCAGCGCCTTCTTCAACATCTACTTCAAGCGCGAGGACGACGGCCGGGTGGCGCTCGGCCCGCTGCAGCCGATGACCTCCGGCGGCGAGCCGATCGACTTCGAGGACCCCGACGAGGACGCGATCTTCGGCCGCGGCAAGATCGAGGACTTCACCTGGAAGGGGATGCTGGACTTCACCACCTGCACCGAGTGCGGGCGGTGCCAGAGCCAGTGCCCGGCGTGGAACACCGGCAAGCCGCTGAGCCCCAAGATGGTGATCATGGACCTGCGGGACCACCTCTACGCCAAGGCCCCGTACCTGCTCGGCGAGAAGACGGCCAGCGAGTCCGCCCCCGACTACGACGTCCTCAAGCCCAGCGACGAGCAGGTCTGGGCCTCCGGCTACGCCCGCATCGAGGGCACCAACGACGCCCAGGCCCACCGCCCGCTGGTCGGCACCCTCGAGGAGGGCGGGGTCATCGACCCCGACGTCCTGTGGAGCTGCACCAACTGCGGCGCCTGCGTCGAGCAGTGCCCGGTCGACATCGAGCACGTCGACCACATCGAGGACATGCGCCGCTACCAGGTGCTCATCGAGTCCAACTTCCCCTCCGAGGCCGGCGTGATGCTGCGCAACCTGGAGAACCGCGGCAACCCGTGGGGCGTGCAGGCCGGCACCCGCGAGGACTGGATGAAGGAGCTGGACTTCGAGGTCCGGCAGGCCGACGGCCCGCTGCCCTACGACGTCGAGTACCTGTTCTGGGTCGGCTGCGCCGGCGCCATCGACGACCGCGCCAAGAAGGTCACCAAGGCCGTCGCCGAGCTGCTGCACACCGCGGGCGTCGAGTTCGCCGTCCTCGGCTCCGGGGAGACCTGCTCCGGTGACCCGGCGCGGCGCATGGGCAACGAGTTCGTCTTCCAGATGCTCGCCCAGGAGAACGTCGAGACGCTCAACGGCGTCTTCGAGGGCCGGGTGCCGGGGATGCGCAAGATCGTGGCCACCTGCCCGCACTGCTTCAACAGCCTCGGCCGGGAGTACCCGCAGCTCGGCGGCCACTACGAGGTGGTGCACCACACCCAGCTGCTGGGCAAGCTGGTCGAGGAGGGCCGGCTCACCCCGGTGACCCCGGTCGACCGCAAGGTCACCTACCACGACCCGTGCTTCCTCGGCCGGCACAACAAGGTCTACACGCCGCCGCGGGAGATCCTCGACTCCGTGCAGGGCCTGGACAAGCAGGAGATGCACCGCTGCGGGGACCGCGGCTTCTGCTGCGGCGCCGGCGGGGCCCGGATGTGGATGGAGGAGAAGATCGGCAAGCGGATCAACATGGAGCGCACCGAGGAGGCGCTCTCCCTGGATCCCGACCTGATCTCCACCGCCTGCCCGTTCTGCATCACGATGCTGTCGGACGCCCTGACCACCAAGAAGCAGAACGGCGAGGCCGGCGAGCACGTCGAGGTGCTCGACGTCAGCCAGATCCTGCTGCGCTCGCTGGCACCGGCCGGCGCGCCGGGCACCGAGCCCGGCGCCGACGTGGGCCGCAAGGCCGACGACGTGGCCGGCACCGGCTCGGCGGCCACGGAGCACGGCCCCGCGTAGGCGGACGGCCGGCGGCCGGCCCCCACGAGGCCGCGGAACCACGACGGCGCGTGTCCCGACCCGGGACGCGCGCCGTCGCCGTCCCGGGCGGTAGAACACCCCGGTGCTGCTGCACCTGCGGGTCACCGTGCCCCCCGACCGCACCGCCGCGGTGCGGGAGCTGTTCGCCGCGTGCCCGGGCACCGCGCACGTGGCGGTGTTCCCCGGCGCCTCGCTGGCCCCGCCGGGCGACCTGGTGCTCGCCGACGTCGCCCGCGAGTCCGCCGACGAGCTGGTCGCCTGCCTGCGCCGGCTGCACGTCGACCGGGACGGCGGGATCACGATGGAGGCCGTGGACGCGGCCGTCTCGGCCGCCGCGGAGGAGGCCGAGCGGCGGGCGCCCGGGGACGGCACGGACGCCGTGGTCTGGGAGCAGGTGGTGCGGACGACGGACGCCGAGTCCTCGCTGTCGGCCTCCTACCTGGCCTTCCTCACCATCGCCACGCTGCTGGCGGCGGTCGCCATCGTCAACGACTCGGCCGTCCTGGTGATCGGCGCGATGGTGCTCGGCCCGGAGTTCGCGCCCCTGGCCGCGCTCGCGGTCGCCGTCGTCCACCGGCGGCGCTCCATCGCCCGCCGGGCGGCCGTGTCGCTGGCCGTGGGGTTCGCCGTCGCCATCGGGGTCACGACCCTCGTCGCCGTCGCCGGGCGGCTGCTGGGCTGGTTCGGGACGGAGGTGCTCACGATGCCGCGCCCGGCCACCGGGTTCATCACCGCGCCGGACCGCTGGTCGGTCGTCGTCGCCGTGCTGGCCGGGGTGGCCGGCGTCCTGTCGCTGACCTCGGCGAAGAGCGGCGCGCTCGTCGGCGTCTTCATCTCGGTGACCACGGTGCCGGCCGCGGCCGACATGGCGGTGGCGATCGCGCTCGGCGGGGGCACCGAGTTCGCCCGCGCGGCCACCCAGCTCGGCATCAACCTGGCGGGCATCCTGCTGGCGGCGCTGGCCACGCTGGCGGTCCAGCGGGCGGTGTGGCGGCGGGTGCCCCGGTCGGCGCCCCGGGTGGAGCAGGTGCAGCCCACCGGGCACTGAGCAGGTCGTTGCCCAGTGAAACGACCCGGCTGCAGGAGGCCCCCGGCGGGGGTGGACCATCGTCCGGTGACCTCTCCCGCCGGCCCGGCCCGCGGCCAGGGCCTGGTGCTCATCGGCACCGCGATCGTGCTGACCGGCTTCAACCTGCGGACGGCGGTCAACAGCATCGGCCCGGTCCTCGAGGAGCTCGAGGCCGGGCTGGGCATCTCCAGCGGCCTGGCCGGGCTGGTCACCACGATGCCGGTGCTCTGCTTCGCCGCGATCGGGTTCGCCGGGCCGCCGCTGGCCGCCCGCTACCGCGACGGGCACGTGCTGGCCGGAGCGCTGCTGACCATGACCGCGGGGCTGCTGGTGCGCGCGGCCGCCGACGCGTTCTGGCTGTTCCTCGTCGGCACGGTGCTGGCCATGGTCGGCGGGGCGCTGGGGAACGTGCTCCTGCCGGGCCTGGTGCGGCGGCACTTCCCCGGCCGGACCGGCCTGCTCGTCGGCGCCTACGGGGTCGCCATGGCCGCCGGCGGCGCGGTCGCGGGCATCGCCGCGGCGCCGGTCGCGGCCGCGGTCGGCGAGGGCGGCTGGCGCTGGGCCCTGGGCATCTGGGCGGTGCCGGCGCTGCTGGCCGCCGTCCCGTGGCTGGCCGTCCCCGCCCGCCGCGGGCGGCCACCGGCGACCTCGGACGCCGTCCGCATGCGCAGCCTCACCCGCAGCCCGACGGCGGTGGCGATGGCGGTCTTCTTCGGCGTCCAGGCGATGCAGGCCTACGTGATCATCGGCTGGACGCCGCAGTACCTCCGCGACGCCGGGCTGTCCGCGGCCGCCGCCGGCGTGCTGCTCGGCGTCAACACCGTCGTGGTGATCCCGCTCAACGCCGTCGTCCCGGCGCTCACCGTGCGGCCGCACCTGCAGCGGCCGCTGCTGGTGGCGTTCATGGCCTGCTACGTGGCGGGCTGGAGCGGGCTCGCGGTGGCCCCGCGCACGGTCCCCTGGCTGTGGATGGGCCTGCTCGCCCTGGGCATGGGCACCTTCGCGATGGTGCTCACCCTCATCGGCCTGCGGGCGCGCACACCGGAGACCACGGCCGCGCTGTCCACCGTCGTCCAGGGCTGGGGCTACGTGCTGGCGGGGGCCGGGCCGCTCCTCGTCGGCGTGCTCCGGGGCAGCTCGGGGGACTACACCGGCATGTTCGTCATCGCCCTCACCGGCGTGGCGGTCCTGGCCGCCAGCGGCTGGGTGGTGACCCGCGAGCGGTTCGTGGAGGACGAGCTGCCCGGCGCGGCCCCCGCGGTGGACCGGGGGCCGGCCGGCCTCACGGTGCCGGGCGCCGCGTCTCCGCGCGGGTGAAGTTCCGGAACGAGCGGGACGGCGTCGGCCCGCGCTGGTCCTGGTACCGGGAGCCGTAGACCGCCGAGCCGTAGGGGTGCTCGGCCGGGCCGGTGAGCCGGAACAGGCACAGCTGGCCGATCTTCATGCCCGGCCAGAGCGTGATCGGCAGGTTCGCCACGTTGGACAGCTCGAGGGTGATGTGCCCGCTGAACCCGGGGTCCACGAACCCCGCCGTCGAGTGCGTGAGCAGCCCCAGCCGGCCCAGGGACGAGTTGTGCGTCGGCACGTACGCGTCCCCGACCAGGAACATGCCGCTGGGCGCCGACACCTGTATGCACCGGACTGGCACGGTCGGTACCTCCCGGACGGCGCGGATCGAGCGGTTCTCGTGGCCGCGGTCGTCCGTCCTCAGCCGGGCCAGCTTCCGGGCCAGCCGGAAGACGGGGACCCGGCGGGGGGTGAACTCCACCTGGAAGGCCGGGCCGCAGTCGATCCCGTGCAGCAGTGCCCGCTTCTTCCGGCGCGTGGGCCGGAGGCCGAGGCTCGCCGCGAGCTCGAACACCGCCCACGCGAGGTCCTCCCGCGTGTTGGTGAACTCGCAGCGGCCCCGGTCGTCGACGTACCCGTCGGAGTCCATGAGGCCCTGGAGCAGGGCCAGCCGCTGCGCCACGTCGCCGATCAGGTACGCCGGGGGCACGTGCTCGTCCCCCAGCACACCCAGCGCACGGAGGTGGCTGCTCAGCGACCCGTTGCCGCCGAAGCGGCCGCCGGCGCCGGGCCGGTGCGCGTGCCCGTCGCCGCGGACGTCGCCTCCGAGCCGGTACGCCGACGGGGCCGTCGCCGGCCACACCGCGTACCCGGCGGCGCAGAAGTGGTCGAGGACCTCCTCGTCCCCCGCGCCGACGGTGATCTCCCCCTTCGTGCTGGTGCCGTCACCGAGCCAGTAACCGAGGACGTAGGGGTCGACCGGCAGGTCGGCCGTCGGGTACCGCGCGGCACCGGCGAGCGCGACCTGGTGGTTGAACTCCCCGCCGACCCGGAGGGTGCGGGCGATCTCGTCCGTCGTCCGTGCCGTCGCACGCCGCGGCCGGCCGGGCCGGCGGCCCGCCCTGGTCACGGTGACCCACAGGTGGGAGGCATCGGCGGTGAACGTCGACCCGTCGCTGAACTCTACCTCCCGGCACGGCCGCCCGAGCATCACCTCGGTGGCGGCGACGACCCGGCACGGCACCCCGCGCTCGTCGAACACCTCGTCACCGACCGCGAGCTCGCCCATCGTCGTCCAGCCCCGCGGGGTCGGGACCCAGGTCGTGAGCGCGAGCGCCTTGCCCTCCAGCCTCGCGGCGAGGTCGTCGGGGATGCTGACGACCTCCAGCGTGGACCCGAGCACGAACTCGCCCGGGTGCAGCACGAACGGGCCGTCGCCCTCGGTCTCCACCGGCGTGGTGAGGTCGTCCTGCTGGACCGCGGGGTCGATGTGCGTGTACCGGGCGTTGTTGAAGACCCGGAAGAACCGGTCCAGCCGGACGTCGATGCTGGAGGGCTGCACCAGCGCCGCGTCGTAGGGCTCGATCCCGAGGCGGCCCTCGGCGATGGCGGCCGTGATGTCGCGGTCGGACAGCAGCATGCGCGGGAGTCTAGGGACGGCCGGCGGGTCGGAGGTCCCGGGACCTCGGTCCCCGATGCGGTCGATCCGGTCGCGTCCGACCGGTCACGGCTGGAGTCGGGGCCCGCGCTGCCGATGGGAACCGGACGACACCGTCCGATCCCCGGAGGGACCCGTGCTGGACACCCGGCCGGCCGTGCGCAGACACGGCGCCCCGCGCACCACCCGACCCACCGGCGAGGAGCGGACCTTAGCCCCGGACGAGCTGATCGTCTCCAAGACCGACCCCCGGGGCGTCATCACCTACGCCAACGACGTGTTCCTGCGGGTGAGCGGCTACTCCCTCGACGAGGTCATCGGGCGGCCGCACAGCATGATCCGCCACCCGGCGATGCCGCGGGCGGTGTTCGGCCTGCTGTGGTCCACCCTGGCGGAGGGCCGCGAGCTGTTCGCCTACATCGACAACCTGGCCTCCGACGGCGCGCACTACTGGGTGCTGGCGCACGTCACGCCGTCCTACGGGCCCGACGGCCGGGTGGTCGGCTACCACTCCAGCCGCCGCCGCCCCTCCCCCGGCGCCGTCCGCCGGATCACCCCGCTGTACGAGCAGCTCCTCGCCGAGGAGCGCCGGCACCCCAGCGCCCGGGCCGCGGTCGCCGCGTCGTCGGGGCTGATGGCCGAGCTCGTCGCGGCGCAGGCCCGCTCGTACGAGGAGTTCGTCTGGTCGCTCATCAGCAGCGAGGAGGGCTGACATGGGGTTCCGCACCCGCGGCGAGCGCAGCGACGCCGAGGAGCTGGCGGTCTACCGGGCCTTCGTCGCCCAGCTGACGCAGACCTGCGACGCCGCCGCCCGCGGTGACCTGGAGGCGCGCAGCCGGCCCACGGCAGGGGTGGACGGCGTCCCGGAGCTGCGGGCCCTGGGCGACAGCGTCAACCGCGTGCTCGACGTCTCCGACGCGTTCGTCCGCGAGTCCTCGGCCGCCCTGGCGTCGGCCGCGCAGGGGCGGTTCCACCGGCGGGTGCTGCTGACCGGGCTGTCGGGCGCCTTCCGCACGGGCGCCACCGAGATCAACGTGGCCCGGGACGCGATGCGCGAGACCGCCGGCCGGGTCACCGAGGCCCAGGCCGCCCGGCTGGCGCTGGCCGACGAGTTCGAGTCCGTCGTCCTGGCCATGTCCGAGCAGGTCGCCGCCGCGGCCACCGAGCTCAGCGCGACCGCGGCCGGGCTGACCACCGCCGGCGGCGCCGCCACGACCGAGGTGGACAACGCCCAGGGCACCATCGCCGGGCTGACCCGCTCGTCGGAGGAGATCCAGCAGATCATCGCGCTCATCGACGCGATCGCCGCGCAGACCCGGCTGCTGGCGCTGAACGCGACCATCGAGGCGGCGCGGGCCGGGAACGCCGGAAAGGGCTTCGCCGTCGTCGCCTCGGAGGTCAAGGACCTCGCCGACCAGACCGGCCGGGCCACCGAGCGGGTGACCGCGCAGGTCGAGCAGATCCGGCAGGCCTGCGAGGGCGTGGCCGACGTCATGAGCACCGTCGGCGGCACCGTCTCGGAGATGAACGGCCTCGTCGAGGGCATCGCCGCCGCCGTGGACGGCGGGGTCGCCACCGACGCGGTCGGCGCCGACGCCCGGGGCTTGTCGCAGATGGCCGAGCGGCTGCGGGCGGAGGCCACCGGGTTCCTCGCCGGGATGCGCCGCTGACCCGGGGTAGCGTTCGTCCCGGTGGGCGGCACGCCCGGCCACCGGGGCACGCGCCCGGCGCGGTCCCGACGGGGGCGCCGGACGGGGCGGGAGGTGCGCGAGGGGTGGCAGGGGACGGCCCGGCCGCGGCGGACCTGTTCGCCCACGGCGGGGAGACCGGCCGGCTGATGGCCGCCACCGACTGGGCGGCCAGCCCGGTGGGCCCCGTCGACGGCTGGCCCTCGAGCCTGCGGCACGCCGTCCGCACCGTGCTGGCCTCGCGGTTCCCGATGATCCTGGCCTGGGGCCCGGGCTACACCCAGTTCTACAACGACGCCTACGCCACCCTGATCGGCGCCAAGCACCCGGGCGCCATCGGCGCGGACCTGCGGGTGACCCTGGCCGAGGGCTGGGCGGCCCTGCAGCAGCCGGTCGAGCACGCGATGACCGCCCGCGAGGCGTCGTGGATCCCCCGCCTGCTGCTCCTGCTCGAGCGCGCCGGGTACCGCGAGGAGACCTGGTTCACCGTCTCGCACTCCCCGGCCTCCGGGGACGACGGCCGGGTGGCCGGCATGCTCGCCGTCTGCACCGAGGTGACCGGCCAGGTGCTCGCCGAGCGCCGCCAGCGGCTGCTGCACGACGTCGCCACGGCCGCGGCACGGCTGGACGGCGAGGTCCCGACGGTGACCGCGATGACCGCCGCGCTGGCCGCGGCCCCCGCGGACGTGCCCGTCGCCGCCGTCTACCTCTGCCCGCCCGGCGGGGGCCGGCTCGAGCGCGTGGCCGTCGCCGGGTGCGAGCCCGGGGCGCTGCCCGCCGCGGCCGGGGACCCCGGCGAGCTGCTCGGCCCGCTGCGCGGGCTGGGGGCGACCGGCGGCCCGTGGGGCGACCCGGTGACCGACGCGGTCGCCCTGCCGCTGCACGGCGGCGGGGGCGACCTGCTGGGCACCCTCGTGGTCGGCGTCAACCCCAACCGCGCGCTGGACCAGGACCACCGCGCGTTCCACGAGCTGCTGGCCGGGCAGATCGCGGCCGCGGTCCGCAACGCCCGGGCCTACGCCGCCGAGCGGGCGCGCGCGGAGTCGCTGGCCGAGCTCGACCGCGCCAAGACGGCGTTCTTCGCCGACGTCAGCCACGAGCTGCGCACCCCGCTGACCCTGCTGCTCGCGCCGATCGCCGACGCGCTCGCCGACCCCGCCGCCGAGCTCCCCGCGGCGGTGCAGGAGCAGCTCACCCTCGCCCACCGCAACGGGCAGCGGCTGCGCCGGCTCGTCGACGACCTGCTCGAGTTCGTCAGCATCGAGGCCGGGCGCACCGCGGCGGTCCGGGTGGTCACCGACGTCTCCGCGCTGACCACCGAGCTCGCCGGCGTGGTGCGCGCCGCCGCCGAACGGGCCGGGCTGCGGCTGACCGTCGACTGCCCGCCGCTGGACCGGCCGGCCGCCGTGGACCCGGCCATGTGGGAGAAGATCGTCCTCAACCTCCTCGCCAACGCGCTGAAGTTCACCTTCGTCGGCGGCATCGACGTCTCGCTGCGCCGGGAGGGTGGCGAGCTGGTCCTGCGCGTGGCCGACACCGGCGTGGGCATCCCCGCGGCGGAGCTCCCGCGCCTGTTCGAGCGCTTCCACCGGGTCCCCGGCCAGGCCGCCCGCAGCCGCGAGGGCACCGGTCTCGGCCTGGCGCTGGTGCACGACCTCGCCGGCCTGCACGGCGGGACGGTCGCGGTCGGCAGCGAGCCCGGCCGCGGCAGCACCTTCACCGTCCGGTTGCCGCTCGGCCGGCCCGACGCCGAGCCGGCACCTCCGGCCGCCTCCCCCGAGGTCCGCGCCGGGGCGGCCCTCGCCCCGTGGGACGACGACCTGCCGGGCCCCACCGCGCCGGCGTCCCCGCGGGACCCGGGCACCCGGGTGCTGGTCGTCGACGACAACGCCGACATGCGGACCTACCTGACCCGGTTGCTCTCCCCGCTGTGGACGGTGCAGACCGCGCCGGACGGGCAGGCGGCGCTGCGCGCGGTGGCGGCCGCGGCCCCGGACGTCGTCCTGACCGACGTGATGATGCCCGGGCTCGACGGCTTCGGGCTGCTGCAGGCGCTGCGCCGGGACCCCGCGACGCGCGGCATCCCGGTCGTGATGCTCACCGCGCGCGCCGGCCAGGAGGCCGCCGTGGAGGGCTTCGACGCCGGCGTCGACGACTACCTGGCCAAGCCGTTCGAGTCGGCGGAGCTGGTGGCCCGGCTGCGGGCGGTCCTCGACCGGGCCTCGGGGGCCGCGCGGGCACCGGCCCGCGCGGCAGCGCCCCACCCCGCGGCACCCGACCCGGCCGGGCCCGCCCCGGCCCCGCGGGAGCCCCGCCGCGGGGCACCCGCGCCCGTCACCGCGCGCCCGGCGGGGGAGCCCGGTCCGGCCCCCGCCCGCGGCGCCGGGCCGCAGCGCGCGCGCTGGCGGCTGCCGGCCGCCGCCACCGCGGTCCCGGTGCTGCGCCGCCGCCTGCAGGCCTTGTTCGCCGCCGCCGGCCTGCACCCCGACCAGGCCTACGACCTGGTGCTGGCCGCCTGCGAGGCCCTGACCAACGCCGTGGAGCACGCCCAGGACCCCACCGAGCCCTTCGTCGAGGTCGCGGTGGACGTCAGCGGTGGCCGGGTCGAGATCACCGTGCGCGACTCCGGCCGCTGGCGGGAACGGGTGCCGAGCATGGACCGCGGCCGGGGATCGGTGCTGATGAGCGCGGTCGCCGAGGTGACCGCCGTCCCGAGCCCCACCGGCACCACGGTGCGGCTGGTCGCGCGGACCGGCTGAGCCGGCGGCGATGAGAGGGGCCTCATCCGGCTCTCACCGCGCCCTCCCCCCGGCCGCCCGGCCCGGCGCGGTGCCGTCCCGCCTGCTGCCCCCGCCCGCCGACCCCGCCCTGGCCGAGTCCTGGCCCGCACCGCTGCGGCTGCTCCTGGGCCCCGCGGCCGGCGAGCTGTGGACCGCGGTGCTCGGCCCGCTGGGTGGCGCCCCGGTGGAGCTGCGGGCGACCGGGGTCACCCACCGGCCCGACGGGGCCACGACCGTCCGGTACGCCGCGGAGGTGGCCTGGGCGGGTGGCCGCCGCACCCGGGAGGCGCTGGCCGCCACGACCGGCCGCGCGGTGCCGCCCGGTGCGGCGGTGGTGGAGGGGGAGGTGGACGGGAGCAGCGTTCCGGTGGGGGTCTGGCGGTGGCCGCTCGACCCCGCCCTGCCCGGCCTGGCCTGGGCGGTGTCGGCGTCCGCGGCGGCGGGCCGGCTCGCGGGGCTGGGGCTGCCCGTCGGGCGCCCCCGGCTGCGGCTGCGGGCCTACCGCCCGGGCCGGCGGGGCGTGGTCGAGGTCCGGGCGGAGGGCCGACGGCTGTTCCTCAAGGTGGTCCGCCCCGACGCCGTCGAGCGGCTGGCCGGGCGGCACGCGCTGCTGGCCGGGGCGGTGCCCGTGCCGCCGGTGCTGGCGGCGACCGACGACGGCGTCGTCGTGCTCCCGGCCCTGCCCGGGACGACGCTGCGCGAGCTCCTGCGCGGCGACGGGGCGGGGCTGCCCGCCCCCGCGGCGCTGGAGGCGGTCCTCGACGCGCTGCCGCGGGCCCTCGCCCGGCCGGCGGCCGGGTCCGGGCCGCTCCCCGGGGACGGGCTCGCCCGCGCCGGCGAGCACGCCGCGGTGCTGGGCGCCGTCCTGCCGGCCCTGCGCCCGCGGCTGGCCGGCCTGACCGCCGCCCTGGCGTCCGCACCGCGCGGCGCGCACGCCGCGGTGCCGGTGCACGGCGACTTCCACGAGGCCCAGCTGCTGGTGGACGGCGGCGCGGTGGTCGGCCTGCTGGACGTCGACACCGCCGGCGCCGGGCACCGCGTCGACGACTGGGCCACGCTCCTGGCGCACCTCGCCGTCCTCGATCAGGTGTACCCGGGCGCGCCCGCGGTGCCGGCCTACCGGGACCGCGTGCACGCCGCCGGGCGGGAGCGCTGGCCGGCGGCCGAGCTGCACCCGCGGGTCGCCGCCGTCCTGCTGGGCCTGGCCACCGGGCCGTTCCGGGTGCAGCAGGCCGGGTGGCCGGCGCGCACCGCGGCCCGGCTGGACCTGGCCGAGCGGTGGCTGGCCGCCGCACGAGGGTCCCGGACCGTGCCTACGGGTGCGAGCCGGGTGGGAGGACCCTCATCCGCACCACCCCGTGGACGCCGCCCGGCGGACGCCGGGTAGCATGACCGGAGCAAGCCCGCGGGTGTAGTTCAATGGCAGAACATCAGCTTCCCAAGCTGACAGTGCGAGTTCGATTCTCGTCACCCGCTCCCCTCGACGGCCCGCCCCGGTGGCGGGCCGTTCGTGCGTCCGGGGCCCATCGGCGACGCCCGGCCGGGAACCGACGTCCCCGGTCGCTAGCATCGCCACATGGCGATGAATGACGCCGTGCCGGCCACCGCGCCGCCCGACGCCCTCGACGAGACCGCGGCGCTGTCGGCCGCCGCCTGCATGTTCCGCAGCCTGGGCGACCCCACCCGGCTGGCCATCCTGCGCCACCTGGCGCTCGGCGAGCACCGCGTCGTCGACCTGACCGCGCACCTGGGCCTGGCCCAGTCCACGGTCTCCGCGCACCTGGCCTGCCTGCGCGACTGCGCGCTGGTCACCTCGCGCCCGCAGGGGCGTGCCTCGCTGTGGTCGCTGACCA
Organism: Geodermatophilus sp. SYSU D00758; assembly: GCF_054049955.1. NCBI lineage: Bacteria > Bacillati > Actinomycetota > Actinomycetes > Geodermatophilales > Geodermatophilaceae > Geodermatophilus > Geodermatophilus sp. SYSU D00758. Next base: position 53,102 of record NZ_JBJGYK010000012.1, read on the forward strand.
CCGCGCCGGAGCTGCTCGGCGTGCTGGCCGCCGCCGAGCGCCTGCTGGCGGCCACCGGCGACGCGGTCGCGCTCTGCCCGGCGCACGGCGAGGCGGCCCACCCGTGACCGCCCCGCACGCACACCGGGCCCTCCCCGCGGACGAGCGCCGCCGGCTCGGCCGCCGCGCGCAACTGCTCGCCGGGGCGTCGGTCACCTACAACGTCGTGGAGGCCGTCGTCGCCGTGGCCGCCGGGATCGTCGCCGGGTCGGTCGCGCTGATCGGGTTCGGGCTGGACTCGGTCGTCGAGGTGTCGAGCGGGCTGGTCGTCCTCTGGCAGTTCCGCCACCGGCTGCCCGAGAGCCGCGAACGGCGGGCCCTCCGGCTCATGGCCGTCTCCTTCGCCGTGCTGGCCGCCTACGTCACGGTGGAGTCGGTGCGGGCCCTGCTCTCGGGCGGGGACCCGGACCCCTCCCCGGTCGGCATCGGCCTGGCGATCGCCTCGCTGGTGGTCATGCCCGTCCTGTCCTGGGCCCAGCGCCGCACCGGCCGGGCGCTCGGCTCCGGGGCCGTCGTCGCCGACGGCACCCAGACGCTGCTGTGCACCTACCTGTCCGCGGTCCTGCTGGCCGGGCTGGTGCTCAACGCCGGCCTCGGCTGGGGCTGGGCGGACCCGGTCGCCGGCCTGGTCATCGCGGCCGTGGCCGCCAAGGAGGCCCGGGAGGCGTGGCGCGGCGAGGGCTGCTGCGCCCCGGCGGCGCCGGGCCGCCCCACCGGCGACGGGTGCGGGTGCGCGGACGGGTGCACCGGCACCTGCTGCACGCCGTCCCCCACGGCCGGGGTCCCGCTCGGGTCGCCCGGCCCGCGGACCCCGTGACCGCACCCGCCGACGAGGAGGCGGCCCTGGCCGCCCGGCTGCGCGCCGCCGGGTGCGTGTTCGCCGAGGAGGAGGCCCGGGCCATCCTCGGCAGCGCCCGCGACGTGCCGGACGCGGTCACGCGGCGGATCGCCGGGGAGCCGCTCGAGACGGTCCTCGGCTGGGCCGAGCTGGCCGGGACGCGGGTGGCGATCGGCACGGGCGTCTTCGTGCCGCGGCGGCGCTCCCGGCTGCTCGTCACGCTGGCGGCCGGGCTGCTGCGGGGGCGGGACGGCGCGGTGGTGGTCGACCTGTGCTGCGGCTCCGGCGCCCTCGGCGCGGCCCTGGCGGCGCGGCTGCCCGTGACGCTGCACGCCGCCGACGTCGACCCCCGAGCGGTGGGCTGGGCGCGCCGGAACCTCGCCCCGCTCGGCGGCCGGGTGCACGAGGGGGATCTCTACGACGCCCTGCCCGGGGACCTGCGGGGCCGGGTGGACGTCCTGCTGGTCAACGCGCCCTACGTACCCACCGCGGAGATCCCCCTCCTGCCCCCCGAGGCCCGCGTGCACGAGCCGTGGGTCGCGCTCGACGGGGGCCCCGACGGCCTGGCCCTGCACCGCCGGGTCGTCGCCGGCGCGCCCCGGTGGCTGGCTCCCGGGGGCACCCTGCTGCTGGAGACCAGCGACCGCCAGGCCACCGCGACCGCCGCCGCCGTCCGGGGCGCGGGGCTGGCCACCCGGGTCGAGCACGACCCGGGCATCGGGGCGACCGTGGTGGCGGGTCACCGAACCGGAGGACGGCGTGATCGGCCAGTGACGTGATGCAACCACGCGCCGCGACCGGTTGCGGAACGGCGTCGGCCGCAACCGGTCGGCGCACGTACCGGGCCCTTGGTCCCTGCCCGGCCCGCCGGAGTACGGGAACGATCACCGCATGAACACGCCGCGCCCCGGGGAAGCGAGCGAGCCCGCGGAGGGGGCCGCGTCGCGCGGGCACCCCCGCCCGCAGCCGGAGCCGGTGCGCCTACCGCTGCTGCCCCGCCGGCAGGCGCCGTCGCTCGTCGTCGAGGTGGACGGCTCGCCGGAGAGCCACCGGGCGCTGGTGTGGGCGCTGCGGGAAGCGGCCCGCCGGGAGGCCACCGTCGTGGCCGCCTGCGTGGTGGAGACCGCCGGTGACGACCCGCTCGCCGGCGGGTCCCGCCGTCCCGACCCCGGCCCGGCGCTGGCCCGGGTGGAGGCGCAGGTGCTGCGCGCCATCGCCGAGACCGGCGTGACCGGGCGGGTCCGCACCGCGCTGGTCGACCGCCCCGTCTTCGACGCCCTCACCGGCACCACCCGGGGGGCCGACCTCGTCGTCGTCGGCGCGCACGGGAAGACCCTGCTGCGGCCGGCGTCCCCGCGGCCGCCCGCCCGACGGCTGGCCCGCGGGGCGTGAGGCCCCGCGACACACCCGGCGACCCCGCGCGCCGACCGGAACCGGCTCCCTCCCCCCGGGCCCTGACCCCGCCCGACCTCCCCGGCACCGGCACGCCCGCCCCCGCGGTCCCCTCGGCGCTGGACGCGGAGGTGCGCGCCACCCCGATCGGGGAGCACCTCAGCGGGACGCTGCACGCGATCGTCCGCGCGGCGGTCGCCGCCGCCGACGCCACCTACGGCGCGTTCGGCGTCCTCACCCCGGACGGCGCGCAGCTGGACCGCTTCGTCGTCGTCGGCATGGACGCGGCCGACCGCGAGCGGATCGGCCGGCTGCCGGTGGGGGACGGGGTCCTCGGCCTGCTGGTCGCCCACCCCGCCCCGCTGCGGCTGGCCGACCTGACCCGCCACCCGGCCGCCGTCGGGTTACCCCCGGGCCACCCGCCGATGCGGTCGTTCCTGGGCGTGCCGGTGCGGGTGCGCTCGGTCGTGTTCGGCCACCTCTACCTGACCGAGAAGCGGGACGGCGGCCCGTTCACCGCGGCCGACGAGCGGGCGGTGTCCGCCCTGGCCGCGGCCGCGGGGCTCGCCATCGAGAACGCCCGGCTGGTCGAGCAGGCCGAGCAGCGGCGGGCGTGGGCCCAGGCCGGCACCGACATCGCGACCGCGCTGCTGTCGGGCACCGACCCCGACACCGTGCTGCGCACGATCGCCGAGCGGGTCGCCACCCTGGCGGCCGCGGACGCCGCGGGGGTGCTGCTGCCCGCGCTCGACGCCGAGGACACGCTCACCGTGGTGGCCGCGGTGGGCACCCTGGCCGAGGACGTCGAGGGGGTGCGGGTCCCCCTGCACGACAGCCAGCTCGGCGAGGCGCACCGGTCCGGCGTCCCCCGGCTGCTGGCGGACGTGAACGCACCCCCGCTCGGGTGGCACCGGGCCGCCGTCATCGGCGAGCTGGCCGCCCGCCACGGGCCGGGCCTGCTCGTCCCGCTCGGGGGCCGCCCGGCGCTGGGGACCGTGGTGGCCCTGCGCCGGCGCGGGGCGGAGCCCTTCCCGCCGGAGACCCTCGGCCTGGCCTCGGCGTTCGCCGCCCAGGCCACGGTGGCGCTGGAGCTCGGGCGCAGCCAGCAGCGGGAGCGCCGGCTGCAGGTCGCCGCCGACCGGGACCGGATCGCCCGGGACCTGCACGACCACGTCGTCCAGCGGATCTTCGCGACCGGGCTGGCGCTGGACCGGATCAGCCGTTCGCTGCAGGACACCGACCCGGGCACGGCGGGTCGGATCGCCGAGCGCGTCGACGAGCTCGACGGCACCATCGCCCGGATCCGCTCCTCGATCTTCGAGCTCGCGGGGGACGTCGACGCCTCACCCGACGCCGTCCGCACCCGGGTGGTCGACGTGGTGCGCTCCATCACCGGCGGGCAGGGCATCCGGCCCGACGTCCGGGTGCGCGGGGACCTCGACGACCTGCCGCCGGCCCTGCTGCCCGACGTGGTGGCGGTCGTCCGGGAGCTGGTCACCAACGTCGTCCGGCACGCCGCGGCGACGCGGGTCGCGGTCACCGTCGAGGTCGACGGCGAGGTGCGCGTCGTGGTCACCGACGACGGCGCGGGCCTGCCGGAGGTCGCCGTCCGCAGCGGGCTGGCCAACCTGGCCGACCGCGCCGAGCGGCACGGCGGGCGGCTCACCACCTCCAGCGGGCCGGCCGCCACGCAGGTGCGGTGGACCGTGCCGCTGCCGCGCTAGGAGCCGTCGGTTCCCCGGTCGCGCAGCTCGGTCGCCAGGATCGCGGCCTGGGTGCGCCGCTCCAACCCCAGCTTGGCCAGCAGGTGGCTGGTGTAGTTCTTGACCGTCTTCTCCGCCAGGCCCATGCGCTCGCCGATCTGCCGGTTGGTCAGCCCCTCGCCGATCAGCCGCAGCACGGTGCGCTCCTGGTCGGTGAGCGCGGCCAGCCGGCGGTCGGGCTCGGGGGGACGGCGGCGCGGCGGTTGCTGCCCGGCGGCCGCCTCGGGGGCGAACAGCGTCCCCCCGGCCGCCACCCGGCGGACGGCGCTGATCAGCGCCTGCCCGCGCACCTGCTTGAGCAGGTACCCCGAGGCCCCGGCGGCCACCGCGGCCGCGACCGCCTCGGGGTCGGGGTAGCTGGTGAGCACCAGGAACCGCGCGCCCGGGACGCGGGCGCGCAGGGCACGGCACACCTCGGCGCCGTCCCCGTCGGGCAGCCGCATGTCGACCACGGTGACGTCCGGGCGGACCGCGGGGACGCGGGCCAGCGCCTCGGCGACCGAGCCGGCCTCCCCGACGACGCGGATCGAGGGGTCCTCCTGGAGCAGGTCGGCCACCCCGCGGCGCACCACCTCGTGGTCGTCGACCAGGAAGACGCGGACGAGTCCGTCGGCCGGCACCGCCCCTCCCGACAGGATGTGACGCAGCTCACAGTGAGGATACCGGGTCCTGGTCCGCGGGGATCAGGACGGCGCGCGGGTCAGGACGGCAGCAGCAGGGCGGTGTAGAGCGTGAGCCCCGGGCCGAAGGCCATGACCACGACCGGCCCGTCGACGTGGGCGAGCTCCTCGAGGACGAGCAGCACGGTCGCCGAGGAGCAGTTGCCGTGCTCGGCCAGGACCCGCCGCGAGGCGGCCATCCGCTCCTCGCCCAGCCCCAGCTCGTCGCGGACCACGTCGAGGATGCGCGGGCCGCCGGGGTGCACCGCCCAGCCGGCGACGTCCTCCACCCGCAGGCCGGCGCCGGTGAGCAGCTGGTCGACGACGTCGCCGACGTGCCGGGAGAGGACGTCGGGCACCCGAGGGGACAACCCCATCCGGAAGCCGAGGTCGGTGACGTCCCAGGTCATGTGGTCGGCGGTGGAGGCGTCGGTCCGGGCCACCACCGCGGCCAGCCGCCGGCCGCGGCGGGCCCCGGGTTCCACCACGACCGCGGCCGCGGCGTCGGAGAACAGCGCGTGCGCCACCACCTGGTCGAGCTCGGCCCGGGCCGGCTGCACGTGCAGGCTGGTCAGCTCGCAGCACAGCAGCACGGCCGGGCGGGACCGGGCCGTCACGAAGTCGCCGACGGCCGAGAGCCCCGGGACGGCGGCGTAGCAGCCCATGTGGCCGACCAGCAGCCGCTGCAGGTCGGCCGGCATGCCGAGGTCGCCGGCCAGGCGGATGTCCAGGCCCGGGGTGGCGTAGCCGGTGCAGGTGGCGACGGCGAAGAGCCCCACCTCGCCGGGGGACAGACCCGCGGCGTCCAACGCCCCGGCGACCGCCTGCTTGCCCAGCGGCAGCGCCTCCTCGACGTAGCGCTGCATCCGCGCGCCGGTGCCCCAGCCGGAGAGGTCCTCGTCGACCGGGTTGGCCACGGCGTGCCGGCGGCGCACCCCGGAGGAGCGGAAGATGCGCCGGGCGGCACGCAGGCCGGCGTAGTGGCCGGCGAAGAAGCCGTCCCAGACGGCGTCCTGGTCGAGCGTCGCCGGCAGCGCGGAACCGGCGCCGGTCACGACGGCGGCGGTCACCGGCGGCCGGGGATCGGGCTCGGCGTCATGCCCCGACGGTACGGGTGACCTGCGCGCATCGCCCCTCCACGGCGCCGGCCGGCACCGCCCCGGCCCCCACCGCCGGCGCCGGTCACCGCTTGCGCCCGTAGCCGGCGAACACCACCGCGGTCGAGCGGATCGGCTTCATGGTGACCAGGCGTCGGCGGCCCAGCCGCCAGGCCACCGCCTCGCGCAGCGAGGGCCGCAGCCCGACCAGCCGCAGGTCCAGCCCCAGCCGGTCGGCGGCCTCGAGCAGCCGCGCCCGGTCGACGAACAGCGCCGGGTCGTGCAGCCCGCGGGGCGGGCCGCCGGGCAGCCGTTCGAGCAGGTGCACGTTGACCAGCGTGGAGAGCCGGCCGGCGGCCAGCGCGTCGAGGACCAGGACGCCGCCGGGCCGCAGCAGGCGGGCGCACTCGGCGAGCACGCCGACGTCGTCCTCGACGTGCTCGAGCAGCTCGCAGGCGAGCACCACGTCGGCGCAGCCGTCGGCCAGCGGCACCGCCAGCGCGGAGGCGGCGACCGGGAGGACGCCGTGCTCGCGCGCCAGCCGCAGCCCGGGGACGCCGGTGTCGACGCCGAGGTGCCGGTACCCGAGCCGCGCCGCGTACGGGGCCATGAGCCCGCCGCCGCAGCCGAGGTCGACCAGGACCGCGCCCGGGCGCCCCGCCGGCGGGATGTGCCCGGCCCGCGACGCGGCCAGCCAGTGCAGGGCGGCGAACTCGCCGTCGTGCCGCCACCACTCCCCGGCCAGCTCGTCGTACTGCGCCGGGTCGTTGCGCCGCCGCCCGGCCCCGTTGCGGTTGCCGTTGCCGTTGCCGTCGATCACGGCGCCGCAACCGCCGCCGGGGCCTCTGGGGTGGTCACGGCGCCATGATCGCGGCCGCGCGGGTGGCTGGTCACCTCTTCAGCGGGTCGTGGCCCCAGTTCATGAGCGAGTAGCGCCACCTCGAGCTCTCGACGTCCTCCTTCCTCGGCTCCTGGGCGAGGTGCCGCTGCACGTAGCCGTGCACCTTGCGCATGTGCGCGTGGTCCTCGTCGGTGAGGTCGCCCTTCCTGGTGCGCAGCAGCTCGACGATGCGGCGTCCCGACTCGTGGCCGGTGGACTCCCCCGATCCGCCGCTCTTCTGCCCGACCGACCTCGACTCGTCGGTCTCCAGCCACTCCTCGAGCTCCTCGGGCGTCATGTTCACCGCCTCGCCGAACTCGCGGCGGGTGGTGTCGTGGTCGTCGTCGGCCATGCCGCCCTCCAGGTGTCCGGTGGTCACGGTTGCGGTACCGCAGGTCCGTGGCGCAGAAACGGACCGACCTGGCGCGCACCGTGGAGGCCCGCGGGCAGACCCGCGACGAGGTGCTCGACCGCAACCTGGCCGAGCTCCTCCAGGAGACCCGCGTGGTCATCACCGGCGTGCAGGTGCTGTTCGCCTTCCTGCTGACCCTGGCCTTCACCGCCCGCTTCGACGACCTCGGCGGCTTCGGCACCACCGTCTACACCGTCACGCTGCTGAGCACGGCCAGCGCCACGCTGCTGCTCATCGCACCGGTCTCCTTCCACCGGCTGCTGTTCCGCCAGCGGCGCAAGGAGGAGCTGGTCACCTTCGCCGACCGCGCGCTGCTGGCCGGGCTGGCCCTCCTGCTGGTGGGCATCACCAGCGCGGTGCTCCTGGTGCTCGACGTCGCGCTGGGCCGGTGGCCGGCCGTGGTCGGGTGCGCCTGGACGGTGCTGCTCGGCGTGGTCGTCTGGTACGCCGCCCCGCTGCGGCTGCGCCGCAGGCGGGACGGGTAGGGGAGGGGCCCACCCGCAGGAGGTCCGCGTGCCCGTCACCGTCGTCGGCAGCCTCAACGAGGACGTGCTGGTCACCGTGGCCCGGCTGCCCGGCCGGGGGGAGACCGTCGTCGGGGAGGGCACCAGCCTGGCCCCGGGCGGGAAGGGCGCCAACCAGGCCGCGGCGGCCGGCCGGCTGACCGGCGGTGTGGCGATGGTGGGGCGGGTCGGCGACGACCCGGCCGGGGAGCGCCAGCGGGCCGCCCTGACCGAGGTCGGCGTGGACGTCGGCGCGGTCCGCGTCACCGCCGGGGTGCCGACCGGGACGGCGACCATCCCGGTGGAGGAGGGCAGCGGGGAGAACCTCATCGTCGTGGTGCCCGGGGCCAACGCCCGGCTGACGGCGGCGGACGTGGGGGACGACGCGGTGCGCGACGCCCGGGTGGTGCTGCTGCAGCTCGAGGTCCCGCTGGACGCGGTGTCGGCCGCCGCCGCGGTGGCCCGGGGCACCGTCGTCCTCACCCCGGCACCGCCGCGGCCGCTGCCGCCGGAGCTGCTCGCCCGCGTCGACGTGCTGGTGCCCAACGAGCACGAGCTCGTGCAGCTGGCCGGCACCCCGCCCGGGGAGCGCAGCCCGGCCGAGCTGGCCGCGCTGGCCCGGGCGCTGGGCCCGACCACCGTGGTGACCCTGGGCGCCCGCGGCGCGCTGCTGGTCCCGGCCGACGGGCCGGTGCTGCTGCAGCCCCCGCCGCCGGCGCGGGCCGTGGACACCACCGGCGCCGGCGACTGCCTCTGCGGCGCGCTCGGTGCGGCGCTGGCCGCGGGGTCCGCACTGCCGGAGGCCGTGCGCCAGGCCGTGGCCGCCGCGGCGCTGTCGACCACCGCGCCGGGCGCCCGCGGTGCCCTCCCGGACCGCGCCGCGGTCGACGCGGTCCTCGACCGGGTCCCGCCGCCGGAGCAGGTGGGCTGACCGTTTCCCCGGCCCGGCGGCGGGCACTGCCACCGCGGGACCGGGAGGCGGTCCCCCTGCACGAGCCACAGGAGCGACAGATGACCGAGCCCACCGACCGCGCCCCGGACGTCGACCAGCCGGACGGGGGCGCGCCCGACCGCGACGCGACGGGCACCGGGACCACCCCGCACCCGCAGCAGCCGGCCGAGGGCGAGGACGGCGACGGCGAGGGCGCCGACACCCCCTGAGCCCCGGCCGGCCCTGGCCGGGGTGCCCCGCGGTGCGGCAGGCTCTGCGGCCGTGCTGATCGACGCGCTCCTGCCGGCCGGCCGCGACGACGTCGCCGAGGTCGCCCGTGACCTCGAGGAGCGCGGGTACGCCGGCGCCTGGACGTCCGAGACCGCCCACGACCCCTTCCTCCCGCTGGCCCTGGCCGCCCGGACGACGCGGGACCTGCAGCTCGGGACGGCGATCGCCGTTGCCTTCGCCCGCTCGCCGATGACCGTCGCCGGCACCGCGCACGACCTGCAGCGGCTGTCCCGGGGCCGGTTCGTCCTCGGCCTGGGCACGCAGGTGCGCGCGCACGTCGAGCGGCGCTTCTGCATGCCGTGGAGCGCCCCGGTGCCGCGGATGCGGGAGTACGTCGGCGCGCTGCGGGCCGTCTGGGCGGCGTGGCAGGACGGCGTCCCGCTGCGGTTCCGCGGCGAGCACTACCGGCACACGCTGATGACGCCGGTGTTCAGCCCCGAGCCGCACGAGTGGGGCGCCCCACCGGTGCACCTGGCCGCCGTCGGCCCGGCGATGACGCGGCTCGCCGGCGAGGTCGCCGACGGGCTGCTCGTGCACGCCTTCACCACCGCCCGCTACCTCGCCGAGCGCACCCTCCCGGCCCTGGAGGAGGGCCTCGCGGCGGGCGGCCGGGTCCGCGACGACGTCGTGGTCTCCCTCCCCGGGTTCGTCGTCACCGGGCGGACCGAGGGCGAGCGGGCGCAGGCGGCGGACACGGTCCGGGAGCGGATCGCCTTCTACGGCAGCACCCCGGCCTACCGCCCGGTGCTCGAGCTGCACGGCTGGGGCCGGCTGGCCGACGAGCTGCACGCGGTGTCCCTCGGGCGGGACCCGGGCCGCTGGGCCGCGATGCGGGACCTGGTCGACGACGAGGTGCTCGAGGCGGTCGCCGTGGTCGCCGCTCCGGAGGACGTCGGGCCGGCGGTGCGGCGCCGCTTCGGCGGCCTGGTCGACCGGTTCGGCGTCCCGGCGGGCGCGGACCCCGACCGGGATCCCTGGGGGCCCCTGGTCGCCACGTCGGGGACCTGACACCCGGCGACACGCCGCCGACCAGGCACGACGTGATGCATCTCTCAGCGCACGAGGGGCACGTCACCGCCACGGGGCTGTTTCCGGCGGCCCGGTCCGGGGGAGGCTGAGGCGCATGCAGGAGACGCAGCGCGACCCCCGAGTAGCCGAGGACACCGCGGCGGACCGCCCCGCCGACGAGCAGGCCGAGCGCGCGGCCACCGTGGCGCGGCTGCTGGCCAACCCCCGCCGGGTCCGCCGGGCCTGAAGGAGGACCTCCTTCCCCCACCCCTCGCGAGCTCGGGGCGGGACCCTGCACGAGGTCGTCGCGGGAGCTGCGGAAAGTCACGGACCGTCACACCCGCCTCACCGCTCCCCGACGTCCCGACGGGCCCGGCCGCCTCTCGTCACCCAGAGCGACCAACCGTCGGCCGGACCCGGCGTGCCGCGAACTGCTCCGTCACGCCCTCGGGCACGATCCGGCACGTGACCGCCGCCGCCCTCCCCCTCGCCGCCGCCGACGACGCCTCGGCCCCCGTCCGACGCAGCCGGGCGGAGCGGCAGGCGATCGTCCTCGACACCGCCGAGCGGCTGTTCGCCTCGCGCAGCTCGCGCAGCGTGGGCATGGACGAGCTCGTCCGGGAGACCGGCCTCGGGAAGATGACCGTGTACCGGCTGTTCAAGAGCAAGGACGACCTGGTCGGCGCCTACCTGGCGCGCAAGGCGGCAACCGTGCTCTCCGCCATCGACGCCGAGCTGGTGCGCCTGGAGGGCGATCCCCGGGCGGCGCTGCTCTCCGTCGTCGACACCGTCGAGCGCGACGTCACCCGGGCCGGCTTCCGCGGGTGCCCGTTCACCAACGTGAGCAGCGAGTACGACGACCCCGAGCACCCCGCCCGCAGCGCCGCCGCCGACTACAAGTTCGAGCTGCACGCGCGGCTGGAGCGGCTGGCCGACGCGATCGTGCCCGACCGCGGCGACGACCTCGCCGCGCAGGTGCACCTCATCATCGACGGCATGTACCTCTCCGGCGGCCTGCTCGGCCCGGACGGGCCCGCCGCGCACGGCCGCCGGCTGGCCGAGCGCCTCGTCGACGCCGCCCTCGCCGCGACCCCCTGATCCCCGGCGCGCGCCCCGGACGGGCGCACCGCAGGATGGGCCGGTGAGCACCGACCGCAGCCGGCCCGACCTCGACGACACCACCGTGGAGGGCCTCGGCAAGCTCTCCGAGGCGCTGGAGACCATCGAGCAGGCCCGCGGCCAGCTGTACGGCTTCCACCAGCACTCCGGGAAGGCCGACCTGCTCCTGCAGGACGCCGTCCGGCTCTTCCGCGAGGCCGGGCACACCCAGCTGGCCGACGACCTCGACCGCGACCTCGTCGGGCGCAACGTCATGGCCGACCGCTGGACCTTCCAGATCGTCGAGGACTACGACGAGAGCTACTGGTCGGTGTTCCGCGCCTTCGACGAGCGGGCGCGCACCGAGCTCGCCGACGGCGACCGGCACGTCTACGAGGCGCGGATGAAGCAGCGCGAGCGCACCGCCGGGCACCCCCGGCACCAGGCCGGTCCCGCGCTGGACGGCTGACCCGGGGCTCCGCCCCCGGGTCGCCGTCGGACCGGTCGCGCCGCAGACTCGCGGCATGACCATGCCGACACCGGACGACGAGCGCGAGACCGGCCCGCTGGGCAGCGAGACCGCCCCGCCGGCGGACGAGGAGTCCCAGGGCGGCAGCGGGGGCCCCGCCTCGGGCACCGCCGGCCCGAGCTACCCGCCGGCGGAGAGCGAGCCCGACGCCCGCTGACCGTGCGCGCGGCCGCGCCGCGCCGCACACTCGACCCGTGACCAGTCCCGACGCCCCGAGACCCTCCGGTCCGCCCGGCCCCGGTGCCACCCCCCGCCCCGGCACCACCCCCGGCTACGGGGGCCCCGCCGGGTCCGGTGGCGTCCCGCCCGGCCGCGACCCGGGGCTCGACCGCACCGCCGACCGGCCGGCACCTCAGCGGGAGCGGCACACCGGGCGGGCGATCGGGCGCACCCTCGCCCTGGCGCTGCTGGTCTTCGTCACCGTGGTCCTGGTGCTCTTCGTCGTCTTCAACACCCAGTCGGTGGAGATCAGCCTGGTCTTCGGCAACGTCAACGCCCCGCTCGTGGTCGCGCTGGTGATCGCTGCCGTGCTCGGCGGCCTCCTCGTCGGGCTCGCCGGCCTGGCCTCGCGCGCCCGCCGCCGCAAGGACTGACGCCGGGCGCTCCCCGGGCCCGGGACCCGCACGGGTGCCGGCCTCTCCCGTCCCGGCCCGGCCGGGGCCGCCCGCGCTGCGCACCCGCCTCCCTCCCCCCGAGCGGGGGCCGGGGGTCGCTGCTTGCTCTTGTTACTCGCCGGTAATAGCGTTTGTTACCGGCGGGTACGGACGAGCCGCCCACGGAGCACGGGAGCGACGCGCATGAGCCACTACACCGCGAACCTGCGGGACCTGGAGTTCAACCTCTTCGAGTTCCTCGACACCAAGGACCGGTTCGGCACCGGGCCGTTCGCCCAGATGGACGCCGGGACCGCCCGCGGCGTGCTCGCCGAGATCCGCCGGCTGGCGGAGGGCCCGATCGCCGCCTCCTTCGCCGACGCCGACCGCAACCCGCCGGTGTTCGACCCGGCCACGCACTCGGTGACCCTGCCCGAGAGCTTCAAGCGGTCGGTGCGCGCCATCGAGGACGGCGACTGGTTCAACCTCGACCTGCCCGAGCACCTCGGCGGCTTCGGCGCCCCGCACGCCCTGACCTGGGCGGCCTTCGAGATGGTGCTCGGCGCCAACCCCGCCGTCTTCATGTACGGCTCCTGGGCCGCCTTCGCCGCGATCCTGGACGAGCTCGGCACCCCGGAGCAGAAGCAGCTCGCCCGGCTCATGCTCGAGCGCAAGTGGGGCGCCACCATGGTGCTCACCGAGCCCGACGCCGGCTCGGACGTCGGCGCGGGCCGGACCAGGGCCGTGCGGCAGGACGACGGCTCGTGGCACATCACCGGCGTCAAGCGGTTCATCACCTCGGCCGAGCACGACCTCTCGGACAACATCGTCCACCTGGTGCTGGCCCGCCCAGAGGGCGCGGGGCCGGGCACCAAGGGGCTCTCGCTGTTCGTCGTCCCCAAGTTCCACGTCGACCTCGGGACCGGCGCCCTCGGCGAGCGCAACGGCGTGCACGTCACCAACGTCGAGAAGAAGATGGGGCTGAAGGTCTCCACGACCTGCGAGCTGACCTTCGGCGACGGCCCCGTGCCGGCCAAGGGCTGGCTGGTCGGCGAGGTGCACGACGGCATCGCGCAGATGTTCAAGGTCATCGAGCACGCCCGGATGTTCGTCGGCGCCAAGGCGATCGCCACGCTGTCGGCCGGCTACCAGGTGGCCCTCGACTACGCGAAGAACCGCGTCCAGGGTGCCGACCTGACCGCCACCGGCAAGGACGCCCCGCGGGTGACGATCACCCACCACCCCGACGTGCGCCGCTCGCTGATGCTGCAGAAGTCCTACGCCGAGGGCATGCGGGCGCTGTACCTGTACGCCGCCACGTTCCGCGACCAGGTGACCGAGGCCGAGGCCGCCGGCACCGCCGACAGCGAGGAGGCCCGGCTCGCCGCCCGGGTCAACGACCTGCTGCTGCCGATCGTCAAGGGCTTCGGCTCCGAGCGGGCCACCCAGCTGCTCACCAGCGAGTCGCTGCAGACCCTCGGCGGCTCGGGCTACCTGCAGGACTACCCGATCGAGCAGTACATCCGCGACTCCAAGATCGACACCCTCTACGAGGGGACGACGGCGATCCAGGGCCAGGACTTCTTCTTCCGCAAGGTCGTCAAGGACGGCGGCGTCGCGCTGACCTGGCTGGCCGGCCAGATCCAGGCCACGATCGACGCCGAGGCCGGCAACGGCCGGCTCAAGGAGGAGCGGGCGCACCTGGCCACCGCGCTGGGCGAGGTCCAGGCGATGCTGACCGCCGTGTTCGGCCAGCTGGGCGCCGCCCAGGAGGACATCGCCAACCTCTACCGGGTCGGCCAGAACACCACCCGGCTGCTGCTGGCCGTCGGCGACCTGGTCACCGGGTGGCTGCTGGTCCGGCAGGCCGAGGTGGCGCTCGGCGCGCTCGCCGGTGAGGTCAGCGGTCGCGACCGGCACTTCTACGAGGGCAAGCTCGCCGCGGCCCGGTTCTTCTGCTCGCAGGTGCTGCCGCGCCTGACCGCCGAGCGCGCCATCGCCGAGGCGACCGACAACTCCCTCATGGAGGTCGACGAGGCCGCCTTCTGAGCAGCCCCGCCCCTCCGCCGAGCGCCTCCTCCCCGCACGGGAGGGGCGCTCGGCGCGTTCCGGGCGGGAGCGCCGGGCACGGCCGCGGAGGGGGCGCGGGAGGGGCCGTTTCACCCTGCGCGACGCGGGCATGGCGCAGGGGACGGACGAGGCGAGGAGGAAGCCCGTGACCGACCCGCAGGGCAGCGACCGGATCCAGCAGGACGTGCCGACCGCGTCCGGCACCGGCGACAACAGCGACCTGAGCTCGTCGTTCGAGGACGTGCCCCTCACCGCCGAGGAGGCCGTCGAGCGGGACGCCGCCTCGGGCGACGACCTCCCCGCCCGCGCGGACGGTGACGTCGCCCGCGCCGAACGGGCCGGCGCGTCGGGTGAGGTCTCCGGCCCCACCCCGCGGTCCGGGGGGAGGGCCGACTGATGAGCCAGTCCGACGACACGGGGTACCGGGAGTCCCCGGACACCTCCGACGGGCCGACGAACAGCAACATGGTCGACGGCGTACCGGGCGAGGACCGCTCCGACGGCGGCGAGCGTGACGTCGCGCTGACCACGGACGACGACGCCCAACGCGACGACGGCGTCACGCGCCCGGGCAACGTCCCCGACTGAGCAGGGCCCCCGCCCCGCCCCGCTCGGGCCGGGGGCCTGCAGGGGCGCCGCCGTCCTCAGATCCAGCCGTGCCGGCGGGCGACCTCCACGGCCGCGTGCCGGTTCGGTGCGCCCAGCTTCGTGGCCGCCGCCGACAGGTGGTTGCGCACCGTCCCGGGGGACAGGTGCGCCCGGGCGGCGATCTCCTCGACCGGTGCCCCGCCGGCGGCCAGCTCCAGGACGTCGGCCTCCCGCGGGGTCAGCGGGCTGTCCCCGGCGCTGATCGCCTCGGCCGCGAGCTCGGGGTCGACGTAGCGGCCGCCGCGGTGCACCGTGCGGACCACCTCCGTCAGCACCGGCGCGCTCACCGTCTTCGGCAGGAAGCCGCGCACCCCCGCCTCGAGCGCCCGCTTGAGGTGCCCGGCGCGGCCGTGCCCGGTCACGATCACCACGGCGCAGGACGGCAGGACGGTCGCGAGGTCGGCGGCCACCCCGATGCCGTCCCGGTCGGGCATCTGCAGGTCCAGGACGGCGACGTCCGGGGCGTGCGCGCGGGCCATCGCCAGGGCCTCGGCGCCCGACGCCGCCTGGGCGACCACCTCGAGGTCGTCCTCGAGCGCGAGCAGCGCGGCCAGCGCCGAGCGGATCAGGTTCTCGTCGTCGGCCAGCAGCACCCGGATCACGCCGGCACCGCCGCGACGAGGGTGAACGCGCCCGCCGCGGGCCGGGTGGTCAGCCGGCCCCCGGCGGCGGCCAGCCGCTCCCCCAGCCCGGTCAGGCCGGTCCCCCACGGTCCGGGCGTCCCCGCGGCGTCGTTGGTCACCGTCAGCACCACCTGCTCCCCCTCGTCGGTGAGCGCGATCGTGCACCGGCCGGCCCGGCTGTGCCGCAGCACGTTGGTCACCGCCTCGCGCACCACCCAGCCGAGCACCACCTGGGCCGGCTCGCCCAGCCGGCCGACCACCGCCTCCCCCTCGACCGTGCAGGCCACGCCGGCCGAGCGCAGCACCGAGCGCGCCCCGGCCAGCTCACCGGCGAGGTCGGTGGCCCGGTAGCCGCGCACCACCTCGCGGACCTCCCGCAGCGATTCCTCGGCGATCCGGCTGATCCCGGCCACCTCCTCGGCCGCGCCGTCCCGGCCCCGGCGCACCAGCTCACCGGCCAGCTGGCTCTTCACCGCGATCGCCGAGAGGTTGCGGCCCATGACGTCGTGCAGGTCCCGGGCGAAGCGCAACCGCTCCTCGGCGACGGCCAGCTGGGCCTGCACGCCGCGGGTGCGCTCCATCTCCCGGACCACGTCGAGCACCCACACGGAGAAGCGGAAGGCGAGGGCCAGGAAGGTGAGGGCCGCGCCGGTGACGACGGCCTGCACCGCGCCCACCGCGAGAGGCGCCCCGAGCGCGACGACCACGATGCCGATCGCGCCGCCGGTCCCGAACCCGGCGCGGGTCAGCGTCCGGGTGGGCCAGACCGCGGCGGTGGCGGTGAGGACCATCGCCGGCGGCATGCCCGCCCCCCAGACGAGGGCGGGGCCGCCGGGCACGTCGCCCCCGTAGGCGAGCACCCCGGCGGCCGAGGTCAGCAGGGCCACCGCCGCGGCGGCGAGCGCCGGGCCCCGCGGCAGGGACCGGCCGGTCCGGCGGGCGGCCAGCCCCGCCCGGGCGAGCAGCACCGCGGTGAGCGCCACCGCCACCGAACCGACCAGGAACACCATCGCGGCGGGTCGGTCCGGCGGCTGCTCCGCCGAGCCGTGCACCCCGACGGCCAGCAGCGGCGCCATCGCCAGCCAGCCGTAGAAGGACCACCGGGTGTAGAGCTCGATCCGTTCCGGGTCGGTGCGGTCGCTCCACCACCGCGCGACGGTCGGCACGGCTCCCATGCTGCCGTACCGGCCGGCCCGCCCCGTCGGCGCCGGGTCCACCGTCAGCGCCGCGGGGCCCAGCGGAACGACCGCGCGGTCAGCGCCCCCGCGCCGAGCAGCCAGGCGACGAGCACGGCGAGCGGCACGAGCGCGGCCCCGTACAGCTCGGCGCCGGCGACCACCGCGCCGTCCCAGGTCCGCCCGGCCAGCCCCAGCTGCAGCAGCTCGACGACCGGGGTGAGCGGCAGCAGCCGGGCGGCCGTGGCCAGCGCCTCGGGCAGGACGGTCAGCGGGAAGAACAGGCCCGACAGCGCGGTGGCCGCGACGACGACCGGCAGCGTGGTGATCTGGGCGGACTCCGGGGTCCGGGTGAACAGGGTGCTCGCGGTGGCCAGCACCACCATGAGCACCGCCCCCAGGACGACGGCCAGCAGCGGCAGGACGACGTCCACGGGGGCGGTCCACCGCCCGAGGACGGCGATGCCCGCGGTGAGCAGGAGGACCTGGCCGGCGGTGACCAGCAGCGTGGGCACGGCGGTGGCCAGGAGCACCTCCGGGCCGGACAGCTCGCCGGTGCGCAGCCGCTGCAGCACGAGGTCCTCGCGGCGGGCGACGTAGGTGGTCACCAGGTTGTAGTAGGTCAGGAAGACGAGGGTGACGGTCACCGCCGTCCCCACCAGTCCGCGGCCGCCGACCTCGCCGGCCAGGGGCACGAGGGCGACCAGCAGCAGGGGCAGGACGACGGAGTTGACGAGGGCGGTGCGGTTGCGCAGCAGCAGCCGCGTCTCGGCGACGGCCAGGGCGGCGATGCGGCGGGCGCGGGACGGGCCCGCGGGGGCGGTCGGCGTGGTCACGGGTGCGGTCTCCTCCCGGGTCGGGGCGGTCGGGTCGGGGTGGTCGGTCGGTCGGGGATGGTCGGTCGGCGGGCTCAGTAGGCGTCGGCGACGGCGAGGAACGCCTGCTCGAGGGAGGCGGCGCGGGCCTGCAGGGCGCGGAGGACGACGCCGTGGCGGGCGGCCCAGGTCAGGAGCTCGGCGAGCACCGGCTGCAGGCTGCGGGTCCGCCACTCGACGCGGGGGCCGGCCCCGACGACCTCGACGGCGTCGGGCACCGGCGGCGCCGGCGTGCCCGGGTCGAGGGTGAAGCGGACGGTGGCCGGCTGGGTCTCGGCGATCTCCTCCTGCGTGCCGGCGAGGACGACGCGCCCGGCCTTGAGCACGGCGATGCGGTCGGCGAGCTCCTCGGCCTCCTCGAGGTGGTGGGTGGTGAGGACGACGGCGGCCCCGTCGTCCACGAGGCCGGCGACCAGCCGCCAGACCCGGCGGCGGCTCTCCGGGTCCAGGCCGGTGGTCGGCTCGTCGAGCACGACGACCCGCGGGCGGCCCAGCAGCGCCATCGCGAGGTCCAGCCGCCGCCGCTCGCCCCCGGAGAGGCTGCGCACCCGGACGTCGGCGCGCCCGGTGAGCCCGACCTGGGCCAGGGCCTCGGCGGGGTCCCGGGGTGCGGTGAGCGTGCCGGCCCAGGCCCGCACGGTCTCGGCGACGGTGAGGTCCCCGGGCAGGCCGCTGGACTGCAGCAGCAGCCCCAGGTGCGGGCGCACCCGCGCGCGGTCGGCGACCGGGTCGGCGCCGAGCACCCGCACGGTGCCACCGGAGGGGCGGGCCAGACCCTCGAGCACCTCGAGCGCGGAGGTCTTGCCGGCGCCGTTGACGCCGAGCAGCGCGAACACCTCCCCCGGGTGCACCTCGAAGGAGACGCCCCGGACCGCCTCGAAGTCGCCGTAGGCGCGGCGCAGGTCGGTGACCTCGACCGCCGGTGGCGCGGCGGTCGCGCGGTTGCCGCTGCGGGTGGGGGCAGGGTGCACGGGGTTCTCCCTCCTCGGGTGCCCGCCGGCCGGGGATCGGCCGGTCGCCTCCGGGCACCTCCCACGCTGCTGCCGTCCCCGCGCCGGCACAGGTGCCGCATCTCACGACCTGCGGCCCGCACGCCACGGGCCCCCCGTGACAGCTGTCACGGGGGGCCCGTGCGGCACCCGTCGGAACCGGAGAACGGCCGGCAGGGCCAGGACGCCGGTGGCCAGCAGGCTGCCCGCCGGGGCCCCGGCCTGCGGCCGGGACGCCCACGAGGTCGTCGCTCCCGGGGAAGACGACGCCAGGTCGCTGTGGCACGCCCACGATGTGCCCGCTGCCACGCCGTCCCGCTGTCCGGTGTGGTGCCGGCACACAGCTGCGGCTGGCGCCCGTGCGGCCGGACCGGTCCACGGTGGCGGGGGCCACACCGCGCCCGTCGCCCGTGTGCTCCGGACCCATGTCGGCGGCGCGGCCGCGGCCCTAGCGTGACCGCATGGCAAACGAGCAGCCGCTGGCCGGGCGCCGGGCACTGGTCACCGGTGGGGCGTCGGGGATCGGGCGGGCGTGCGCGGTCCGGCTGGCCGCGGCCGGTGCGGACGTCGTCGTCCTCGACCGGGACGGGGACGCCGCCCGGGCGGTCGCCGACGGGATCGGCGGCACCGCGGTCGCCGCGGACCTCACCGATCTGGACGGCATCGACGCCCTCGACCTCGACGTCGACGTGCTGGTGAACAACGCCGGCCGGCAGCACGTGGCACCGCTGCACGAGTTCCCGACCGAGACCTTCTCGGCCATCCTCCGGCTGATGCTGGAGGCGCCGTTCCGGCTGGTGCGCGGCGCGCTCCCCCACATGTACGGCCGCGGCTGGGGCCGGGTCGTCAACATCAGCTCCGTGCACGGGCTGCGGGCCTCGCCCTACAAGAGCGCCTACGTCACCGCCAAGCACGGGCTGGAGGGGCTGTCCAAGGTGGTGGCCCTCGAGGGGGCGCCGCACGGGGTGACCTCCAACTGCGTCAACCCGGCCTACGTGCGGACCCCGCTGGTCGAGGGCCAGATCGCCGACCAGGCCCGGGCCCACGGGCTGTCGGAGGACGAGGTCGTCGAGCGGGTGATGCTCGCCCCGGCGGCGGTCAAGCGGCTGATCGAGCCGGAGGAGGTGGCCGACGCCGTCCTCTGGCTGTGCTCGCCTGCGGCGCAGTCGGTCACCGGCACCTCGCTGGCCATGGACGGCGGGTGGAGCGCCCACTGACCGTGCGACCGGCGAGGATGCCGGTCGTGCCACGGGACGCCGCACCGACCACCGCCGAGGCCGGCCCGGCCGCGGACGACGCCACCGCCTGGGCCGCGGAGTACCTCGGGCTGCTGCTCGAGGACGCCCCGCCGATCGCCTACGAGGGCCCGCTGGTGCGGGCGCGGGCCGCCGGCGCGCCGCCGGCGGTGCTGGCCGGCCTGGAGCGGGCCCGCATGCTGGCCCTGCAGGTCCGGGACGCCTTCGAGGCCCGCCGCCGCCGCGAGTCGGAGCTCTCGGCGCTGTTCGACACCGCCAGCGACCTGGCCACCCTGCGCAGCGTCGACGAGGTGCTCACCGCGATCGTCCGCCGGGCCCGCCAGCTGCTGGGCACCGACGTCTCCTACCTGACCCTCAACGACGACGCCCGCGGCGACACCTACATGCGGGTGACGGACGGCTCCGTCTCGGCCCGCTTCCAGGCGCTGCGGCTGCCGATGGGCGAGGGCCTCGGCGGGCTGGTCGCCCAGTCCGCCGCCCCCTACGCGACCGCCGACTACTTCGCCGACGCGCGGTTCCACCACACCGACGACATCAACTCCGGGGTCCGCGAGGAGGGGCTGGTCGCCATCCTCGGCGTGCCGCTCATCCGGGGCCCCCGGGTCATCGGGGTCCTGTACGCGGCCGACCGGTCGCAGCGGTCCTTCGAGCGCTCCGAGGTCGCGCTGCTGGGCTCGCTGGCCGCGCACGCCGCGATCGCCCTGGACAACGCCCGCCTGCTCGAGGAGACCCGCACCGCCCTGCACGAGCTCTCGGCGGCCAGCCGGGAGCTGCGCGAGCACACCGCCTCGGTCGAGCGGGCCGCCGGCGCCCACGACCGCTTCATCGACGTGGTGCTGCACGGCGGCGGGGTGGAGGACGTCGCGGCCGCGGTCACCGAGGCGCTCGGCGGCCGCATCACGGTCCTCGACGAGGAGGGCCGGGCCGTGTCGTCGTCCCCCGGCGGTGGCGAGCTGCCCGCCGACCCGGCGGCCGCGCTGACCCTCGCCCGCAGCACCGGCCGCACGGTCCGCGACGGCACATGGTGGACCGCGGCGGTGACCGTCGGCAGCGAGCTCCTCGGCGGGCTGGTGCTGCGCCGGGACGACGGGCTCTCGGACTCCGACCAGCGCATCCTCGAGCGCGCCGCGCTGGTCACCGCGCTGCTGCTGCTCATCCGGCGGACCGCCGGCGAGGCGGAGGGCCGGGTCCGCGGCGAGCTGCTGGAGGAGCTGCTGGGCAGCGCGCTGCGCGACCCCGAGGGGCTGCGCGAGCGGGCGCGGCGGCTGGGGGCCGACCTCGACCGGCCGCACGCGGTCGTCGTCCTGCGGGTCGAGGAGGCGTGCCGCGGCCGGGCGCTGGCGGCCGCCGGTCACCTGGCCGCCCTCCGCGGCGGGCTGGCCGGGGTGCACGACGGTTCGGTGGTCCTCTGCCTGCCGGAGGTGGACGCCGCGACCGCCGCGGCCACCGCCCGCCGGGAGGTCGCGGCGGCCGTCGGCCGGCCGGTGACCGCCGGGGGCGCCGGGCCGGCCCGCGGGCCGGCCGGGGTGGCGCCCGCGTACGCCGAGGCACGGCGGTGCGCGGCCACCCTGGAGGCGCTGGGCCGGGCCGGGGAGTCGGCCGGGGCCGCCGAGCTGGGGTTCGTGGGCCTGCTGCTCGGGGAGGGCCGCGAGGTCGGCGGGTTCGTCCGGGCGACGCTCGGCCCGGTGCTGGACTACGACGCCCGGCGCGGCACCGACCTGGTCGGCACGCTGCGGGCCTACTTCGAGGCCGGCGCCTCCCCGGCGCGGGCGGCCGAGCGGCTGTCGGTGCACGTCAACACGGTCACCCAGCGCCTGGAACGGGTCGGGCGGCTGCTCGGCCGGGAGTGGTCGGCGCCGGACACCGCGCTGGAGGTGCAGCTGGCGCTGCGCCTGCACCGGCTCACCGGGTCCGCGGCGCTGGACTGACTGTGCGCCTGGCCGGGCGGGCGCCGCCGCGGCCCGCGGACCCGCCCGGTCCGGGACCTGCGGCCCTGCCTCACCGGCGAGGTGCCGGGGGAGCCTGGAGCGCAGACGGTCCTGGAGGGGGTGCGTGATGGGCACGCGCAGGGCAGGACGACAGGGTCCCGGCCGGGTCCGCCGGGCGGCCGCGGCCCCGGTCCGGGTGGTCGCGGCACCGTTCCGTGCCGCTGGGCGGTTCGTCTCCTGGGTGCGCCACTCCCAGGCCGACACCGAGGCCGTCTACGGTCCGGACCCGAACGACGTCCCGGCGGGGCAGCGGGCGGCGAAGGCCGCGGTGGTCCTGCACGGCCTGGGCGGGGGCGGGCAGCAGGGCGGCGGCATGGCGTGACGCGCCGGGCCCCGGCGGGCGCCGCCTACCCTGGCCCGGTGCCCGCCGTCGCGACCCTGCTGACCGCCGCGGCGTGGACCGCCCGGGCGCAGGCGCACGCGGAGCGGGCCGACGCCCTGACCGCCGGGCACCGGGCGCGGCGGGCCACCGGGGAGCGGCACCCGGTCGAGGACTTCCTCTACGAGTACTACCCGACCCGCCCGTCGGTGCTGCGCCGCTGGCACCCGGGGGCGGGGACGGCGCTGGAGGGCCCGGCCGTGCACGCCGGGTGGCGGTGCTACGCCACCGCCGCCGACGGCGCGGTGGCCCTGGACACCGGGGCCTATCGGGAGGCCCGCGGGGACACCGTCGCCTTCGTCGACCGGCTGCTGGCCGCCACCGCCGGCCGCCCCGCCTCCTTCGGCTGCTTCGGGCTGCACGAGTGGGCGATGGTCTACCGCGCCGGCGCGCACCGGCACCCCCTGCCGCTGCGGCTCGGGCAGGCCGGCACGGACGCGGTCGTGGAGGGCGCCACGGTGCGCTGCTCGCACTTCGACGCCTTCCGCTTCTTCACCCCGGAGGCCGTCGGTCTCAACCGGCTGCAGCCGACCCGCGCCACCCAGGTGGACCTCGAGCAGCCCGGCTGCCTGCACGCCACCATGGACCTCTACAAGTGGGCCACCAAGCTCGGGCCCGCCGTCCCCGGTGAGCTGCTGCTCGACTGCTTCGAGCTGGCCCGCGACGTGCGGGAGCTCGACATGCGGGCCTCGCCCTACGACCTGCGGGCGCACGGCCGCGCGCCGGTGCGGATCGAGACCGCGGAGGGGCGGGCGGAGTACGCGGCGGCGCAGCGCGGGTTCGCCGCCCGCGGCGCGGCCCTGCGCGCGCGGCTCCTCGAGGTCTGCCGGCGGCTGCTCGAGGAGGCCTGACCCCCGGCGTCAGGCCCCGGCGTCAGGCCCCGTCGTGCGGCCGGCCGGAGCCGGCGCCCACCCCGGCCCCGCGCCCGGCGGACTCCCGCAGCTGCTCGACCACCCGCCCGGGCGGCGGCGTCCCGTCGCCCGCCGGCCGCGCGCGGCCGCGGCGGCGCTCGCGCAACCGGGCCACCAGGCCGGCGATGCCCCCGGGCACGAAGAACACCACCAGGACGAACAGCGTGCCGAGCAGGAACAGCGGCTCCGACAGCGGCACCCGGAGCCAGGCCGGGAGGTCCTGCACCGCCGGGGAGGCGGCCAGGTCGGTCAGCCGGCTGTCCAGGTAGGTGTAGAGGACGCCGCCGAGGACCGCCCCCCACCGGCTGCCCGCGCCGCCGAGCACCACCATGACCAGGAGGCCGAGGGTGAAGTCGGCGGTGGTCACCCGCGGGGTCGACCCGCCGAGCAGCAGCAGGTGCACCACCCCGCCGAAGGCGGCGAGCAGGCCGGCGAGCACGAAGACCAGCAGCTTGAAGCCGTAGGGGCGCAGGCCGAGCACCTCCACCCGGCGCTCGTTCTCCCGGATCGCCTGCCACACGTGCCCGGCGCGGGAGTTGGTCACCCAGGTGACGACGAGGTACACCAGCGCCAGGTAGGCCAGGGCCAGCCAGTACTTGTTCACCGTGTTGAAGACCCCGACGAAGGCGTCCGGGATGGGGTCGCGGGCGACGGCCAGCCCCTCCTCGCCGCCGGTGAGCCCGCCCGGGTCCTGCAGCACGAGGATGGAGCCGACCTGCGCGGTGGCCAGGGTGACCATCGAGAAGGCGATGCCGGAGACCCGCAGGGCCACGCCGCCCACCAGCAGCGGCAGCGCGATGCCCACCACGGTGGTGAGCAGCAGCGCAGGCCCCAGCCCCCACCCGAGCTCGGTGAGCGCCAGGTTGGCCACGTACGTCCCCGCGGCGAAGTACAGCGCGTGGCCGAAGGACAGCAGCCCGGTGAAGCCGAAGAGCAGGTCGTAGGAGAGCGCCACCCCGCCGAAGACCAGGCACAGCGCCAGCAGCTGGAGGGTGCCCGGGCTGTTGAGCACGCCGTCGAACAGGCCCGGCACCTGCAGCGTCGAGTACGGCAGCAGCGCCAGCACCACCAGGACGACCAGCGGGGCGAACCGCCCCGGCCGCAGACCGCGCACTCCGCCGTCCCCTCTCATGCCACCCTCGCCGTCAGCCCGCCCGGGCGCGCCAGCAGGACCACGGCCAGCAGCAGGACGACCGACAGGTCGCCGACCCCGCTGGCCGCGTAGTAGTTCGCGAACTGCTGCACCAGGCCCACCAGCACCGCCGCGGCCGCCGTCCCGGTGATCGAGCTCATCCCGCCGATCACGACGACGATGAAGGCGAAGATCAGCAGGGAGGTGCCCTGCCCGGGCGAGATGGAGCCCAGGTACACCCCGCCGAGCGCCCCGGCCAGCGCGGCGAAGGCGCCGCCGACGGCGAAGACGAGGGTGAAGGCCTTCCGGACGTCGATGCCCAGGGCGGTGACCATCGAGCGGTTCTCCACGCCCGCGCGGATCACCAGGCCGACCCGGGTGGTCCGGAGGAACACCAGGACGGCGACCAGCACGAGCACCGCCGTCGCGACCAGCAGGAACCGGTCGTTGGGCACCTGGGCGCCGAGCAGGGACGTCGTCCGCTGGGTCCACGCCGGCCGCGGGAACGGGCGGGGGTCCGAGCCCCAGATGGCCCGCACCAGGGCCACCAGCGCCAGACTCAGCCCCACGGTCACCAGGACCTGCTCGATGTGCCGCTCGTACAGCGGCCGGATGAGCAGCAGCTCGACCAGGGCGGCCACGACCGTCCCGACGGCGACCCCGAAGACCACCGCGTAGACGAAGGACCAGCCGCCGTCCCCCGCCCCGGGCAGGTTCTCCGCCGCCCACCAGGTGCCGTAGGCCCCGATGGTGAGGAACGCGCCGTGGGCGAAGTTCAG
The DNA here is from genome assembly GCF_054049955.1 of Geodermatophilus sp. SYSU D00758. Classification (NCBI taxonomy): domain Bacteria; kingdom Bacillati; phylum Actinomycetota; class Actinomycetes; order Geodermatophilales; family Geodermatophilaceae; genus Geodermatophilus; species Geodermatophilus sp. SYSU D00758. The sequence goes on from NZ_JBJGYK010000012.1 coordinate 77,960, forward strand.
CACGCCCATCAGCCCGAAGATCAGCGACAGCCCGGAGGCGACGAGGAAGTACAGGGCGGCCAGCCCCAGCCCGGTCACCGCGAGCAGGACGAAGGTGCTCATGCGTGGGTACCCCCGCTCGGCGCGACGCCCAGCAGCTCGCGGGTGCGGTCGGCGTCGGCCAGCAGCTCGGGCGCCGACCCGCTCCAGGCCACCCGGCCCTGGTCGACGACGACGGCGTCGGTGGCCAGCCGGCGCACCACCGTCAGGTTCTGCTCGACGAGCAGGATCGTCACCTCCTCGGCCGCGCGGGCCAGCACCTCGGCGACCTCGGCGACCAGCAGCGGCGCCAGCCCCTTGGTCGGCTCGTCCACGAGCAGCAGCCGGTTGTCGTTGAGCAGCAGCCGGGCGATCGCGACCATCTGCTGCTGGCCGCCGGAGAGGGTGCCGGCCAGCTGCCGGCCGCGGGTGCGCAGCTCCGGGAAGAGCTCGAACACCCGGTCGTGGTGGTGGGCGCTGCCGCGCCGCTCGGCGAGCGCCAGGTTCTCCGCCACCGTCAGCCCGCCGAAGACCTCGCGGTCCTCGGGGGCGTACCCGACGCCGAGCCGGACCACCTCGTGCGTGCGCCGCCCCGACAGCCGGTGCACCCGGCCGTCGGCGCCGGTGAGCTCGACCAGCCCGGTCGAGGGGACCAGCCCGAGCGCGGCCTTGACGGTGGTCGTCTTGCCGGCGCCGTTGCGGCCGAGCAGGGCGGTCACCCCACCCTGGCGCACGGCCAGGTCGACCCCCTGCAGGATGTGGCTGCCCGAGAGCCGGACGTGCACGTCCGACATGCGGAGCAGGACGTCGCCGCGCCCCGCCGCGGTCGCCCCGCTCACAGCGCGTCCCCGAGGTAGGCCTCCTGGACGGCGGGGTCGGCGGTGACCCGCCCGGGGGTGTCCAGGGCCAGCAGCGCGCCGTGGTGCATGACCGCCACCCGGTCGGCCAGGCCCAGCAGCACGTCCATGTGGTGCTCGACCATGAGGACGGTCCGGCCCTCCTCGCGGTGCACGCCCGCGATGACCTCGGTGAGCCCGCCGACGTCCTCGATGCTCACCCCGGCCATCGGCTCGTCGAGCAGCACGACGGCCGGGTCGGTGGCCAGCAGGATGGCCAGCTCCAGCTTGCGCTTGTCGCCGTGCGAGAGGGAGCCGGCCAGGGCGGCGGCGCGGTGCCCCAGCCGCACCCGGTCCAGGGCCCGGCCGGCCACCTCGTACGCGCGGTCGGTGCGCCGCACCAGCTGCCAGGGCCGCAGGCTCCCGCCCAGCCGGGCCTGCGCGGCCAGCCGGACGTTCTCCTGCACGGTCAGCCCCGCGAAGACCGACGAGGCCTGGAAGGTGCGGCCCAGGCCCCGCCGGGCCCGCGCCGCCGGGCTCGCCGACGTGATGTCGGCGCCGTCCAGCGTCACGCTGCCCGCGGTGGCCGGGAGCAGCCCGGAGAGCAGGTTGAACAGCGACGTCTTGCCGGCCCCGTTGGGGCCGATGACGGCCACGAACTCCCCCGGCGCCACGTCGAAGCTGACGTCGGAGACGATCACCGCCCCGCCGATCGCGCAGGTCAGGCCCGCCACCTGCAGCACCGGCGCTCCGGGCGGCGGCGCGGTCGGGGTCGCCGCCCGGCTCCCCACCGGTCCGGACACGTCCTGCTCCCCGGTCCCGGTCAGGAGGAGGCGACCGGCGGGGCGGTCGCCTCCGGGTCCAGGGTGTCGACGAGGACGGGGACGAGCTCGCCGCCCTGCTGCTCGAGGCGCGCCTGGAACATCGGCTGCAGCAGGGCGTGGTCCTCCTCGCGGATGGTCAGCTCGCCCTTGACGCCGTCGAAGGTCCAGCCCTCGAGGGCGTCGATCATGGCCGTGACGTCGTCCCCGCCGCTCTCCTCGACGGCGTGCGCGATCATCTGGGCGGCCGTGCACCCGTCGGGCGTGAAGAGGTCGACCTCGCCGCCGGCGGCCTCGACCCGCTCGGCCATCCCCCGGGCCACCTCGTTGTCCACCGCCTCGGCGAAGAAGTGGGAGAGGAAGTTCAGCTGCCCGGCGACCTCGTCGCCGTAGGTCGGGTAGGACGCGCGCAGGTCCAGCCCGGTGACGACGTTGGTCGAGTCGAAGACCCCCTGCTGGCCCATGGCCTGCCACATCGCGGGCGCGGTCTCCCCGGCCCAGGCGACGAAGGTCAGGTCGGCGCCGGCGTCGCGGGCCTGCGCGGCGAACGGGGTGAGGTCGGTGGCGCTGGCGGGGACGAGCAGGGGCGTGACGGTCGCCCCGCCCTGGTCACCGAGGACGGCGGTGACCGCGGCGACGTTGGCCTGGCCGAAGGCGCTGTCCTGGGCGAAGACGAGCACGCTCTTGCCGGCGGCGTCCCCGATGAAGGACTCGGCCGTGCGCACGTCCTGGTAGGTCTGCCGGCCGGACCGGAAGGTGTTGTCGTTGACGCCGGTGATGGCGTCCGTGGCGGCCGGGCCGGAGATGAACAGCACGTCGTTCTGCTCGGCGAGCGGGGCCACCTGCGTGGCCACCCCGGAGGAGGCCGACCCGGCCAGGATCTGCACGCCCTGGCCGATCAGGTCGGTGGCCTCGGCGACGGCCTTGGCGGGGTCGCCGGCGTCGTCCCGCTGGACGACCTCGATCGGTCGGCCGGCGACCTCGCCGGTGCCGTCGGTGACCATGTCCAGGCAGGCCTCGAACCCCTGCAGGTACTGGGCGCCGTAGGCGGCCAGCGGACCCGAGGTGGAGGTCACCAGCCCGACCTGGACCGGCGCGCCCTCGTCCCCACCACCACCACCGCCGCCGCCGCCGGAGCTCCCCGCCGTCGGGCTGCCGCAGGAGGTGGCCATCGCCAGCACACCGGTCACCCCCAGGCAGACGGCGGTGGTGCGGGACCGGGGACGGGGTCGCGTCATCGCGTGCTCCTCGGGGTGCGGGCCGGGTGGGTGCCCCGGCACGGTCCCGGGACGTGGGCTGGACCACACCGTAGGGAGACGATCTCGTTCCGCACATGGCGGCCGACCCCACATCACGACGCGCAGGTGTGGGGGCGCGCGCCACAGAACCCTGGCCCGGCGAGGAGGGATACCGGGCCCACGCGGCGGGCTCGACAGATCCCCGCATCCCCGCAGGGCCCGTGGGTCGGCACCGTTCAGTCGAGGCCCGCCCGCGATCCTCGTGCCGCTCCAAGGGGTGGCAGATCGACGAGCGGCGAACGAATCGGCCCCCACGGCCGGGAAGAGGAGGTTCCGGCTGTTCCTTTGTGCGGCTGGCCGGCTGCTGGCAGGGTGCCCTTCACGCTCCGGCGGGCATCCGGGCCCCCAGGGCGTCACTGAACTCGACGTCGTAAGGCAGGGTCCGGAGCTCCTCGACGGAGGCTTCGACGCCGCGAGCGCGCAGGAGCTGGGAGAGCCACTCCCAGGGGTGCTCCTCGCCGCTGCCATCTGCATCGTCCGGCAGGACGGTCGTGCGCACGCTGCGCTCGAGATGCTCGCGAGTCAGGTGCTGCCAGCGATCCACCGGCGCCCGTCCTCCTGCGGCATGCAGCCAGGTGCTGAACCCTCGGTCGGCGTGTAGTCGGACGCGGCGGCCATCGGCCAGGACAGCGAACTCCTCGACGCGGAACGACATCCCGAGGGTGGTGTCGTCCTCGGTCTCGATGTCGCACCACGCGCCGAGGCGGACGACCTGCGTGGGCACGGTGGGACCGTTGCGCCGATCACCGCAGCCCTGCGGCGCGCGAGGCAGACCGTTCAGGACACCGGCGTCAGGTCGTCACACCTCCACCGTGCGGAGGCCTGCGGACAGCCACCACGCGGAGCCTGGCAGGCACCATCTGACGGCGCACGGCCCTGGTCGGGCGACGAGGAGTGGCTAGTGCGGGGCCGGGTCGGTCCCCGGTTGACCCTCCGCAGGGACGCTCACCTCCACTCCGAGCGAGACGAGCCGCGATCTGTGGACAGGCCCCGACCTGGGGATCCGCCGTGCGCGGCGGCCGCGCCGGCGATGCCCTTCGTGCACACGTTCGAGGCGGTGGGAGCGGGAGGTGACCCGGCGTGGAGCGGCTGTCGAGTGCGCTGGACGAGCTGGCCGGTGCGGAGTTGACCTCGGCGCTCGGGCCGGAACTGCTGGAACGGCTGGGTGGGCTGCTGGTCGCCCAGCACCGGCTGGCCGCCGAGGTCGCCCGCACCGTGCGCGCCGGCGAGCCGGCCGGGGCACCGGAGTTCGACGGGCTGAAGACCATGGCCGCCTGGCTGCGCGGGCACGGGCGCCTGTCGACCCCCGCCGCCGCCGGGCTCGTGCGCGCCGGGCGCGCGCTGGGAACACCTCCCCGCCCTCGCGGCCGCGCACGCCGCCGGGGCGGTGTCGGCCGAGGCCGTGGCGGTGATCGCCCCGATCACCCGGGAGGAGAACCTCGCCGCCGCACGGGCCCAGGGCGTGGACCTCGGTGCGATCGACCGGCTGCTCACCGGCGTCGCCGCCCGGCTCCCGCACGCCGACCTGGTGCAGGTCGTGCGGCACTACCTGGCCGGCCTGGACCCCGACGGCACCGAACCCGACCCCACCGCGGGCCGCCGGCTGGCGCTGGTCCGCCACGCCGACGGGTCGCTGCCCCTGCGCGGCGAGCTCGACGCCGCCGGCGGGGAGAAGCTGCAGGCCGCGCTGGAGGCGGTGCGGCAGGCCGGGCGGTGCGCCGGCGACGACCGGTCGCGGGTCCAGCAGCAGGCCGACGCCCTGGTCCAGCTCTGCGACAACCAGCTCGCCGCCGGCACCCTGCCGGTGCTGCGCACGGTCAAGCCGCACGTCGCCGTGGTCCTCGACGCCGCCGGCCTCATCGACCCCAGCACCGGGCCCGGTGCCGCGGAGCTGGGCTTCGGCGCCACCGTCTCCGCCGCCCGGGCCCGCGGGCCGGCCTGCGACGGCGCGGTCACCCGCATCGTCCTGGGCCCCGACGGCACACCCCTCGATGTGGGACGCACCCACCGCGTCGTCCCACCCCACCTGCGCACAGCGGTCGAGCGCCGCGACCGCGGCTGCGTGTTCGCCGGCTGCGGCGCCCCGACCCACTGGTGCGACGTCCACCACCTGCTCGAGTGGGCCCTGGGCGGGGAGACCAGCCTGGCCAACTCGGCGCTGCTGTGCGAGCGCAACCACACGAAGGTCCACCACGGCTTCCGGGTGGAACGCCGACCCGACGGCCGCTGGCGCACCCGGCGCCCCGACGGCACCGAGATCCGCATCCCCGCCTCGCCCCTGGCCGCCGCCTGAACCCACCAGGCCCCGGCCGAAGCCAGGGGCCGACAGATCGGCCGACCCGGCGCACCCACCCGTGCGCCGGGCACCCGGCGTGCCCGGCAGCGGAACCTGCCCGGCAGCCTGCTCGCTCGGCGGCCAACCCGGGGGGTCGACGGCCACCGGGGCGACACGCCCGCGCCACCGTCAGGTCGTACCGTCGGAGGGTGACCTCCCGCCCTCTCGACGACGTGCACACCGCCCGCTGGCTGCTCCTCGACGGGACCACCAACACCCGTGACCTCGGCGGCCTGCCCACCACCGACGGCCGGAGGACCCTCCCCGGCCGGGTGCTGCGCAGCGACAACCTGCAGACGCTCAGCGACACCGACGTCCGGCGGCTCGTCGACGAGATCGGCCTGCGGGAGGTCGTCGACCTGCGGACGACGGCGGAGGTGCTGCTGGAGGGGCGCGGCCCGCTACGTGCGCACCCCGCGGTCAACCACCGGCACTTCAGCCTGCTGCCCGAGCGCGGGCACCACACCGACGTCTTCGCCGTCGAGGAGGCCGAACTGCCGGAGCTGCCCGCGGACTGGGCCGAGTCGGTGCTGCCCCGCCAGGTCGCCGAGACCGACCAGGGCGAGCCGCCCGCGGTGCGCTCCTACCTCGGCTACCTGTCCCACCGGCCGGAGAACGTGCTGGGCGCGCTGCGGGTCATCGCCGCGCAGACCGCCGGCGCGGCCGTGGTGCACTGCGCCGCGGGGAAGGACCGCACCGGCGTGGTCGCCATGTTCACGCTGGCCTGCGCGGGCGTTCCGCACGAGGAGATCGTCGCCGACTACGCGCTGACCGCCGAGGTGATCCACGACCTCGTGGCCAAGCTGGCCGCCTCCCCCACCTACGCCGAGGACATGGAGCGCCGGGACGTCTCGGTGCACACGCCGCGCGCGGAGACGATGGACCGGCTGCTCACCCTGCTCGACGAGCGGCACGGCGGGCCGCTGGGCTGGCTGACCGAGCACGGCTTCGGGCCGGACGAGCAGATCGCGCTGCGGGCCCGCCTGCGCGACTGACGGAGCACCCCAGCACCCCCGTCAGCCGTCGAACGCCTCCGGCCCCTGGCGGCCGACGTGCTTGTGCCGGTACATCGCCTCGTCGGCCCGGCGCAGCAGCGCGTCGGCGCTGCCCCACTCGCCGCTGTGCACGGCCACGCCGACGCTGGTGCCGACCGCCACCTCGACCCCGTCGAGGCGGAAGGTGTCCTCGAAGCAGCCGAGCACCCGGGCCACCACCCGGTCGGCGTCCTCGGGGCGGGAGAGCTCGGGCAGCAGGACGGCGAACTCGTCGCCGCTGAGCCGCCCGACGCTGTCGCCGGGCCGCACCGCCGCGCGCAGCCGCGCCGCGACCTGGCGGAGCAGCTCGTCACCGGCGGCGTGGCCGTGGGTGTCGTTGACCGCCTTGAACCGGTCGAGGTCGCAGAACAGGACGCCGACGTGCCCGCCCGGGCCGGTCGCGGCCAGCGCGCCGCCGAGCAGGTCGAGGAACAGCCCGCGGTTCGGCAGCCCGGTGAGGACGTCGTGGGTGGCCTGGTGGCGGACGGTCTCGAGCAGCCGGGCCCGCTGCAGGGCGGTGGCGGCCTGGTCGCCGACACCGCGCAGCCGGGCGAGGATGTCCCCGGCCAGCGATGCCGGGGCGCGGCCGGCGGGCCAGGAGGCCGTGGCCACGCCGAGGAAGGTGCGCCCGGCGGCGATGGGGACGGCGACCCCGTCGCTCAGCCCCAGGACGTCGAGGAGCTCGCGCACCACGGGGCTCGAGGCGGCGCCGAGGAAGCGGGGCTCCCGGTCGGTGATCATGCCGACCAGCTCGGGGACGTCCTCGGCGTGCAGCGAGGTGGCCAGCAGGTGCTCGCGGGCCCGGGGGGAGAGCCCGGCGGTCGCGGCGGTGTGCAGGGCCGCGGTGGCCGGGTCCCACAGCATCATCGAGGCGCTGTCGCAGCCGACGACGCGGGGCAGGGCGTCGGCGACCACCCGGCACACGGCCGCGGCGTCGGTGGCCCCGGCCAGCTCGTGCGCCAGCGCCAGCAACCGGCCCGCCCGATCGGCCTCGAGGCGGGCGGAGTCCCGCGCCATCAGCAGGTCCAGCGCGGCGGCGGCGTGCCCGGCGTACGCGGCGAGCATCGCGGCCTCGTCACCGAGGAGCCCGACGCCGGGGGCGTAGAGGGCGGCCAGCCGCCCGTGCCGGCGACGGGTGGAGGCCACGTCGACCGCGACGACGTCCGGCCCGAGGTCCTCCCCGGCCAGCAGCTGCGCCGCCAGGGCGGGGACCGCGTCCTCCGGCAGCCCGGCGCTGTGGACGAGGGGGCGGCCGCCGGCCGGATCGGCCACCGCGAGCAGGTGGGCCGGGGCCAGCACGGCCTCCGCGGCGCGGACCACGATCCGCTGCAGCACGGTGCCCAGGTCGTCGCTGGCGACGAGTTCGGTGGCCGCCGTCTGCAGGGTGCGCAGCTGCTCCCGGAGCGCGAGCAGCTCCGGCTCGGCGGCGCGCCGGTCACGGCGGCGCGTGCCCAGGCGGAGACGGCGCTCCCAGGTCAGGTGGTAGAGGCACGCCGGGTGCCCGTCCGACTCGCACTCCTCGTGCACCACCTCGGCAGGGGGCAGCCCGAAGATGCTCGGCACCATGCCGATGAGGCCCTGCACGTACAGGCAGTCCAGCCGGGAGTGGGCGTAGCCCGGGTGGAGGGTGAACCGGACGGTCGCCGAGGTCGCACCGGCGTCCAGGATCTCCATGGTGGACGTCGTCGAGAACTTGGCCACCGCCGGCGGCAGCCTCCGGAAGACCTGCCGGGGCGATCCCATCGCCCGCACCACCAGGACGAGCGCGGGGTTCATCCCGAAGCTCAGCGCCTCGCGGCCGACCCTGAACATCGTGTCCGGGTCGCCGAGCACCTCCGTCGCGGCGGCGAACAACCGGATGCGGGTGTCGTAGCTCGTCCACGACGACGGGTGCGACAGCTCCTCGGCCGTGTACGGGGTCCCGGCCCGCCGGAGCACCTCGGCGACGGCGGCGTCCCCGGCCTGCTGGCGGACGTACCCGAGCACCAGGCCCGTGGTCGCGCCCGAGGTCTCGCGCGGCTCGGCCGGCCGCGGGTCGCTCACCGGACGCCGCCGAGAAGTGGAACGAGCCGGTCCGATGTCTTCACGACCGGTGATTCGGCAGGGGGGTCCGCGACGTTGAGCGGAGACCCCCCAAGGGAGGAGGGCCGGCCGGGAGCGACGTCGGCCCCGGACGGCGGACGACCCCGGCCTCCGGGGCAGGAGGCCGGGGTCGCGCGGGCAGGAGCGCCGTCCCGGAGGACGGGCGGCCTCCCTGCAGGGTCCCGCCGCGAGCCTGCGAGTGGCGGGGGGCAGGGAGGTCCTTTCTCAGCGGAGGTCGAAACCGCCGCGGTTGGCCATCGTCAACAGCTCGTCGCGCATGGCGGGGCTGCTGCTGCGCGCCAGGGCGCGGTCCAGCGCCCGGCGCGTGCGCGCCGCCTGCCGACGCTGCCGCCAGCGGGTGGTGACGCTGCTCATCTCGGGGTCCTTCTCTGTCGTGCCGTCGGGAACTACACCCTGAGCAAAGCAGGGAGACCGCGCGATATTCCGAAGGAACGCAGGTGAGGCGCGCTACATGTCGACGGATGTTCACCCCCCTGGGCGATGGTTCAGTCGATCGCCAGGCTCCGCCGGACCGCCGCCCGTGCCCCGGCCGGGTCGTCGGCCGCCAGGGCCGCGTCCGCGGCGCGGCGGCAGTCGTCCAGGGTCACGGTGGCCAGCCGGGCGCCCACGCCGGCCACGGACGAGGCCGCGCAGGACAGCGAGGTGACCCCCAGGCCCACCAGCACGCACGCCAGGAGCGGGTCCGCGGCGGCCTCGCCGCACACCCCGACGGGCTTGCCGGCCCGCCGGCCGGCCTCCGCGGTGACCTGCACCAGGGCCAGCAGGGCCGGCTGCCAGGGGTCGGTGAGGTCGGCGAGGTCGGCGGAGAGCCGGTCGGCGGCCAGGGTGTACTGCGAGAGGTCGTTGGTGCCGATCGACAGGAAGTCGACGTGCCGCAGCAGCCGCTCGGCCTGCAGCGCCGCCGAGGGCACCTCGACCATCACGCCGGGGGTCATCCCGCGGGCGCGCACCCGGTCGGCGAAGTCCCGGGCCTCGGCCACGGTGGCGACCATCGGCGCCATCACCCACGGCTGCGCGCCCGCCCGCCGGGCACCCTCGGCGATCGCGTCCAACTGCCGCTCCAGCAGCCCCGGGTCCCGGCGGGCGACCCGCAGGCCGCGCACGCCGAGGGCCGGGTTCTCCTCGTCCGGCATCGTCGCGAAGGCCAGCGGCTTGTCCGAGCCGGCGTCGAGGGTCCGGACGACGACCCGCTGCCCCGGGAACGCCTCGAACACCTCGGCGTAGCCCGCGGCCTGCTCCTCGACGGAGGGCTCCTCGGCCCGGCTGAGGAACGCCAGCTCGGTGCGCAGCAGCCCGACCCCCTCGGCGAACCTGGCCGCGGCCGCCCGCGCCCCCGCGCCGTCCTGCACGTTGGCCATCACCTTGACCTCGAGCCCGTCGCGGGTCCGGCCCGGACCGCGGTAGGACGCCAGCGCGGCGGCGGCCGCGCGGGCGGCCTCGACCCGGGCCTGCGCGTCGCCGGGGTCGGGGGCCACGGTCACCGTGCCGCGCTCCCCGTCGAGCAGGACGGTGACGCCCTCGGGTACGTCGTCCAGCCCGCCGACGGCGACCACGCAGGGCAGCCCGAGCTGGCGGGCGATGATCGCCGTGTGGCTGGTGGTGCCGCCGAGCCGGGTGGCCAGGCCGACGACGCGCTCGGGGTCGAGGCCGGCGGTGTCGGCCGGCGCCAGGTCGTCGGCCAGCAGCACCGACGGCGTCCCCGGCCGCGGGACGCCCGGCTCCCCCTGCCCGGTCAGCTGGGCGACGATCCGGTCCCGGACGTCGCGGACGTCGGTGACCCGCTCGGCCATCACGCCGCCGAGGGAGGTGAAGAGGTCGACGAACTGCTGGGCGGCCGCGACCGTGGCCACGGCGGCCGGGGCGCCGGCGTCGATCCGCTGCTCGACGGCCGACAGCAGGCCGCGGTCGCGGGCCAGCCCCGCCGTCGCCGCCAGCACCTCCGCGCTCACGCCCGTCGCACCCGCGGCGCGCTCGGAGAGCCGGTCGGCCACGGCCGAGGCCGCGGCGGTGAACCGCTCCTTCTCCGCGGCCCGGCCGCCCTCGGGGACGGTCGCCCCCTCGTCGGCCGGGAGGACCACGGCCCCGGACGGGCGGACCACCGGCCCGAGGACGACGCCCGGGACGACCGGGGTGCCGGGGAGCACGACGGTGCCCGCCGGGGTGGGCGCGGGGCCGGTGGCGGGAGCGGTGGTGGACATGGGTACCTCGCCTGGGGTGCCGTCGGGACGGGACGGTGGTCGCGAGGGCCGCGACCGAGGATGCTCGTGACCAGCCTCACGCGTGGGTGTTGACTTGTCAACGTTTCGGACGTAGAACAACACCATCACAACCCGATTCCAACATGATCGGGCATCGGAAGGGGGCGGGCGGTGTACGCCGAGGAACGTCAGCAGGCGATCGCCGGGCTGGTGACCGACCGCGGTCGGGTCGCCGTCACGGTCCTGGCCGAGCAGTTCGGGGTCACCACCGAGACGGTGCGCCGGGACCTCGCCGTGCTGGAGCGCGCGGGGATGCTGCGCCGGGTGCACGGCGGCGCGGTGCCCGCCGGCGCCCTCTCCCTGGTGGAGACCGGGTACGGCGAGCGGCGCGGCACCCGCACGGAGCAGAAGGCGAAGATCGCCGCGGCGGCGCTCGACCTGCTGCCGGGCACCGACGGCAGCCTCGTGCTGGACGGCGGGAGCAGCACCGCGGCCCTGGCCGACGTCCTCCCCACCGACCGGCGGCTGTACGTCGTCACGAACTCGGTGCCCATCTCCGCGCGGCTCGCCGGCGCCCCGGGCGTCACCCTGCACGTGCTGGGCGGCCGGGTCCGCGGCATCACCCAGACCTCCGTCGGCGAGGCCACCAACGCCGCGCTGTCCGCCCTCCGCGTGGACGTCGCCTTCCTCGGCACCAACGGGATCACCGCCGCGCACGGCTTCTCGACCCCCGACGAGGCCGAGGCCGCCACCAAGCGGGCCATGGTGCGGGCCGGCGCCCGGGTGGTCGTGCTCGCCGACAGCAGCAAGCTCGGCCGGGAGCACCTGGTGCGCTTCGCCGGCCCCGAGGACGTCGACGTCCTGGTCACCGACGACGGGGCCGACCCCGAGGCGGTCGCCACCCTCGAAGAGGCCGGCGTCGAGGTGGTGATCGCGTGAGCACCCACCCCGCGCGGTCGCCGGGCCCCCGGGTGGTCACCCTGACGGCCAACCCGAGCCTGGACCGCACGCTGGCGCTGCCGGGCCCGCTGGAGCGCGGGAGCGTCGCCCGGCTGGCGCCGAGCTCCACCGAGCCCGGCGGCAAGGGCGTCAACGTCGCCCGCGCGGTGGCCGCCGCCGGAGGGGACGTGCTCACCGTGCTGCCCGCGCCGGACGACGACCCGATCGTCGCCGCGCTGCACCGGCTCGGCCTCCCGCTGGCCACCGTGCCGGTGCCCACGCCGGTCCGCACCAACTACACCCTGGCCGAGCCCGACGGCACCACCACCAAGCTCAACGAGCCCGGCGCACCGCTGGACGACGCGACCCGGCTGCTGCTCGCCGACGCCCTGCACCGGCACGCGGCCGACGCCTCGTGGGTGGTGCTCTCCGGCTCCCTCCCGCCGGGCACCCCGACCGACTGGTACGCCGAGCTCGTCCGCTCGCTGCGCGACACCGGCGCGCGGATCGCGGTGGACACCTCCGAGGCCCCGCTGCTGGCGCTGCTGGCCGCCGGGCCGGCGAGCGCCCCCGACCTGCTCAAGCCCAACTCCGAGGAGCTGGCCCAGCTGTCCGGCGTCCCGGAGGAGGACCTGCTCGCCGACCGGTCGGCCGCGCTGGCCGCCGTCGCCACCCTGCACGCCCGGGGGGTGGGCGAGGTGCTGCTGACGCTCGGCGCCGACGGCGCGCTGCTGTCCCGGGCCGGGGGCGGGGTCTGGACCGCGAGCCCGCCGCCGGTCACCGTCCGCAGCACCGTCGGTGCCGGCGACTGCAGCCTGGCCGGCTACGTGCTCGCCGACCTGGCCGGCGCCCCGCCCGCGCACCGGCTGGCCACCGCGGTGGCCTACGGCGCCGCCAGCGCCTCCCTCCCCGGTTCCGCCGTCCCGGCGCCGTCGCAGGTGGACGTCGCCGCCGTCCGGGTCACCGCCGACCCGGTCCCGCACGCCGCCCCCAGCGGCACCCCCGTCCCGGCCGTCGGCCGGGACGTCTGACCCACCCGGACAGGACGCTCCCATGCCCCCGTTGATCACCCCTGACCTGGTCGCGCTCGACACCGACCTGGGCGCCGACAAGACTCAGGTGGTCCGCTCCCTCGCCGCGCTCGTCGCCGGCGCCGGGCGGGCCACGACCGCCGACGCGCTCGCCGAGGACGCCCTCGCCCGCGAGGCCCAGGCCGCGACCGGCCTCCCCGGCGGGATCGCCATCCCGCACTGCCGCTCGGCCGCGGTGACCGAGGCCTCGCTGGCCTTCGCCCGGCTCTCGCCGAAGGTGGACTTCGGCGCGCCCGACGGGCCGGCCGACCTGGCCTTCCTCATCGCCGCCCCGGCGCACGGCGACGCCGACCACCTCACCCTGCTCACCGCCCTGGCCCGGGCGCTGGTGCGGCCGGAGTTCGTGGAGTCGCTGCGCGCGGCCGGCTCGGCCGAGGAGGTCGTCCGCCTGGTGCAGGAGGTCGTCTCCCCGGAGCCGGCGCCCGCGACCGGCGAGACGGCCTCCGGGGCGACCACCTCGGGGGCGACCACCGCCGGAGCGACGACCGCGGGAGCCACCGCGGGCACCGCGACCGCTCCTGCCCCGGCCGCTCCTGCCGCGGCCGCGGCCGCGGCCGCGCCGGCCGGCGCGGGCGGCGCGGCCACCTCCACCGCCCGGCGGAGCATCGTGGCCGTCAGCGCCTGCCCGACCGGCATCGCGCACACCTACATGGCCGCCGACAAGCTGCGGGCCGCGGCCGACCAGGCCGGCGTGGACCTGCACGTGGAGACGCAGGGCTCCTCGGGTTCCACGCCGGTGGACCCGGCGGTCATCCGGTCGGCCGACGCGGTGATCTTCGCCGTGGACGTGGGCGTCAAGGACCGGGAGCGGTTCGCCGGCAAGCCCGTCGTCCAGTCCGGCACGAAGCGGGCCATCAACGAGCCGGACGTGATGATCCGGGAGGCGCTGGCCGCCGCCGACGACCCGCAGGCCCGCCGCGTGCCGGGCGCCGGCGCGGCCGGCGAGGCCCCGGCCGCCGCGGCCGCGGGCCGCCCGAGCACGGCGTCGGAGATCCGCCGCTGGCTGCTCACCGGCGTCAGCTACATGATCCCGTTCGTGGCCGCCGGCGGCCTGCTCATCGCGCTGGGCTTCCTCTTCGGCGGTTACCAGATCGTCTCCGACAACCCGGACGCCGACGGCCAGAGCTACGCGCTGAGCTGGGTGCTGACCAACTCGTTCGTCGACCTCCCGGTCGCCGCCCCCCTCGAGGGCCTCAACGACGGGTTCTGGGGCTACCTCGGCGCGATCTGCACCGTGCTCGGCCAGGCCGCGTTCGGGTTCCTCGTCCCGGCGCTGGCCGGCTACATCGCCTACGCGATCGCCGACCGCCCCGGCATCGCGCCCGGGTTCGTGATCGGCGCCGTCTCCCTCACCGTGGGCGCCGGCTTCCTGGGCGGCCTGGTCGGCGGCATCCTCGCCGGCCTGGTGGCGCTGTGGATCAGCCGCTGGAAGCTGCCCGCCGGCGTCCGCGGGCTGCAGCCGGTGGTGATCATCCCGCTGCTGGCCACGCTGATCTCCAGCGGGATCATGGTGGTCCTGCTCGGCCGCCCGCTGGCCGCCGCCCTCGACGCCCTGGGCGACTGGCTCAACGGTCTCTCGGGGACCTCCGCGGTCCTGCTCGGGATCATCCTCGGCCTGATGATGTGCTTCGACCTCGGCGGGCCGGTGAACAAGGCGGCCTACCTGTTCGCCACCGCCGGCCTGGCCTCGCAGACCAGCGGCTCGCTGGTGATCATGGCGACCGTCATGGCGGCCGGCATGGTCCCGCCGCTGGCGATGGCGCTCTCCACCGCCGTCCGGCCGCGGCTCTACACGCCGGCGGAGCGGGACAACGGCAAGGCGGCCTGGCTGCTCGGCGCGTCGTTCATCTCCGAGGGCGCCATCCCCTTCGCCGCGGCCGACCCGCTGCGGGTCATCCCGTCGATGATGCTCGGCGGCGCCACCACCGGCGCGATCGTGGCGGCCAGCGGCGTCGAGCTGCGCGCCCCGCACGGCGGCATCTTCGTGTTCTTCGCGATGAACAACGTGCTGGTCTTCGTGCTGGCCCTGGTGGTCGGCACCGTCGTGGGGGCCCTGGCCGTCACCGTCGCGAAGAGCATCGGCCGCCCGAAGGCCGACGTCGTCCCCGAGGACGCCGTCGACATGGCGCACGCGCACGCCGCCGGTCAGCCGGCCCCCGTCGCCCAGCCGACCCGGGCCTGACCCGGCAGGCTGTCCGCAGCACCGCCCAGCAGCGCAGCACGTCCCCAGCAGCGAGGAGAGGACCCCATGCCCAGTCAGACCGTCACCGTCGGTTCCCGCGTCGGGCTGCACGCCCGGCCGGCCGCGCTCATCGCCGAGGCCGTCGGGAAGGCCGGCGTCCCGGTCACCCTGGCCACGCCGGGGGGCAACCCGGTCGACGCCGGGTCACCCCTGATGATCATGACGCTCGGCGCCAAGCAGGGCACCGAGGTCGTGGTGAGCAGCGAGGACCCCGCGGTGCTCGACCAGATCGCGGGCATGGTCGCCCAGGACCTCGACGCCGACTGAAGGGTGGCCGCGGCGCCCGTCCCCTCCGGGGGACGGGCGCCGTCGTCTGCGGCCCTTCCTCAGGCTTGATCGGGACGGGAGACGTCACCCCGCCAGGCGCCGGTCTCGGTGCCCCGGCTCTCGATGAACTCCTTGAACCGCTTCGCGTCGGCCTTGACCTGGCGGTCGTCGAAGCCGAGCGCGGCGCCGGCCTTCTCCACCACGCCGTGGGGCTCCCAGTCGATCTGGATCATCACGCGGGTCTTGTCGTCGGCCAGGCGGTGGAAGGTGACCACGCCGGCGTGCTTGGCGTCGCCGCTGGTGCTGGTCCAGGCGACCCGCTCCTCGGGGTGCTGCTCGGTGATCTCGGCGTCGAACTCGCGGGTGACCCCGTCGATCTTCGTGACCCAGTGGGTGTGCGTGTCGTCGAGCTGGGTGATCCGCTCGACCCCGCCCATGAACTGCGGGAAGGTCTCGAACTGCGTCCACTGGTCGTAGGCGACGCGGATGGGGACGTCGACGTCGACGGCTTCCTGCACGGTGGCCACGGGATGCTCCTCCTGTCTCGGGATCGCTGTCCCCGTCCGCCTACCCGGCGACCCCGCGCGGAACACCTGCCAGCGCCGCCGCCACGCTCCCGCGGACCGGCCTGCCCTCCTGCAGCAGCAGCGCCTGCACCAGGTGGTACACGTCGGGCTGCCCCGCCCACGTGCCGGTGGCCACCTCCCCGGACGGCGTCAGCTCGTGGCGCCACGACCCGGTCGTGGGGTCGGCGAAGCGCGCCTCGCCGTGGGCCCACCAGCGCGCCGCGAGCTCGCGCGCGTCCGCCCGGCCGGTGACGTCGGCGAGCACCGCCGCGGCCGCGACGGCCTCGCACACGACCCAGTGCATGCGCTGCCCCACCACCGGGCGGTCGTCCCAGTCGAGGGTGTAGGGGAACCCCTCGTGCCCGTCGGCCGCCCAGCCCCGGGTCGCGGCGGCGTCGAACAGCGCGACCGCGTCGTCGAGCAGCCACCCGGGCGCGCCGTCCCCGAGGGCGGCGCGCAGGTGCAGGCACAGCCGCGCCCACTCGAACTGGTGGCCCACCGTGACGCCGTAGGGCCGGAACGGGTGCGCCGGCTCGGCCCGGTTGTACGCCGGCAGCGGTTCCCAGGAGGCGGTGAAGTGCTCGGGCAGCCGCCAGTCCCGGTCGCGGGCGAAGCCGTGCACCACCCGCTCGGTGCTGCGCAGCGCCTGGTCGCGCAGCCGCCCCGCCCGCGGGTCGTCGCCGAGGGCGTCCGCCGCAGCGAGGGAGGCCTCGACGCCGTGCATGGTGGCGTTGGCCCCGCGGTAGCCCGAGAGCCGGGTGAAGGCGGCGTCCCACTCCTCCACCGGCAGCCCGGCGTCGTCGTCCCAGAACCGGTCCTGCCAGACCCCGAGCGCGGCGTCGAGCAGCTCCCGGCCGCCCGCGGCCCCGGCCGTGGTGGCGGTCGCACCGGCGAGGACGACGAAGGCGTGCGGGTAGGCGCCCTTCCCGTCGTCGTCCGCGGCCGCCCGCCAGCCGCCGTGCACCTCATCGCGCAGCGGCCCACCGGCCAGCGCCGCCACCCCGTGGCGGAGCGGTCCGCCCGCCCCCGGCCGGCCGAGCAGCGCGGCCATTCCGAGGACGTGGGTCATCCGCGCGGTGATCCACGTCTGCAGCGGCCGGTCGGGCAGCGGGACGCCGGCCGGGCCGAGGTAGCCGAACCCGCCGGGGACCGCCGCGCGCGCGGCCAGGTCGAACAACCGGTCGAGCCGGGTCACGGGCTGCGTCACGCCGTCATCGTCGCGTGCCCGGCCGCACGACGCCGGTCTCGTAGGCGAGGACGACGGCCTGCACGCGGTCCCGGACGCCCAGCTTGGCCAGCAGGCGGGTGACGTGCGCCTTCACCGTGGCCTCGGTGACCACCAGCGTCGCGGCGATCTCGGCGTTCGACAGCCCCTGGGCGACCAGCAGCCACACCTCGCCCTCGCGCGGGCTCAGCTCGGGCACCGGCCGGCGCGCCGCACCGGGCGCCGGGGAGCTCAGGTACTGCTCGATGAGCCGGCGGGTCAGGGCGGGTGCGAGCAGGGCCTCGCCCGCCGCGACGGTCCGGACCGCCTCCACCAGCCGTCCCGGCGGGGCGTCCTTGAGCAGGAAGCCGCCCGCGCCCGCCTCCAGAGCGCGGAAGACGTACTCGTCGAGGTCGAAGGTGGTGAGGACCAGGACCTGCGGCGCATCGGCACCCGCGCGCAGCCGGCGGGTGGCCTCGATGCCGTCGAGCCGCGGCATGCGGACGTCCATCACCACCACGTCGGGCCGCACCCGCCGGGCCACGTCCACCGCCTCGGCGCCGTCGGCGGCCTCGCCCACGACCTCCAGGCCGCCGCCCTCGAGCAACCCGGTGATCCCGGAGCGGACGAGGGCGTGGTCGTCGGCGACGACGACCCGCAGCGGATCCCCGTCACCCGTGCCGCCGACCGTGCCGCCGCTCATGCCGCCGCCAGGGGGAGCACCGCCCGGACGGCCCAGCCGCCGCCCTCGGCCGGGCCGGCGGTCAGCGACCCGCCGTACACCCGCACCCGCTCGCGCATCCCCGGGATGCCGTACCCGCCGCCGGTCGCCAGCTCCGCCCCGGGGGGCGGCAGGTCCGGCGCGCCGGCCCGGCCGCCGTCGTCGGCCACCTGGAGGGTGACCTGCTCGGGCGTGGCCGCCACCCGGACCGCCACCCGGGCGCCGGGCGCGTGCTTGAGCACGTTCGTGAGCGACTCCTGGACCAGCCGGTACACCGCCAGGGACGGGCCGTCGGGCACCTCGTCCTCCCCGGTGACCGCCAGGTCGACCGCCAGGCCGGCGGCGCGCCCCTCCTCGGCCAGCTCGGCCAGCCGGCCGAGCCCCGGCTGCGGCGCGTAGGAGGGGTCGCCCTCCTGGAGCACGTCGAGCAGGTGCCGCATCTCCCGCATCGCCTCGGTGGCGGTGCGGCGGGCCAGGCCGAGGTGGTCCAGGGCGCGCTGCGGGTCGCGGACGACGAACTGCTCGGCCGCCCCGGTCTGGAGGACCACGACCGAGACCGCGTGCGCCACGACGTCGTGCAGCTCCCTCGCGATGCGGGCCCGCTCCTGCGCCACCGCGCGGTCGGCCGCGGCGGCCGACCCCTCCTCCGCCCGTGCGGCGGCGAGCGCCCGGTGCCGCACCACGCGGCCGCCGGCCCACGCCCCGCCCACGAAGAACACCGCGATCACCACCGCGCGGGGCTGCGCTCCGTCGACGCCGAAGTAGCCGAACTGCCCGGCCGCGCCCATGGCCGCCACCGGCAGCGCGCCGAGGACCGCGGCCCGGGGCAGCGCCGCCACCTGCAGCGCGACCGTGAAGGCCGCCAGCAGCAGGCTCGGGAACGGCGTGAACGTCGCGCCGGCGCCGGTCAGGGCGGCGTGCGCCACCAGGACCGCGCAGACGACCACCACGACCGGGCCGGGGAAGCGGCGGGCCAGCGCCAGCGGCAGCGTCGACAGCAGGGCGAAGGCGCTGCCCCCGACCGCCGTCAGCTCCGGGGTCACCGCCACCTCGACCAGCCCCCAGGCGGCCAGGGCGACGGCCACCCAGGCGTCGACGGGGCCGGTCCAGCGCGGCGCCCGGGCCAGGGAGAGCGCCGGCGACGCGGCCGCGGCGCCGAGCGGCAGCGTCCCGGCGGTGCTCCCGGTGGTGGTCACGGTCGGGGAACCTACGGGCCGCCGGGCCCGCCGCGCGTCCCTCCCGCGGTCGAACCCCGTGTCGACCTTCGTCGACACCCGGATCTCGACCCGCCGGTCGTCCGGATGTGGCCTCCGGGCCGACGCGGCGGGGCCCGCGCCGTCCCTACCTTTCCCCGGCGACGGCCCGACGACGGGCCGCACCGACCGAGGAGACCGACGTGACCACCGTGTCCGCACCGCCCCGCACCGCACCGTCCACCGTCCCCGCCCGCGACCGGCGCGCCGGTGCCGCCGCGCTGGCCTGCGCCGTCGTGTCGACCGCCGTCGGCGCCACCCAGCTGCTGTTCCCGCAGGACACCCTCGCCGCGATCGACCCGCGCACCCGGGTGCTGCTGGTGGCCACCGCGGCGCTGCTGTGGACGCTGCCCCTCCTGCACAGCCGGCTGGCCGCCTCGGCACGCGGGCCGTGGGGGGCCCGGGTCGCCTCGGCCGGCACGGTGCTGCTCGGCGCCGGCATGGTGTCCAGCGCGGTCAACGGCGAGGACCTGGCGTTCTTCCCCGCCGTGGCGGCCGCCGCCAACGCGCTGTGGTTCCTCGGCTCGGTGGCCCTCGCCGTCTCGCTGTGGCGCGCGGGCCGGGTCCCGCGGGCGATCGCCGGGCTGCTCGTGCTGCTGATGCCGTGCACGATCGTCCTGTCCCAGCTCGGCGGCGGGATCCCGGCCGGCGCCTACCTGGCCGTGCTCGGCTGGGTGCTGCTGCGCGGCCAGCTGGACTCCCGCGGCCGCTGACCGCCGCGGCCGCGATCACGGCGCCGGGACCGCCCTGCGGGCCGCAGGAGTGGTACCGGCGCCGTGATCGCCGGGGACGGCGGGCACGGGCACCGGCTCAGAGGGCCAGCGCCGTCCCGGGGTCGTGCAGGACCGCCCCCACGTCGGCGAGGAAGCGGCTGCCCAGCTCCCCGTCGACGATGCGGTGGTCGAACGACAGCGCCAGCTGGGTCACCTGCCGCGGCACGACCTTCCCCTTGTGCACCCACGGCATCTCCCGGACCTGCCCGAAGGCCAGGATCGCCGACTCGCCGGGGTTGAGGATCGGCGTGCCGGTGTCGACGCCGAACACCCCGACGTTGGTGATGGTGATCGTGCCGCCGGTTATGTCCGCCGGTGCGGTGCGACCGGCCCGCGCCGTCTCGGTCAGCTCGGCCAGCGCCGCGGCGAGCTCGGGCAGCGAGAGCCGCCCGGCGTCCTTGACGTTCGGGACGACCAGGCCCCGCGGCGTCGCGGCGGCGATGCCGAGGTTCACCTGCCCGTGGACGACGATCTCCTGCGCGGCCTCGTCCCACGAGCTGTTGACCATCGGGTGCCGGCGCGCGGCCAGCAGCAGCGCCTTGGCCACGAACAGCAGCGGGCTGACCTTCAGCCCCGCGAACTCGGGCCGGGCCGCGATCCGGCTGCGCAGCTTCATCGTCCGGGTCACGTCGACGGTGAGGAACTCGGTGACGTGCGGGGCGGTGAAGGCGCTGGCCACCATGGCCGCCGCGGTGTGCTTGCGGACCCCCTTGACCGGGATCCGCTGCTCCCCCGCGGTGCCGCCGGGCGCCGGGGCCACGACGGCGGCAGGGGCGGTGCCCGGGACGGCGGCCGGCGACCCCGGCTCGCCCTGCCCGGCCGCGGCCTGCACGTCGGCGCGGGTGATGACCCCGCCGTCGCCGCTGCCGGCGAGCGCGGCCAGGTCCACGCCGAGGTCCTTGGCGAGCTTGCGCACCGGGGGCTTGGCCAGCGGCCGGGGGCGGCCCCGGCCGCGGGTGGCCGCGGCCGACGGGGCGGCGGCCTCCGACAGCGCGTGCGCCTCGGCCTGCCGGCCGACCTCGAGGCCGCCGTGGCGCACCGGCTTGCTCCGGGCATCGGGGGCGGTGGTCAGCAGCGGCGTGCCCGGGGCGGCCGCGGGGCGCTCGGTGCCGCCGGACCCGTGGTCGGCCCCGGCGAGGGTGCCGGTGGCCTGCGGCGCGCTCGCCCGGGCGGCGACCGCGCTGCCGCCGCGGCGCGGGCGCCGGCGGGCCTCGGTGGTCCGCGGGCCGTAGCCGACCAGCACCGCGGTCCGCCCGCCGGGGGCCGCGCCGCCGATCAGCCCGGCGGCGGGCTCGGGGGCGCCCGAAGGGCCGTCGGCCGCCTCCGCCGGCGCTGCGGCAGCCGGCGCCGGGGTGGCGCCGTCCCCACCCGCGTCGCCCCCGCCCTCCCCACCGACGTCGATGGTGATGATCGGCGTGCCGACGTCGACCGTCTCCCCCGCCTCGTGCAGCAGCGCGGTGACCGTCCCGGCGTAGGGCGAGGGCAGCTCGACCGCGGCCTTGGCGGTCTCCACCTCGCACAGCGGCTGGTTGACGGTGACCGTGTCGCCGACGGCGACCAGCCACTGCAGGATCTCGCCCTCGGTCAGGCCCTCCCCGACGTCGGGGAGCTTGAACTGCTTGAGGTCCGGCACGGTCAGAACTCCATCGCGCGGTCGACGGCGCCGAGCACCCGGTCGAGGTCGGGGAGGTACTCCTCCTCGAGCTTCGACGGGGGGTAGGGGACGTCGTAGCCGCCCACCCGGAGCACCGGCGCCTCCAGCGAGTGGAAGCAGGCCTCGGTGATCCGCGCGGCGATCTCCGCCCCGAGCCCGAGGGTCACCGGGGCCTCGTGGACGACGACGCAGCGGCCGGTGCGGCGCACCGACTCGACCACCGGGTCGAGGTCGAGCGGGGCGAGGGTGCGCAGGTCCACGACCTCCAGCGACCGGCCCTCCTCCTCCGCCGCCTGAGCCGCCTGGAGCGCCGTCTTCACCATCGGGCCGTAGGCCAGCAGGGTGAGGTCGTCGCCGCCGCGGACCACGCGGGAGGCGAACAGCGGGTCCGGCGTGGCGTCGGTGTCGACCTCGGCCTTCTCCCAGTAGCGCCGCTTGGGCTCGAGGAAGACGACCGGGTCGGGGGCGGCGACGGCCTGCTGGATGCCGAAGTAGGCGTCCACCGGGTTGCTGACCGCGACCACCTTCAGGCCCGGGGTGTGGGCGAAGTACGCCTCGGGGCTCTCGCTGTGGTGCTCGACCGCGCCGATGCCGCCGCCGAACGGGATGCGGATGACGATCGGCATGGCCAGCTTCCCGCGGGAGCGGGCGTGGATCTTGGCGACCTGGGTGACGATCTGGTTGTAGGCGGGGAAGACGAAGCCGTCGAACTGGATCTCGCACACCGGCCGGTAGCCGCGCATGGCCAGGCCCACGGCCGTGCCGAGGATGCCGGCCTCGGCCAGCGGGGTGTCGACGACGCGGTCCTCCCCGAAGTCCTTCTGCAGGCCGTCGGTGATCCGGAAGACGCCGCCGAGGCGGCCGATGTCCTCGCCCATGAGCACGACCTTCGCGTCGTCCTCCATGGCCCTGCGCAGGCCCAGGTTGAGGGCCTTGCCGATCGTGAGGGTCTGGGCGCTCACCGGCCGGCCTCCTCGAAGCTCGCCTGGTAGGCCGCGAAGTCGGCCCGCTGCTGCGCCAGGTGCGGGGTCTGCTCGGCGTACACGTGGTCGAACATCGCCGTCCCCGGCGGGTCGGGCATCTCGGTGGTGCCGCGCCGGATCCGGGCGGCGAGCTCGTCGGCCTCGGCCTCGACGGAGTCGAGGAAGGCGGCGTCGGCGACGCCCGACCGGGACAGGTGCGCCTTGAGGCGGGCGATCGGGTCGCGCAGCTTCCACTCCTCCAGCTCGCTGGCCAGCCGGTAGCGGGTGGGGTCGTCGGAGGTGGTGTGCGCGCCCATGCGGTAGGTGAAGGCCTCGATGAACGTGGGGCCCTGGCCGTCGCGGGCGGCGGCCAGCGCCGCCCGGGTCACCGCGAGGACGGCGAGGACGTCGTTGCCGTCGACCCGGACGCCGGGGAAGCCGAAGCCCGCGGCCCGCCGGTACAGCGGTACCCGGGTCTGCCGCTCCAGCGGGACGCTGATGGCGTACTGGTTGTTCTGGCAGAAGAAGACGACGGGGGCCGAGAAGCTGGCCGCCCAGATCATCGCCTCGTTGACCTCGCCCTGGCTGGTCGCGCCGTCACCGAGGAACGCCAGCGCGGCGGTCTCCGCGCCGTCGCGCTGCAGGCCCATCGCGTACCCGGTCGCGTGCAGGCACTGGGCGCCGATGACGACCGTGTAGAGGTTGAAGCCGGTGGCGGCCGGGTCCCAGCCGCCGTTGTCCACGCCGCGGAACAGGCTGATGACCTCGAGCGGGTCGACGTCCCGCGTCCAGGCCACGCCGTGCTCGCGGTAGGTGGGGAAGGCCATGTCGCCCGGCTGCAGCGCGCGGCCGGCGCCGATCTGGGCGGCCTCCTGGCCCAGCAGCGAGGCCCAGATGCCCAGCTCGCCCTGGCGCTGCAGCGCGGTGGCCTCGACGTCCCACCGGCGGACCAGCACGAGGTCGCGGTACAGGTCGCGCAGCTCCTCGTCGCCGATCTCCAGCGGGTACTCGGGGTGCTCGACCCGCTCGCCCTCGGGGGTGAGGAGCTGGACGAGGTCGGGCTGCTGGGGGAGGTGGGGGGCGTCGGCCCCCGGGACGGGGTCGACCACCTCGGTGGTCGCGCTCGACACACTCACGGGCATCTCCTCGCCGTCGGCCGCCGCTCCCGGGGTCACCGGCGGGCGGTACTGGACGTGTCGCGGCACCGGGGTGTGGCACCACTCACACCCATGGTGGCACGGACCGGCCTCCGGTGAGAACACACCTGCCGGTAGATCTGCGCAAGGTCACGAGATCGTATTGCGCACGATGACCGGTCCGCGGGCGCCCTCGCGTGTCAGACTGAGCAGCGTGCCGGCCCTCGACGCCACCGACGCGCGGCTGATCCGAGCCCTGACCGAGGACCCGCGCGCCACCGTCATGGCGCTCTCCCAGCGGCTGGGGCTGGCCCGCAACACGGTGCAGACCCGGCTGGCGCGCCTGGAGGCCGGGGGCGTGCTCGCGCCCTTCGACCACCGGGTCCGGCCGGAGGCGCTGGGCTACCGCCTCGGCGCCTACGTGACGGTGCAGGTGGTGCAGCGCAGCCTGGCCGACGTCGGCGAGGCGCTGGCCGGCATCCCGGAGGTGCTGGAGGTGACCGCGCTGTCGGGGGTCGCCGACCTGCTCGTGCGGGTGGTGGCCACCGACGCCGACGACCTGTGGCGGATCACCGAGCAGGTGCTGGCCATCCCGGGGGTGCAGCGCACGGACACCGCGCTGGCGCTGCGCCGGCTGGTCGACCACCGGGTCGCGCCGCTGCTGGACCGGGCCGCCGGACCGGAGCCGGCCGGCGACGCCTGACCCGCCGTCCGGGCGTGCCACGGGCCCGGCGGGGGTAGCCCTCCACCCCGTGGACCACGACCTGCTGCAGGAGCTGCTGTACGCCTACGGCCCGGGAGGCCAGGAGGACGACGTACGGGAGATCTGCCGCCGGGAGCTGGCCCCGCTGGTCGACGAGCTCACCGTGGACCCGGCGGGCAACCTCGTCGGGCTGGTCCGCGGGTCCGGCGCGGCCGACGCCCCGGTGGTGCGGGTCATGGCGCACATGGACGAGCTGTCCATGGTCGTCAAGCGGATCGGGGAGGACGGCAGCCTGCGCCTGTCGCAGCTGGGCACCATGTACCCGGCCAACTTCGGCCTCGGTCCGCTGACCGTGCTCGGTGACGCCGGGGCCCTCACCGGCGTCCTGCTGCTGGGCTCGGAGCACACCACCCGGGAGACGCCGCAGGTGTGGCGGACCCGGCCCGGGGACGGCGGGCAGGCGATGCAGTGGGCGGACGTGCACGTCTTCACCGGCCGCACCACCGACGAGCTGGCCGGCGCGGGGGTGCGCCCCGGGACCCGGGTGTGCGTGCACCGCAGCCGCCGCACGCTCGTGGAGGTCGGCGACTTCGTCGGCTGCTACTTCCTCGACGACCGGGCCGCCCTGACCGCGCTGGTGTGCGCCGCGCGCCTGCTGCGGGCCGAGGGCCGGCCCCCGGCCGACGTGCACCTCGTGTGCACCACCGGCGAGGAGATGGGCGGCATCGGCGCCTCCTACGCCACCCGCGCCCTGCCCGGCGAGGTGACCCTGGCCCTGGACGTCGGCCCGGCCGAGCCGGAGTACCAGGTGCCGGCCGACTCCGGGCCGCTGGTCTGCTACGCCGACGACGCCGTCGTCTACGACAAGGCCCTCGCCGACCACCTGCTCGGCGTGGGCCGGGAGCTCGGGCTCGACCCCCGTGCCGTGGTGTTCGAGACCTACGACTCCGACGGCTCGCAGGCCAAGAGCGCCGGGCAGTCCGCCCGCGCCGCGCTGCTGGCCCTGCCCACGCTGTCCACCCACGGCTACGAGGTGCAGCACCGCGAGACGGTGGAGCGCACCGCCCGGCTGCTCGCCGCCTTCCTGCGCCGGCCGGTGCCCGCGTGACCGGCCCGGCCGCGGGGTAGGGCCGCGCCATGGCGAAGCAGACCCGGATCGGGACCCTCGGCAAGGGCCGGCGCGGCATCGGCGTGCTCGGCTGGGCACTGCGCGGGGCCGCCGCCGGCGCCGCCGGCACGACCGCTCTCAACGCCGTGACCTACCTCGACATGGTGGTGCGCGGTCGGGGGAGCAGCTCCACGCCCGAGCAGACCGTCGAGAAGCTCGCCGAGAAGGCCCACGTGGAGATCCCCGGCGACCAGGAGACCCGCCAGAACCGGGTGCAGGGCCTCGGCCCGATGACGGGGCTGGTCGCCGGCGTGGGCGTCGGGGTCGCCGTGGGCCTGGTGCGGGCGGCCGGCTACCGCTCCCAGCCGCTGGTGGGCACGCTGCTCACCACCCTCGGCGTGCTGGTGGCCGCCAACGGGCCGATGACCGTCCTGGGCATCACCGACCCGCGGTCCTGGTCGGCCACCGACTGGGCCAGCGACGTCGTCCCGCACGTGGCCTACGCCGCGGTGGTGAAGACGACGATGGACGCCTTCGACCGCGCCTGAGCCCCCTGCCCGAGTGCGACGCACCCGTGGTGATCAGCGGCCGACGGCCACGGGTTCGTCGCACTCGCCACCGGGGAGCACCCACCGCCCGGAGCGGCCGCCGGGCTCAGGCCCGCCAGCCGCCCCCGTCGACGCCGCCGGGCACCGGGGCGGTCGGGTCGTAGGGCTCGCGGGTGAACACGAAGGTCCCGAGGTCCAGGTGGTCCTCGGCGATGCGCAGCGGCTCGCCGGCGTAGTAGCCCTCCAGGCCCACCCAGGTGCCGTCGTCCCGGCGGGCGAACCGGCTGGCCCGCCCGGCCCGGCCGGGCAGCGGGCCCAGGTGCAGCAGCCCGCCGGGCAGTGCGCGCAGGACGTGCGGCGTGGGCCCCCAGTACCAGATGCCGAGCGTCTCCAGCGGCAGCGGGGGCGGCGAGGGCCGCCACGGCTCCACCACCCGCGGCTCGGCCGCGCGCAGGTCGGCGAGCAGGCCGGGCAGCAGCGGGTCCAGGCCGCTGGTCGTGTTGGCCAGCGACACCGCGCCGGCCCGCTCCTCCCGGTCGACGAAGACCCCGGCCAGGAAGCCGGGCATCGAGCCGCCGTGGCCGACCAGGGTGCGGCCGTCCACCCGGAGCACCTGGAGGCCCAGCCCGTAGGCCGACCACCCCGGCGCGGACGGGTCCACGCCGGCCGGCACGGCCATCTCCTCCAGGGTGTCGGGGTCGAGCACGTCGCCGGTGTCGCCGAGCAGGAAGGCGGCGAAGCGGCCGAGGTCGGCGAGGGTCGCCCAGAGCTGGCCGGCGGCGGCCATGACCCCGGCGTCGTGCTCGGGCTCGGGGAGGACGACGTCGGCCCACGGGTGGACCGCGTGCCCCTCGGCGGCGGGGGCCGCCGGCCGCGGCGTGGTGCGGGCCATGCCGAGCGGCGCCAGCACCTCCGTGCGGACGACGTCCTCCCACGACCGTCCCCGCAGCCGGGCCACCAGCTCGCCGAGCAGGCCGAACCCGAGGTTGGAGTAGTGGAACCGGCGGGCGGCACCGAGGACGACGTGCTCCTCGGCCAGGGCGAGGTCCTCCAGCGCGCCGCCGGGGGTGCGCTCCCACCAGCCGCCCGGGCTCTCGGCCGCGGCGCCGGCCACGTGCGCCAGCAGCTGCCCGACCGTCCGGTCCCCCAGCGGCGTGCCGGGCACGTGCCGGTCCAGCGGGTCGTCGAGGTGCACCCGGCCCTCGTCGCGCAGCCGCAGCACCGCCACCGCGGTGACCGTCTTGCTGATGGACCCGAGTCGGTACTGCACGTCGGTGTGCGGTTCGCCGACGTCACCGCGGCCGGCCGACCAGGCCAGCCCGCCGTCGCGCACCACGCCCGCCACGAGGGACGGCGCACGGCCGTCGCGCTGCACCCGCGCGGTGCGGGCGAGCAGCAGGCGGGCGGTGGACGGCAGGACGGGCTCGGGCATGCCGGCGACGGTAGCGAGGGCGCCGGCGGCCCGCGGCTCTAGGACGTGGGCACGGGCTCCGGCAGCGGGAGCCGGCCGGTGCGGGTGGCCCACCGGTCGAACCACAGGGTGACCAGCGGCGGCACCGAGGCGGCGAGGGCGAGCAGCGTGGTGCGCGGTTCCCAGCGCAGCACCCGGGCGGCGACCAGGGCGAGGACGACGTAGGCGATGAAGATCCCGCCGTGGACCGGCCCGAAGATCTGCACGCCGCGCTCGGAGGTGCCGAGCACCCACTTGACGAACATGCCGAACAGCAGCCCGACCCAGGAGCACGCCTCGGCGAGGGCGACGGCGCGGAAGGCGAGGGCGGTGGCGCGGGGGGTCACCGGCCCATGGTCCCACCGCCCCGGGACCCCGGGCTGGCAGGCTGGGCGCCCGTGCGGGGTCTGGCGCGGCGGGAGTTCTGCCTCGTGCTGCTGCGCCGGATGGCCGACCTGCGCCCGGACCTGGTCGCCGAGGCGCTGCCCCGGCTGGGTGCCACCCGGGCCGAGGCGCACGCCGCGCACACCCGCTTCCAGGCGCTCCAGCACTCGCACCGGGCCCCGCGGGGGCTGGCCCTGCGGACCGCCGTCCTCGGGCCGGCCGCGGAGGTGGCCGACCGCCGGTTCGGCGACCTGGACCTGCAGGTGCGCCGCTGGCCGCTGCCGCTGTGGCCGCACCTGTCGTGGGAGGTGCTGACCGGCCCGGGCGGGACGGTGCTCGAGGAGCACCTCGTCCGGGCGCCCGGCTCCCCCGTCCCCCGCGCGAGCGCCGGCCGGCTGCTGGTCTGGGGGCACGTGCTGGACGACGTGGTGGGCCTGCCGGGCGCGCGCGGCGTGGACCCGGGGGTGGTCACCCGCTGGGAGGTGGAGCTCCCCGGTGGCGTGCGGGCGCGCTTCGTCTGGGGCCTGCTGCAGCAGGTCAGCGGACCGCCGGGGCGCTGACCGGGGTCTGCGGCTGCTGGGCGGTCAGCGGCCCGGAGAGCACGGTGCCGAGCACCGCCGCGACGGCGAGGACGGCGGCCAGCCGGGGCGCCCCCGCACCCAGCAGCGCCAGGACGGCGGCGCCGAACACGACGACCTTGGTCAGGACGGCGAGGACGAGGACCTGCACCACCGCCTGCGGTGCGGCGAACAGCCCCCAGGCCGCCGCGGCGACGAGCGGCAGGCCGACCGCCAGCACCCACCGCAGCGCGGCCGTCCCACCGGCCGTGGCACCCCACCACGCCAGCGCAGCGAGGGCCGCCAGCTCCGCCGCGAACGTCACGAGCGCCCAGGCCCACTGCCAGGTCTGCGCCACGACCGCCCCCTCGTTGCGAGCACTGATCCGATACAAGAGCAGTGTTCACCTCCTGGCACGGGGCGTCAAGGAGCACTCGACCCGCGGCGGCCGGCGCCCGCCGCTCGCCGACGGCGTCAGCCGGCGATGCGGCGGGCCCCGGCGTAGCTGCCCATCACGTCGATGCCGGCGACCTTCACCACGTCCCCCGAGGTCGGCGCGTGCACCATCTGCCCGTTGCCGATGTAGATGCCCACGTGGCTGACCGGGCTGTAGAAGAACACCAGGTCACCGGGGCGCAGGTCGGCGCGGGAGACGGCCTGCCCCATCGTCGACTGCATCCGGCTCGAGTGCGGGAGGCTGATGCCGGCGGCGGCGAAGGCGTACTGCACCAGCCCCGAGCAGTCGTAGGAACCCGGGCCGGACGCCGCCCACACGTAGGGCTTGCCGCGCTGGGCCATGGCGGTGTCGACCGCGGTCTGGGCGGCCCCGCTGTCGGCCACCACGGGGGCCGAGGGGGCGGGCTCCTCGCGGGCCGCCGACCGGCTGGCCCGCTCCTCCTCCCCGCCGACCGCGTGCGTGGCGGCGAGCTCCACCGCGGCCCGCCGCTCCTCGGCCGAGAGCCGGGCGAAGTCGGCCTGGTAGGCGGCGATCTCGGCCTCGAGCGCGGACTGCTGCGCGGCGACGGCGTCGTACTGCTGCTGCGCCTCCCCGGCAGCCCGGTCGGCGACGGCCTGGGCCGCGGCCGCGGCCTCCCCGGCGGCGACCGCCTCGCCGAGGAGGGCGTTCTGGTGCCCGGCGACGGCCTGGAGCAGGCCGACCCGGTTGACGAACTCGTCCGCCGAGTCGCTGGTGAGGAGCGCCTGCAGCGAGCCCATGCTCTCGCCGGTGTAGGCGGTGCGCGCGATGCCGCGCACCTGCTCGCGGGCCGCGGCGGCCACGGTGGCGGCCTCCTGCACCTCCGCGGCGGCCTGCTCGGCGGCGGCCTGCTGGGCGCGGAGGACCTCACGGGCCTCGTTGAACTGCTCGGTGACCGCCTCGAGGGCGTGCCCGCGGGCAGCCACGAGGGCGGCCGCCTCCTGCGCGGTGCCCGGCTCCTCGGCCCCGGCCGGCGCCGGGAGGAGCGCGATGGTCAGGGTGGCCGCCAGGGCGGCGGTCAGCCGGGCGGCGGTACGCGGCGTCGCCATGGGACGGCGGCTCTCCCTCACTCCCTCGAGCCGCCTACCGGTGAGCTGACGGGCCCGGGCAGAAGGCGCCCGGCGCGGCCGGCGGCGTCCGGGGGGTGTCACCCTTCTCGGTGACTGAGCGCCCCGTCGGACACACGCAACGTAATGGCCGTGACCCGGTCGTGACAATGACGGGCATGTGATCTCGTGGACTCCCGCCCGGTTCCCGCAGGTCGGCCGGTACGCCCGTGGCGGCTGGGGCGGATGGGTTCACGTCCGGTCCGGAATGGGCAGCAGAGGCCCCATGGACCTCAAGCGCCTCCTCGTCGCCCTGGCCCTGGCCGGGGCCGCCGCCGGCCCGCTGGCCGCCTGCGGCGAGAACACCGACCTCGAACGCGGCACCACCGACTGCGGGGCCGCCGAGGCGGACGTGCGCGACGAGGAGATCTGCGCCGACGAGGAGCCCGGCTCGCCCACCTGACCCCGCCGGGCAGGGACGGCTACGGTCCGCCGGTGGACGCGCGCAGCAGGTACGACGTCGTGGTGGTGGGAGCGGGGCACAACGGGCTGGTCGCCGCCGCCTACCTGGCCCGGGCGGGCCGCTCGGTGCTGGTGCTCGAGCGGCTGGAGCGGGTGGGCGGTGCCGCCGTCAGCCGGCAGGTCTTCCCCGGCGTCGACGTCCGGCTGTCGGCCTACTCCTACCTGGTCAGCCTGCTGCCCGACCGCATCGTCGACGACCTCGACCTGGACGTCACCCTCGCCGACCGCGCGGTGGCCTCCTACACCGCCGTCCCCGGCGGCCCCGGCCTGCTCGTCGAGCGCGACGAGGGCCCGGCGACCGAGGCCTCCTTCCGCGCGCTCACCGGGTCCGACGCCGAGTTCGCCGGCTGGCGGCGGTTCTACCGTCGGGTGGCCGCACTGGCCGAGGACCTCGCGCCGACCCTCACCGAACCGCTCCTGTCGCCGGGCGCGCTGGCCGGCCGGCTGCGCGACCCGGGCCTGTGGCACGACCTGCGCGAGCGGCCGCTGGCCGACGTGGTGGCCGACGAGCTGGCCTCCGACGTGGTCCGCGGGGTGGCGCTCACCGACGGGCTGATCGGCACGTTCGCCGACGTCCACGACGCCGGGTCCGCGGCCGGGCGGTGCTTCCTCTACCACGTGGTCGGCAACGGCACCGGCCGCTGGCGGGTGCCGGTCGGGGGCATGGGCGCCGTCAGCGGGGCGATGGCGGCCGCCGCGCGCGGGGCCGGTGCCGAACTGCTCACCCGTGCCGCGGTCACCCGCCTGGACCCGCGGGGGGACGGCGTCACGGTGCACTGGACCGACGAGGACGGCGCCGAGCACGCCGCGGACGCCGCGCACGTGGTCTGCGGGGCCGCCCCGGCCGTGGTGGACCGGCTGCTGGGCCGGCCGGCCGCGGACGGCACCGAGGGAGCCCAGCTGAAGGTCAACATGGTCCTGGCCCGGCTCCCCCGGCTGCGCTCGGGCGTCGACCCGGCCGTGGCCTTCGCCGGCACCTTCCACGTCGACGAGTCCGCCGCCCGGCTCGACGCCGCGTACGCCCAGGCGGCCGCGGGCCGGCTGCCGGACGTCATCCCCTTCGAGGTGTACTGCCACTCGCTGTCCGACCCGTCGGTGCTCGGTCCGGAGGAGCGCGCCGCCGGCCACCAGACCCTGACGCTGTTCGGCCTGCACACCCCCGCGGCGCTGTTCCGGGAGGACCCGGTCGGCACCCGCCGGGAGGCGGTGCGCCGGGTCGTCGACCAGCTCGACGCGCACCTGGCCGAGCCGCTGCTGGACTGCCTGGCCCGCGACGCCGACGGGGAGCCCTGCCTGCAGGCGGCCTCGCCGCTGGACGTCGAGGCGTCGCTGGCGATGCCGGGCGGCCACATCTTCCACGGCGACCTCGCCTGGCCGGTGGCGGGCACGCCGGAGGAGGCGGGCACCTGGGGGGTGGCCACCGACCACCCGCGCGTGGTCGCGGCCTCCTCCGGCGGGACGGTGCGCGGCGGGGCGGTCAGCGGCCTGGGCGGGTACGCGGCCGCACGGCACCTGCTGGAGCGGTGCTGAGCGGCGGGCGGCGCGCCGGGAGGTCGCGGCGGCTGCGCGCCGAGACCGCCGGTCTGCTGCGCGGCGTGCGGGACCGGCTGCAGGGGCGGGACCTCGCCCTGATCGCCGCCGGGCTCACCTTCTACGCCGGCATCGCCGTGGTGCCCCTGCTGCTGGTGGCCTTCTCGCTCACCGCCCTCGTCACCTCCCCGGCACGGGTCCGGGAGCTCTCCGGCCGGCTCGCCGAGGTGCTGCCGGCCGAGCTCGGCGCCCCCCGGGCGCTGCGCGCGCTCGCCGACGCCGGCGTCGGCCTGGACGTGATGGCCTTCGCCCTCGCCCTGCTGCCGCTGTCCCTCTACGGGGAGGGGCTGCGCCGCGCGCTGCTGCGCTTCACCACCCGCCGGGACACCCTGACCGGCTGGCGGGGCCGGTTGCTGGCCCTCCCCCTGGTCGGCGCCTTCCCGCTGCTGCTCTACCCCCTGCTGCTCGCCGCCGCCGCGATGGCCGTCCTGCAGGAGCAGGGCCGCACCCTGGGCAGCCTGGCGGTGGGCTACTACTCGGTGCTGTTCGTGCTCACCGTGCCGCTGTTCTGGGGGTACGGGGTGGTGGCCGCCGGCCGGGTCCGGTGGACGGCGCTGGTCTGCGGCGTCCTGTTCACCGCCGCCTGCCTGTCCGGCTTCCTCCAGGGCTTCGTGCTCTTCCTCGCGCTGCCGCTGGCCCTCGGCGCGCCGTTCGGCGGGCTGACCGTCGTCGGGGCGGTGGTGGCGGTCAGCCTGTGGCTCTGGCTGCTCCACCTGGTCGTGATCGGTGGGTGGCTGCTCACCCAGGCCCTCGACGAGCGGCTGCGCACCGGTCAGCCCCCGGGCGGTCCCGGCGCGGGCGGTCCCGGCTCGGCCGGCGCGGGCGGTCCCGGCTCGGCCGGCGCGGGCGGCGGCTCGGCCGGCGCGGGCTCGGGCGGCCCCCCGTCCGCTGGCCCGCCACCGGGCGGTCCGTCGGCCGGCGGACCGGCCGGTCGCTCCGGCTCCGGGGCCGGCTCCTCGGCCGGCGGGGGCCCGGCGGGCGCCTCGGGCGCGGTGGCCGGCGGGGCCGGCTCGGGGTCCGGGGCGGGGGGCGGCGGCGGGACGTAGTCGGAGCCGTTGCTGACGAGGATGGTCACGACCTGGCCGGGCACCGCCCGCCCGCCGCGGGACGGGCTGGTGCCGAGGAAGGTCCCCGCCGACCGGCTGCTGTCGACCCGCACCGTGGTGTGCTCGAAGCCGGCGTCGGCGAGCGCCGCCTGGCAGGCCCGCACCGAGGAGCAGCCGGGCACCGGGCGGGTGTTGCCGTGCTCCACCACCGGGTCGGCGGGCGGGAACTCGCCGCTGCCCCGGGCCTCGAGCACCGGCGCCATCGCGTCGTGCCAGATGGTCGCGCCCTTGCCGCCACCGAAGCCGCCGACGTCCTCGTTGCGCTTGGGGTTGAGCACCATGACGCTCGCCGCGATCTCCGGCGTGTACCCGACGAAGGCGACCGAGTAGTTGTCCTGCGAGGTCCCGGTCTTGCCGGCGATCTGGTGCCCCGGGACGTAGGCGCGGCGGCCGGTCTGCCCGGGGTGCCCCGGCTCGACGTCCTTGCGCAGCATCTGGTTCAGCGTGGTCGCCACGCCCGGCGGGATCGCCTCGGGCGTGCAGCGGTCGCCGAGGGCCAGCGGCTCGCCGTCCGGGCCGACCGCGGGGTCGCCGTGCTGGTCGAGGACGGCGGTCACCGGGACCACGTCGCACCGGGTCCCGCTCGCGGCCAGCGTGGAGTAGGCGCTGGCCAGCCCGAGCGGGCTGGTGGCCTCCGAGCCGAACGTGAACGACCCGCGGTTCTCGTCGATGATCCGCTGCGGCAGGCCGGGGTCGCTGAACTGGAACAGGCCCATCGCCTCGGCCATCCGCACCGGGTCCTCCACGCTGCCGAGGGCGTCCTCCAGCGCGAGGAAGTAGGTGTTCGACGACTGGTACAGGGCGGTCGTGAGGTCCAGGGTCGAGCGGTAGGTGCCGGCGTTCTCCACGTCGTAGGGGCCGCTGCCGTCGCGGTAGACCCGCGAGACGTAGGGGTCGGACGTGGTGAGGGTGTAGGTGCTGGAGTAACCACGGGCCAGTGCCGCCGCCGCGACGAACACCTTGTAGGTGGACCCCGAGCCCTGGCTCGGCGCCACGTTGAGGTTGTAGGACTCCTGCGCGGGGTCGCCCTGGTCGTAGCCGAACACCCGGTTGACGCTCATCGCCAGCAGGTGCCCGGTGCCCGGCTCCACGGCGGTGAACATGCCGGCCAGCGAGTCGCCCATGGGGAGGGTGCCCAGCACCGCGGCGTCCCCGGCGCGCTGCAGGTCGACGTCCAGGGTGGTCTGGACGACGTAGCCGCCGTTGTCGAGGTCCTCCTGGGTGAGGCCCAGCTCCTGGACGAGGTAGCGCTGCACGAAGTCGCAGACGAACGGGCCGACCGTGGCCTCCACGCAGCCGCGCGGCGGGGCGGGGGCCGGGGACAGCCCGAGCGGGCTCGCCTGCGCCGCGGCGGCCTCGTCGGCGCCGATGTAGCCCTGCTCGGCCATCCGGGAGAGGACCTCGTTGCGCCGGTCGGTGGCCGCCTGGGGGTTGGTGAACGGGTCGTCCGAGGTGGGGCTCTGCGCCAGCCCGGCCAGCAGCGCGGCCTGGGTCAGGGTGAGGTCCGCGGCGTCGACGCCGAAGAAGGCCCGCGCGGCCGGCTGCACGCCGTAGGCGTTCTGCCCGAAGTAGACGATGTTGAGGTAGCGGGTGAGGATCTCGTCCTTGCTGTAGGCGTCCTCGAGCGCCAGCGCGACCCGCGCCTCGCGCAGCTTGCGGCCCACGGTCTGCTCCGTCGCCGCGCGCCGCTCCTCCGGGGTCTCCGCGGTCTGCAGCAGGGTCTGCTTGACCAGCTGCTGGGTGAGCGTGGAGCCGCCCTCCTGCACGCCACCGGCGGCCAGGTTGGTGACCAGCGCGCGCAGGGTGCCCTGGACGTCGAGGCCGTGGTGCCCGAAGAAGCGCGCGTCCTCGATGGCGACCATCGCCTCCTTCATGACGGGCGCGATCTCGTCGCCGCCGACCGGGTCCCGGTTCTCGTCGTAGAAGTAGGTGATCGGCTCGCCGTTGGCCGCGAGCAGCACCGTGTTCGGGGGCGGGGGGTCGAAGGTCAGCTCGGCCGGGAGGTCCCCGAGCAGGCTGGTCGACTGCTGGGCGACCGAGAGGGGACCGCCCACCCACGGGAAGAGGAGCCCTGCGACGAGGAGGCCGGCCGCGACCACCGTCGCCGCGAGCTTGCCCACCGTCCTGACCCGTGCGTCCGTGCGCAGGTCCAATCTTCCTCCCTCCGTGGCGGCCCCCACCTGAACAGGGATCCTCCCGCGGCACAACCATCCGCGCCGCCGCCCCGGTCAGCCGTTGCACGACCGTGAGGTCCCGGTCACTGCGGGGTGCGGTTCCCGGCGGGCCGGTGTGGGACGGGCCCGTCGTGGGGAGGACCCGGGCATGCCCGAGACGATGCTCGCCGGCCGGTTGGACGTGCGCACCAGGGAGTTCCGGGTCACGGAGGTGCCGCGACCCGAACCCGGTCCCGGGCAGGTGCTGGTCGAGGTCCGCGCCGCCGGGATCTGCCTGTCCGACGTCCACCTCGTCGAGGGCCAGCTCACCCCGCTGTTCCTCGCGGGTGACGAGGTCACGCTCGGCCACGAGGTGGCCGGCGTGGTCGCCGGCGCCGGGGAGGGCGTGACCGGCTGGGAGGGCCGGCGGGTCACCCTGCAGGCCGGCGAGGAGGTCGACGGCTGGGTCCGCACCCGCGGCGTCGACTACGACGGCGGCTGGGCGCAGTACGCGCTGGCCACGGTCGGGACGCTCGTGCCCATCCCCGACGACCTCCCCTTCGAGCAGGCCTGCATCATCCCCGACGCCGTCTCGACCCCCTGGGCCTCGATCGTGCAGACGGCCGGCGTCCGCGCCGGGCAGCCGGTCGGCGTGTGGGGCGTCGGCGGCCTCGGCGCGCACGCGGTGCAGCTGCTGCGCCTGGCCGGCGCGGCGCCGATCGTCGCCGTCGACCCCGTGCCGGCGGCCCGGCAGCGGGCCCTGGACTTCGGCGCGGACCTGGCGCTGGACCCCTCCGAGGACGTCGCCGCCCGGGTGCGCGAGCTGACCGGCGGGGCCGGGCTGGCGCACGCCTTCGACCTCGCCGGGGTGGCCGCGGTGCGCGAGCAGGCGGTGCGCTGCCTGGAGCGCGAGGGCGGGCTGGTGCTCGTCGGCCTCACCGACCAGCCGCTGACCATCCGCAACGGCACCCAGTTCAGCTACTTCGGCCAGCGCATCCTCGGCCACTACGGCTCCCGGCCGGAGCACGTCGAGCAGCTGGTCGGGCTCGTCCGGCACGGGCGGCTGGACCTCTCCCGGTCGGTCTCGGGCACCCTGCCGCTGACCGAGGCGGCCCGCGGCATCGAGATGCTCGCCCGCAAGGAGGGCGACCCGGTCCGGCTGGTGCTGCGGCCGGGCGGCTGACGCGAGGCGCCGGTCAGCCCGGGCGGTCACCGGGTTCCACCACGGTCACCTCGACCGCCCGCACCAGCGCGGGGGTGGTCAGCAGGACGGCCTTCGTGGGCTCCCCGACGTCCAGGACGCGGTCGGCGCGGCGCGCGGCCAGCGGCCGCAGGCGGGGGTCGGCGAGGACGGCGTCGAGCAGGCCGCGGTCGCCACCGGTGAACAGGCCCGCCAGCTCCCCCGCGTGCGGCAGCAGCAGGCGGGCGGCGGTGCCGGCCGCGGCCTCGACCACCGCGTCGGCCTGGTGCGCCCGCCGGCGCGCGTAGCGCTGCTGGCTCCAGCCGCCGGCCGCGGTGCGGCCCTGCACCTGCCGGGAGTCCACCTTGGAGGCGACCAGGTCCGCGCCGTCCACCACGCCGACGGCCCACCGCCCCCGCCGCACCAGCAGCACCCCCGCCCGCCGTGGTGCCCTGGCCTGCGCCGTGAAGGTGGTCAGCAGCGCCGGCCCGGGGACCCACGGGAAGGGCGCGCGGAGGGTGACGACGGTGCCGTCGGTGCAGGTGACGCGCACCGTGCCGGCGTCCTCGGCGACGGCGGTGAGAGCGCCGTGCCGGGTGGCGACACCGTCCAGCCAGCGCCCGAGCCGCTCGGGGGCGACGCCGAGCCGGCGGCCGCCCCCGGCCAGCGGGCGGGGCCGGGTCACCGGCCGGCCGCGCCGCCCGGGGTCACGGGCAGCCCGGCGGCCCGCCAGGCCTGGAAGCCGCCGATGACGTCGGCCGCCCGCCGCAGGCCGAGGGCGCGCAGCGAGTCGGCCGCCAGGCTGGAGGAGTAGCCCTCGTCGCAGAACAGGACGACCTCGACGTCGTGGCCGGTGGCCTCGGGCAGCCGTGCGTCGCTGTCCGGGTCGAACCGCCACTCCAGGTGGTTGCGCTCGACGACCAGCGCGCCGGGGACCGTCCCGTCGGCGGCGCGCTGGTCGCCGGTCCGGGTGTCGACCAGCACCGCCCCCGCCGCGGCACGGGCGGCGGCCTCGGCCGGCTCGAGGCGGTGGATCCGGCTGCGGGCCTCGGCCAGCACCTCGGCGATGGTGCGGGTCCCGTCGGGGCGCCCGGGGCTCACCGGCCCCCCGCCGTCGTCCCCGTGCCCCGGGGCCGGACCTCCCACCGTGCCGCTCCCGCCGTGCCCGGTCACCGCGCCTCCCTCACCGTGCCTCCCTCACCGTGCCCCCTGACCGTGCCCGCTCACCGTGCCCGCTCACCGTGCCCGCTCACCGTGCCATCGCCGGCGCGGCCGCGTGCTCGGCGGGCACGTGCAGGAGGTGCTGGCAGGCGGCGACCACGACCGCGGCCACGGCCGCGGCGACGGTCGCGACCGTGAACGCCGCGTTGGCCCCGGCCGTGTCGACCACCCAGCCGGCCAGGGAGGCGCCCACGGCCACGCCGAGGCCCAGCGCGGTCCCGATCCAGGTGAACGCCTCGGTGGTCGCCGACCGCGGGACCAGGAGCTCGGCGAGGGTGAAGGAGCTGATGAGCGACGGGGAGACGGCCACACCGGCCACGACCACGAACGGGATCATGGTCCAGACGTTGCCGACGAACAGCAGCGGGAGGCTGAGCACGGTCAGCGCGACGAGGGCGACCGACAGCCGCTGCCGCAGCGGGTGCCGCCAGTGCACGCTGCCCCAGCCGATGCCGCTGGCCATCGACCCGACGGCCAGCGCGGCGATGAGCACCCCGGACAGCGACATCGCGCCCTTCTCGTCGGCGAAGGCCACCAGCGCGATCTCCAGGGTGCCGAGGACGGCGCCGACCGCAGCGCCCACGACGAACAGCACCCGGATCCCCGGGCTGCGGATCGCGCGGGGGCCGGACCGGGCGGCGTGCCCGTGCGGGGGCGGCTCGGTGCGGCCCTGCGCGGCGAACAGCAGGCTGCCGACGACGGCGAGCACGAACGCGGTGACCACGCCGGAGGTCGCGTGCCCGGTGGTGGACAGGAAGGTGACGAGGACCGGGCCGACGATGAAGACGAACTCGTCGACCACCGACTCCATGGCCAGGGCGGTGGGCAGCCGGTGCGTCCCGCGCAGCAGGTGGGTCCAGCGGACACGGATCATGGAGGCGACCGGCGGGATGCAGGCGCCCGCCACGCCCGCGGAGGCGAAGACGGTCCAGGTCGGCCAGTCGTTCTTGACCGCCGGCAGGAACACGCAGCCGGCGGCGACGAAGACGGCCAGCACCGGGAGCAGGGTGCGGCGTTGCCCGTGCGTGTCGGCCCAGCGCCCGATGACCGGCCCGGAGATCGCGGTGGTGACGGCGCCGGTGGCCGCGACCGCACCGCCGAAGCCGTAGGAGCCGGTCTCGGAGGCGATCAGCAGCACCGAGCCCAGGCCCACCATGGACAGCGGGAGCCGCCCGACGAAGGCGGCGAGCACCATCGGCAGCGCGTGCGGCGTGCGCAGCACGTACAGGTACGGGTTGGGCACGAGGGACCTGTCGTCTCAGGTGGAGGGAGCGTGCGTACGCCCGGCCACGCTAACCGACCCGCGCCACCTCGGCCGGTCGGGGCACGGGACCGGGGCGGCAGGGGGCCCGGACGGGACGAGGCCCCGCACCGGTCGCCGTTGACCGGGCGGGGCCCCGAGCCTGGTGAGCTGCCGGAGCGGCCCCCTCCCAGGGCCCCGCCCCGAGGGACGAGGGGTGGGGAGGGAGGGGGTCCTTCCGTTCAGCCGAGCCGGTGCTTGAGGATCTCCAGCTCGTCCCACATGGTGCTGGGGAGCTTGTCGCCGAACTTCTCGAACCACTCGGTGATCTGCGGGACCTCGGCGCGCCACTCGTCGACGTCCACGGCCAGCGCCTTCTCGACCTGCTCGCGGGAGAGGTCGAGGCCGGAGACGTCGAGGGAGTCCGGCGTCGGCACGTGGCCGATCGCGGTCTCCTCGGCCGCCGCCGTGCCCTCGAGCCGCTCGACGACCCACTTGAGCACCCGGCTGTTCTCGCCGAAGCCCGGCCACAGGAAGCCGCCGTCCTCGTCGCGCCGGAACCAGTTCACGTAGAAGATGCGCGGCAGCTTCGCGGCGTCGTGCATCTTGCCCGTCTCGACCCAGTGGCCGAAGTAGTCACCGGCGTTGTAGCCGATGAACGGGAGCATGGCGAACGGGTCGCGGCGGACGACGCCGACGGCGCCGGTGGCGGCCGCGGTCGTCTCCGACGACAGCGTGGCCCCCATGAAGACGCCGTGGTTCCAGTCCCGGGCCTCGGTGACGAGGGGCACGGTGGTCTTGCGCCGGCCGCCGAAGAGGATCGCCGAGATCGGCACGCCCTTCGGGTCCTCGTACTCGGGCGCGAGGATCGGGCACTGGGTGATCGGCGTGCAGAAGCGGCTGTTCGGGTGGGACGAGGGCTCGCCGGAGTCCGGCGTCCAGTCCCGGCCCTTCCAGTCGGTGAGGTGCGCCGGAGGCTCGTCGGTCATGCCCTCCCACCAGATGTCGCCGTCGTCGGTGAGGGCGACGTTGGTGAAGACCGAGTTGCCCTTGTCGATGGTGCGCATCGCGTTGGGGTTGGTGTCCCAGCCGGTGCCGGGGGCGACCCCGAAGAGCCCGAACTCGGGGTTGAGCGCGTAGAGCCGGCCGTCCTCGCCGAAGCGCATCCAGGCGATGTCGTCCCCGAGGGTCTCGACCTTCCAGCCCGGGATGGTCGGCTCGAGCATCGCCAGGTTGGTCTTGCCGCAGGCCGACGGGAACGCCGCGGCGATGTAGTAGGTCTTCTGCTGGGGGCTGGTCAGCTTGAGGATCAGCATGTGCTCGGCGAGCCAGCCCTCGTCGCGGGCCATCACCGAGGCGATGCGCAGCGAGTAGCACTTCTTCCCCAGCAGCGCGTTGCCGCCGTAGCCGGAGCCGTAGGACCAGATGGCCCGCTCCTCGGGGAAGTGCACGATGTACTTCGTGTCGCTGCAGGGCCACGGCACGTCCTGCTGGCCCGGCTCCAGCGGGGCGCCGAGGGAGTGCATCGCCGGCACGAACGGCCGGTCGGTGCCCATCGCCTCGAGGATCGCGCTGCCGATGCGGGCCATGACCCGCATCGAGACGACGACGTACTCCGAGTCGGTCAGCTCGACGCCGAACATCGGGTTCTCGGCCTCGACGGGGCCCATGCAGAACGGGATGACGTACATCGTCCGGCCGCGCATGCACCCGCGGTACAGCTCGGTCATGATCGACTTCATCTCGCCCGGGTCCATCCAGTTGTTGGTGGGCCCCGCGTCGGCCTCGTCGACCGAGCAGATGAAGGTGCGGTCCTCGACCCGCGCGACGTCGCTGGGGTCGGAGGCGCACCAGAAGGAGTTGGGCTTCTTCTCCAGGCGGGTGAAGGTGCCGGCGTCGACCAGCTGCCGGGTGAGGCGCTCCCACTCCTCGTCGCTGCCGTCCACCCAGACCACGCGGTCGGGGGTGGTCAGCTCGGCCATCTCCCGGACCCAGGCCAGCAGCCGGGCGTGCGTGGTGGGGGCGTTGTCCAGACCGGGGGTGGCCACTGAGGTCACGGCGTCTCCATCCTCTGGGTCCGCCGGGCGGGGTGCGCCGGCGCGCGTGCAGGGTGCTGGGTGTCGTCGGCCTGCCGTCCGCCGTCGGGCGCCGGGCGGGGCCGGGTCCGGTCAGCGTACAAGCGGGGGCGCTCACTGTAACCGTGAGAGATGTTACGTATAAGACGTCTACCCGATGGGACGGAAGTCCCTGGTGCGGGCCCCGGCGGCAGCCCCGGCCCGGGCGGTCGCAGCGGCCACGGTGCCCTCCCGGACGGCCCGGGTCACCCTCGGTGGGGTGAGCACCCACCGCGCCGCCCGCGCCGCTGCGACCGCCCGGATCGGCCTCGACGCCGTCGCGCTGGCGGTGTCGCTCCGACGGCGGCGGGCCTTCGACACCCCGCTGCTGCGCGGCAGCCGGGAGCGGGTCGGCCGGGACTGGGTCTGGGCCGGGACCGCCCTCTGCCCGCCGGCCTGGACGGTGGCCGCGCAGGCCTGGTCGGCCGCCCGGCTGGCCCGGCACCCCGGTGACCGAGGAGCGCGGTGGGTGCTCGTCGGCACGGCGGCGTCCCTGGTGCCGGGGTACCTGCTCGAGCGGCTCGGCCGCGCGCGGCTGACCCGCGCCGGGGCCGACCCCGTCGAGACGCCGCTGGTCGCCGCCGGCGTGCTCCTCGCCGCGGCGACCGCGGCCCTGGGCGCCCGGGCTCAGGCAGGGCCGCGGCCGTAGAGCGGCCCGACCGCCGCCCAGAACGGCTCCCACTCCCCGGGGCCGCCGTCCCCGGCCACCTCGGCGTCGAGCTTGTCGAGGTACCAGTGCCAGCCACCGGCGACGTCGGCGACGTCCGTCCCCGCGGGGAAGCCCTGCCGGAAGGTGAGCACCGTCCGCCCGTCCTCCTGCGCCAGGTCGAGCTCCACCCGCCAGTCGCCCTGGCCCACCCACTCGACGACCAGCCGGTGCGGCGGCTCGCACTCGACGATCCGCATCTCCTCGCCGGCCGGCTCCTGCTCGTGGGTCATCGTGAAGGTGCCGACGCCGCCGACCGCCCGCTGCCCGTCGTAGGTGCCGATCCAGCGCACCGTCCGGTCGGGGTCGGTGAGGGCCGACCAGACGTC
The DNA here is from genome assembly GCF_054049955.1 of Geodermatophilus sp. SYSU D00758. Taxonomy (NCBI): domain Bacteria; kingdom Bacillati; phylum Actinomycetota; class Actinomycetes; order Geodermatophilales; family Geodermatophilaceae; genus Geodermatophilus; species Geodermatophilus sp. SYSU D00758. Next base: position 119,843 of record NZ_JBJGYK010000012.1, read on the forward strand.
CTCGACCGGGTCCGGCCACGACCGGCGGAACTCCAGCCGGCGGCGCCCGTCGGGCAGCTCGGTGACCGCCCCCCGCCGGGGGTGCGTGTGCTGCGCGGTCATGCGGGGCCTCCGTCCCGTCGCGCCCGCCGGCCGCGGGCGATCTCGGTGTCCAGCGCGTCGAACCGCCGGGCCCACAGGTCGCGGTAGGGCTCCAGCCAGTCGTCGAGCTCCCGCAGGGGGCGCGGGTCGAGGGCGTACAGCCGCCGGCGCCCGTCCTCCCGGCAGGTGACCAGCCCGGCCTCGCGCAGGACACGAAGGTGCCGGCTGATCGCCGGACGGCTCACGGGGAAGCGGCCGGCGAGCTCGCCGGCGGGCAGCTCACCGGCCCGCAGCAGCGCCAGGAGCTGCCGCCGGGTCGGGTCGGCGAGGACCGCGAGCGCCTCCACGCGAGCATGCGTAACACACGGGTTACGGATCTCGCCAGGGGTTGGCGCACGGCCCGGCCGGGCACGGGGAGGCCATGAGCGTCACCGACCCCGACGTCCCCGACCCGCTCCACGACCCGCGCACCACGCAGGCCGACCCGGGCGCGCCCGGGCAGGGCGCGGACCTCGCCTCGGCCGGCGACGACCCGTCGGCCACGGGCGAGGACGAGCTCGCCGCCGGCCGGACCGAGCAGGACGACGCCGGCGGCGGGGACGTCACCGGCGGCGCGGTCTCCGAGGCGCCGCGGACCTGAGACGGACCGGTCCGTTTCGCCGCCCGTCGACCGGGGGACCGGAGGAGGCGCAGGCCACACACCGATCGAGGAGGGGCCATGGCCACCGGCGAGACCGGCTTCGAGGACGTCACGTTCGACCTGATCTCCGTGCAGTACCACTCGCTCAAGGCGGGGCACGACTACGGCCAGTACGTCCGCGACGCGGAGAACGCGGGCCTGGACGACGTCGCGGCGTTCTTCCGCGAGGTCATGGAGCAGGACTCCGCCCGCGCCCGCCGCTGCCACGAGCTGCTGCGGCAGATCTCGGGCACCGACCAGGGCGGCCCGGCGACGAAGTAGGCCGTCGCCCGTGCACCGGGGGCCGGCGCGGCCGGCCCCCGGTGCACGCCGCCCCGGCCGGTGGGCGCCCGCTCACCTCGCGAGGGTCACCGCACGCCCATGAGGTCGACGACGAAGACCAGCGTCGCGCCCGGCTGGATCACCCCGCCGGCGCCGCGGTCGCCGTAGGCCTTGTCCGGCGGGATGGTCAGCCGGCGCCGCCCACCGACCCGCATCCCCGTGATGCCCTCGTCCCAGCCCTGGATCACCATGCCGACGCCGAGCCGGAACTCCAGCGGGTCGCCGCGGTCCCAGGAGGCGTCGAACTGCTCGCCGCCGTCGTGGGTGACGCCGACGTAGTGGGCGCTCACCAGGCTGCCGGGGGTGGCCTCGGGGCCGTCGCCGACGATGAGCTCCTCGATGACGAGGTCGGCGGGAGCGGGGCCGCTCGGCGGGTCGACGTCCGGTCGCGTGCGGGCGGGCTCGGCCACGGTTCTCCCTCCTGCGCCGGGGCCGTCCCGGCGCGGTCGTCCCATCCAAACAGCGGCCGGGACCGGTCGCAGCCGAGGGCTCAGGCCTCCGCGGGCACGGCCGGGGCCGGGACCCGCCCGGCGACCGGGGTGTCCAGCGGGTGGGCCAGCTCGTCCTCCGGCATCCGGGCGGCGAGGACGGCCACCACCGCCAGGACCGGGGGCACCAGCCCGGCGAGGAGGAACACGGTGCCCAGGCCGAGGACCTGGCCGACCGTGCCGGCCAGCGCCATCGACAGCGGCATGAAGCTCAGCGAGACGAAGAAGTCGAGGCTGGACACCCGCCCGAGCAGCGCCGGCGGCACGCGGCGCTGCAGGAGCGTGCCCCAGATGACCATCCCGGCCTGGAACGTCGCACCCATGAGCGCTCCGGCGAGGACCATCGGCCAGAGGTCCCGCGCGACGGCGAAGACCACCATGGGCACGCAGCCGAGCCCCCAGAGCCCGTTCATCACCGTCAGGTACCGGCGCGGCAGCCGCAGCGAGGCGACGACGAGCGAGCCGACCGCGCCGCCGACCCCGAAGGCGGCCAGCACCCAGGCGTGCTGGCTGGGCCCCCCGCCGGCCTCCTGCACGGCGAAGGGCACCAGGACCTCGAACGGGCCGATGAACACCAGCAGCATCAGGGACGCGAACAGCAGCGTGGCCAGCAGCCACGGGGTCCGCACCATGTAGGCGAACCCCTCGCGGACGTCGCGGAGCAGCCCGCGCACCGCCCCGCCGGCGGGCAGGTCCCGCCGCACGGGCGTGGTGGGCAGCGCGGCCACGCACGCGGCCGCGCCCGACGCCGCGGCGGCCGTGGCCGCCAGCGCCGCGCCCGGGGACAGCGCGGCGACGAGGAAACCGGCCGCCGCGGGCCCCGCGGCCTGGGCGAGGACCGGGCGCACGACGCCCTCCAGCCCGTTGGCGGCCAGCAGGTCGCCCTCCGGCACGAGGGCCGGGACCAGCGCGGAGTACGCCGGGTAGTAGAGGCCGAGCGCGACGCCGTCGAGGAGCGAGACGAGGGCCAGGTGCCCCAGGGACAGGGCGCCGGTCAGGGAGAGCGCCGCGGCGACCGCGACCACCCCTGCCTGCAGCAGCGCGACCGCGAGCAGGATCCGCCGCTGCGGCACCCGGTCGGCCAGCGCGCCGCCGAGCAGCGTGGTGGCCAGCATGCCGCCGGCCGACAGGCCGGTGACCAGGGACAGCGCGGCCGGGCCCCCGCCGAGGGCGACGACCTGCCAGACCACGGCGATCGCCCACAACCCCTGGGCGAGCAGGCTCAGCGCCAGCGACAGGGCCAGGAAGCGGTAGTGGCGGTGCCGCAGCGGGGAGAGCGCGCGCGGCAGGGCGGGCATGGCGGCGCCTCCTCGTCGGACCGGGCGGATCGGGGGTGGGTGCGGAGGCCATCGTCGGCGACGGGTACGACAGGTCGCACGCGATTTCGCCCTCGGCGTCCGGCTTCCCCGGACCGGCCGCCGCCGCTACGGTGCGGCGGCGTGATCGACCACCTCGCCCTGCAGGTCGCCGACGTGGACGCGGCCGCCGCGTTCTACACCCGGGTGTTCGCCCCGTGCGGGGTCCGCCAGGCCATGCGGTTCGACGCACCGGGCGGCCCGGTCGTGGGGCTGGCCGGACCGGACGGGCAGCCCCGCCTGTGGCTGGGCCCCCTGGCGGAGGGCTCCGAGCGACCGGTGCACCTGGCGCTGCTGGCGCCGTCCCGGGAGGCGGTGGACGCGGTGTTCGCCCTGGCCCGGGAGGCGGGTGCGGAGGTGCTGCACGAGCCGCGGGTGTGGCCGGAGTACCACCCCGGCTACTACGGCGCCTTCTTCCGCGACCCCGACGGCAACAACGTGGAGGCGGTGCACCACTCGACCCCGCCGTCCTGAGCCGCATCCGTCCTGGGCCCCGTCGCACGACCCCTCCGCGCGCGCTCGGCCGAGCACCGTGCTGGGGTGGTGCCCGTGACCGCCGAGCAGCCCGAGGACGCCCCGTGGTGGACCCGCGCCGTCGTGTACCAGGTCTACCCGCGCTCGTTCATGGACTCCGACGGCGACGGCGTCGGTGACCTGGGCGGTGTCCTGCAGCGCCTGGACCACCTGGCCGACCTGGGCGTCGACGTCCTGTGGCTCTCACCGGTGTACCGCTCGCCGCAGGCCGACAACGGCTACGACATCAGCGACTACACCGGCGTGGACCCGACCTTCGGCACCCTGGCGCAGCTCGACGAGCTGATCGCGGCGCTGCACGAGCGCGGGATGAAGCTGGTCATGGACCTCGTGGTCAACCACACCAGCGACGAGCACCCGTGGTTCGTGGAGAGCCGCTCCGCGCCGGACTCCCCCAAGCGGGACTGGTACTGGTGGCGCCCGCCCCGGGCCGGCATGGCACCCGGCCAGCCCGGGGCCGAGCCGACCAACTGGCACTCCTTCTTCTCCGGCTCCACCTGGGAGCTCGACGAGGCCAGCGGGGAGTACTACCTGCACCTGTTCGACCGCAAGCAGCCCGACCTCAACTGGGAGAACCCGCAGGTCCGGCACGCGGTGTACGAGATGATGCGGTGGTGGCTCGACCGCGGGGTCGACGGGTTCCGCATGGACGTCATCAACCTGATCAGCAAGGACGTCGGGCCCGACGGCGCGCTGCACGACGGCCCGCCGATCCCCGGCCTGCCCTACGGCGACGCGACGTCCTCGGTCGTCTGCGGGCCGCGGATCCACGAGTTCCTCCAGGAGATGCACCGCGAGGTGTACGCCGGGCACCGCGACCGGCTGCTGCTGGTGGGTGAGATGCCCGGGGTGACCGTGGAGGAGGCGCGCCTGTTCACCGACCCGGCCCGGGAGGAGGTGGACATGGTGTTCCAGTTCGAGCACGTCCAGCTGGACTACGACGGCTCGAAGTTCTCCCCGCGGCCGCTGCGGTTGACCGACCTCAAGGCCTCGTTCGGGCGCTGGCAGGCCGGGCTGGCCGACGTCGGCTGGAACTCCCTCTACTGGGACAACCACGACCAGCCCCGGGCGGTGTCCCGCTTCGGGGACGACTCCCCCCGGTACCGCCGGGACTCGGCGACCTGCCTGGCGACCCTGCTGCACCTGCACCGGGGGACGCCCTACGTCTACCAGGGCGAGGAGCTGGGGATGGCCAACGCCCCGTTCGAGCACCTGGACGACTTCCGGGACGTCGAGTCGCTCAACCACTACGCGCAGGCCGTCGCGCACGGCGAGGAGCCCGGGGCCGTCCTCGACGCGATGCGGCGGATGAGCCGGGACAACGCCCGGACGCCGGTCCAGTGGGACGGCTCTCCGAACGCCGGGTTCACCACCGGGACGCCGTGGCTCGCGGTCAACCCCGACCACGTCGGGTGGAACGCCGAGGCCCAGCGGGACGACCCGAGCTCGGTGCTCGCCCACCACCGGCGCCTGGTCGCGCTGCGGCACGAGGACCCGGTCGTGGCGCTCGGGGACTTCACGATGCTGCTGCCCGAGCACGAGTCGGTGTACGCGTTCACGCGGTCCCGCGACGGCGTCACCCTGCTGGTGGTCTGCAACGTCAGCGGGCACGAGTACCGGCTCGCCGACCTGCTCCCGGAGGCCGGGGACGCCGACCTGGTGCTGGGCAACCTGGACGTCGACGACCCCGCCCTGCTGCGTCCCTGGGAGGCCCGGGTGCTGCGCCTGCCCTGACCGGGGCGCGACGGCGCGGGTCCCGCGCCCCTCCCGCTCCGCTCGTAGCCTGTGCCGACGACGGGAGGTGGTCGATGGCGCCCCGTGCCGACCTGGGGACCCGCGGCTCGCTGACCCGTGCCGCGGTGCTGCGCGCGGCCGTCGGGCTGGCCGACCGCGACGGGCTCGAGGCGCTCACCATGCGCCGCCTGGCCCAGGAGCTCGGCGTGGAGGCGATGTCGCTGTACCACCACGTCGCGAACAAGGAGGCGGTCCTCGACGGGGTGGCCGAGGTCGTCGTCGGGGAGGTCGTGGCGGCCGCCGCCGGGACGGGCCCGCCCGCCGAGGAGGACTGGCGGGGCGCCGTGCGGGCGCGGGTCCTCGCGGCCCGCGGGGTGCTGCTGCGCCACCCGTGGGCGCCGCGGGTGCTTGCCACCCGCACCACGATGGGCGCCGAGGTCGTCGCCTGGTACGACGGCCTGCTCGGCGTCCTCCGCGCGGGCGGCTTCTCCTACGACCTGGCCCACCACGCCCTCCACGCGCTGGGCAGCCGGGCCCTTAGCTTCACCCAGGAGCTGTTCGTGCCGGAGGACCCGGCCGCCGGCGGGGCGGAGGCGACCGCGCTGGTGGCCGCGCTGGCCGACCGCTTCCCGCACGTGGCCGGCATGGTCGCCGAGGTCGCGCACGGGACCGAGGGGGCGCTCGGCTGGTGCGACGACCAGGCCGAGTTCGAGTTCGGCCTCGACGTGCTCCTCGACGGCCTCGAGCGGCGGCGCGCCGCCGCCTGACCCGCGCCCGGCGAAGCCCCCCGAGTCCGCCGCAGGGGCTGGACCGGCGCCGCCCCGGTGGCTACCTCACGCCGTAAGACACCTTACGACGTAAGGAGCTGGTTCCCGTGCACGGACGACGGATCGGCGGCGGGCTGCTGCTCGCCGGCATCGCGCTGGCCGGCGGCTTCGTCGCCTCCTTCCGCGCCGGCTTCGACCCCGTCCTGACCGCGGTCCGCCGGTTCAACCGGGCGGTCACCAACCCCCGGCAGCTCACCCGCGCCGGGCAGCCCGGCTCCCGGGCCTCGGTGGTGCACCACGCCGGCCGCACCACGGGCACGCCGTACCGGACCCCGGTGAGCGCGGTCCCCACCCCCGACGGCTTCCTGGTCGCGCTCCCCTACGGCCCCGGCGCCGACTGGGTGCGCAACGTCCGGGCGGCCGGCGGGGCGACCGTCGAGCACGAGGGCCGCACCGTCCGCGTGCACCGCCCCGCCCTCGTCGGGCCGGCGGAGGCGGCGCCGTTCCTGTCCCGCGGGGACCGGTGGGTGCACCGGCTGTTCGGCGTCGGCACGTTCCTCCGCGTCCGCACCGCCGAGGTCCGGCCGTGACCCCGGTCGAGGCCCCGGGCGCGCCGGTCCGGGCGACCGGACCGGCGCGCGCCTGCTGGCGTGCGGCCTCCGCCGTCCCGGCCGAGCGGCGTCAGGGGCCGGGGGCGGCGGCCCGCTCGGGGTCGCGGTCGAGCGGGTGGGCGAGCTCGTCGGCGGGCAGCCGGGCGGCCACGAGCGTCACCACGGCGAGCACCGGGGGCACCAGCCCGGCGAGCAGGAAGGTGCCGGTGAGGCCGATCCAGGCGCTGACCGGCCCGGCCAGGCCCATGGACAGCGGCAGGAACGCGGTCGAGACGAAGAAGTCCAGGCCGGCGACCCGGCCGAGCAGGGCGGGCGGGACCCGGCGCTGCAGCATCGTGCCCCACAGCACCATCCCGGCCTGCAGCGCGGCGCCGGTGACCAGCCCGGCGCCGATCATCACGGCCAGGGACGACGTCAGGCCGAAGGCCGCCATCGGCACGCAGCCCAGGCCCCACAGCAGGGTCGTGACCGTGAGGTAGCGGCGCGGCAGCCGCCGGGAGGCCACCACCAGCGAGCCCGCCGCCCCGCCCAGCCCGAAGGCGGCCAGCACCAGGGCGTGCTGCAGCGGCCCGCCGCCGGTGCGGTCCCGGATCGCGAACGGCGCCAGGACCTCGAACGGGCCGAGCATCACCAGCAGCATCAGCGAGGCGAACAGCAGCGTCGCCCGCAGCCACGGCGTCCGGACGACGTACCGGACCCCCTCCCCCAGGTCGGCGGCCAGGCCGCGGACCGGGTGGACCGGGGCGCGCTCGGGAACCCGGCGCACCGCGGTGGCCGGCAGCGCCGCGACGCACCAGGCGGCGCCGAGCGCGGCGACCGCGGTGACCGCCAGCGCCCAGCCGGGGGAGGTCAGCGCGAGGACGCCCCCGGCGACGGCCGGGCCGGCGGCCTGGAACAGCACCGGCCGCAGGGTGCCCTCCAGGCCGTTGGCGGCCAGCAGCTCCTCCTCGGGGAGCAGCGCCGGCAGCTGGGCGGAGTAGGCCGGGTAGTAGACGCCGTTCACCAGGCCACCGGCGAGCGCCACCGCGGCGAGCTGCCCGAGGGTGAGCAGCCCGCTGAGGGAGAGGACGGCCACACCGGCGATCGCGACGGTCTGCACCACCGCGACGACGAGCAGCACGTGCCGCTGCGGGACCCGGTCGGCCAGCACGCCGCCGAGCAGGGTGCTGGCCAGCATCCCGCCGGAGGCGAGCGCGGTCACCAGCGACAGCTGGGTCGGCCCGCCGCCGAGCGCGACGACCTGCCACACGACGGCGACGGTCCACATGCTGTTGGTGAGCAGCGACAGGCCGAGCGAGCCGGCCAGCAGGCGGTAGCGGGGGTGCCGGAGCGGCGCGAGCGCGCGCGGCAGCCCGGCCATCGCACCCCCCGTCGTCCCGGCGCCGCGGCGCCGGGTCCATCCTCCCAGCAGCCCTCGGCCTCCCTCAGGCCAGCGGGCTGCGGGGCAGCAGGCGGTCGCTGATGATCCGCTTCTGGATCTCGCTGGTGCCCTCGAAGACCCTCGTCAGCCGGGCGTCGCGCCAGTGCCGCTCCACCTGGCGCTCGGTGGTGTAGCCGTTGCCGCCGTGCAGCTGCATCGCCTGGTTGGTGACCCGCACCGACATCTCCGTGGCCTCGAGCTTCACCATGGCCGCCTCCCGGCCGCAGGGCAGGCCGAGGTCGAGCAGGTGCGCCACCTGCCGGTAGAACGCACGGGACTGCTCGACCTGGGCGGCCATCTCGGCGACGGCGAAGCGCAGGGCCTGGAAGTCGCCGATCGGGTGGCCGAACTGCTCGCGCTCCTGCAGGTACCGGATCGAGTCCTCCAGCGCCGCGCGGGCCAGGCCCACGGCGCGGGCGGCGGTGTGCACCCGGGCGGTGTCCAGGAAGCGCTTGGCCTGGTCGAACCCGGCCCGGCGGGCGGTCCCGCCGGCCCCGCCCTCCCCGCCGCCGGCCTCGTCGACCACGTTGCCGGCGGGGATGCGCACCCGGTCGAAGGTGAGGTCCCAGGTCAGGAAGCCGTGGTAGCCGACCTTGTCGATCGGCGAGCCGGTCAGGCCGTCGGGGAAGACCCCGCGCTCCTTCTCCAGCAGCAGGTTGACCAGGCCGCGGGAGCGGGGCTCCCCCGGCCCGGGGTCGCGCTCGCGGGCCAGCACCTGGATGAAGTCGGCGGCCAGCGCGTTGCCGCACCAGCGCTTGCGGCCGGAGACCACCCAGGCGTCGCCGTCCCGCTCCGCCCGCGTGGACACCCCCGCCAGGTCGGAGCCGGCGTCGGGCTCCGACAGCGCGATGGCCCCGATCCACTCCCCCCGGGCGCTGCGGCGCAGCAGGTCCCTGCGCCGCTCGGGGTCGGGCAGCGCGGTGCCGAGCCCCTGGGCACGGGCCAGGATGCTCGCCACGCTCATCCAGGCCCGGGCCAGCTCCTCGGCGACCATGCAGTACTCGAAGACCCCCAGGCCCATCCCGCCGTGCTCGGCGGGCACGGTCAGGCCGAACCAGCCCTCCTCGGCCATGCGCGCGAGCAGCGCCGTCGGGATCTCGCCCTTCCTCGGGTCGAGCTCGTCGGCGACCGGGAGCACCTCCTCGGCGGCGAACCGGCGCGCCCGCTCCTGCAGCGCCTCCCGCTCCGGAATGTGCCACGGCGGGAGCAGGGCGGGCGGTGCGGGGGGCAGGACGTCGGACGACGGCATCGGCGGGCGCTCTCCTGGGTCGGGGGACTGCCCCCACCCTGGGCCCTGCGCGGTCGCGGCGCGCGCGGTGCGCCGTCGCGGGACCGTCGGCACCCGCGGGCACGCTGGGAGGCACCCGGACGTTGACCGGGTGCAGCACCGAACGAGGAGCCCGTCATGCTCAGGTCCCCGAGCCGGAGGGACGCCGACCGCCACCCGGACGCCGCGTGGCCGCCCACCCCCGTCCCGCGCGAGCCCGTCGACGCCGCGCCCGGCGGCACTCCCCCGTCGGCACCCGGGCGCCGGGGGCACTGGTCGGCACCCGACCCGCTCGCCGACGTCCTGGCGCTGGCGTGGGAGCCCGGCGCCGCACCGCCGCGGGAGATCCGCATCCGGCCCGAGACCCGGGACCGCCTCCTCGCCCGGCTCGCGCCGTCCGACCGGGCGCGGGTGGAGCAGCAGGGCGTCGTCGGGGGGCCGGCCGACGTGCCGCTGGTCGTCGACGGGACCCTGCCGGCCTTCCCCGGCTTCGAGGTGGTGCGCGTCCCGCCGGGTCACCCGCGGCCGAGGAACTCCTCGACCACCGCCACGAGCGCCGGCGGGGTCTCGTACATCGCGTAGTGCCCGGCGTCGGCGAGGACCACCAGCTCCGCGCCGGGGTGCGTGGCCAGCCAGGTGGCCCGCACGGCGTCCTCCCCGAGCGCCGGGTCGTGCCGGCCGGCCACGCAGAGCACCGGCACCCGCCCGGCCACCGACCCGACCGCCGCCGAGATGTCCTCGTCGGCCCAGGCGGCCAGGTAGCGCGCGAACGCCTCGGGGTCGGCGGCGTCGAGGGAGTGCTGGACGAGCTCCTCGACGAACGCGCGGGGCAGCCGGTTGCCCGTGGTCAGGTCGATGATGGCGTACCGGGCGTCGCGGTCGCCCGCCGCGCCCTCGAACAGCGCCCGGCCCTCCGGGTCGAACGGCGTCGGCCCGGCCGGGACGCCGCTGACCGCCACCAGCCGGCGCACCCGGTCGGGGGCGTCGGCCAGCACCTGCTGGGCGTACTTGGCGCCCATCGAGTGCCCGACCAGGGAGAACCGGTCCCAGCCGAGGCGGTCGGCGAGCGCGAGGACGTCGGCGGCCACCGCGGCCACGGTGTGCGCGCCGGGCTCGTCCCGCCGGGTGCCGTAGCCGCGCAGGTCGGGGAAGGCCCAGGTGTAGGTGTCCCGGTCCACGAGGTCGGGCAGCCGGCCCCAGCCGCCGGCGGAGCCGAACCAGCCGTGCAGCCCGATGACCCGGTGCTCCCCGTGCCCGACCGTGCGGACCCCGTCCCCGCCGGTCACCGGGCGTCCCGGGACCGCGCGAGCTGCACGTAGTGCTCGACGGCCGCCGGGTCGTCGACCGCCCCCACGTTGAGGGCCTTCTCCGGCGCGACGCCCTGGAACAGCCGCTTGAGCGGCACCTCCAGGCGCTTGCCGGTGCGGGTGTGCGGCACCGCCGGGACGACGAGCACCTCGTCGGGCACGTGCCGGGGGCTGGCCTGCCGGCGGATCGCGGCCCGGATCCGCCCGGTGAGCTCCTCGGTGAGCTCGGTGCCGGGGGCGAGCTGGACGAACAGCGGCATCCAGTAGCCGCCGTCGCGCTGCTCGACCCCGAGGACGACGCAGTCGAGGACCTCCGGGACCGACTCCACCGCCGCGTAGATGTCGGCGGTGCCCATGCGCACCCCGCCGCGGTTGAGCGTGGAGTCCGACCGGCCGGTGATGAGGCAGGTGCCGCGCTCGGTGACCTCCATCCAGTCCCCGTGCCGCCACACCCCTGGCCACGGCTCGAAGTAGGCCTCGCGGTAGCGGGACCCGTCCGGGTCGTTCCAGAAGTACAGCGGCATCGAGGGCATCGGCTCGGTGACCACCAGCTCGCCCAGCTCGCCGACCACCGGGCGCCCCTCCTCGTCCCAGGCGGCCGCCGCGACGCCGAGCATGGGCCGCTGCAGCTCCCCGGCGGTGACCGGGAGCAGGTGGGTGCTGCCGACGAACCCCGTGGCCACGTCCGTGCCGCCGGACAGGGAGCCGAGGAATACGTCGGGCTTCACGGCGTCGTAGACCCAGGTGAACGACGACGCCGGCAGCGGGGAGCCGGTGGCGCCGATGGTGCGCAGCGCGGAGAGGTCGTGGGTGTCGACCGGTCGCACCCCGGCCTTCTCGCAGGCCATGAGGTAGCCCGGGCTGGTCCCGAGGAAGGTGAGCCGGGTGCGCGCGGCGATCGCGAACTGCGCGTCGACGGTGGGGTAGGCCGGCGCGCCGTCGTGGACCACCACGGTGACCCCGCCCAGCAGGGCCGAGGCCGCGATGTTCCACATGATCCAGGCCGTGGAGGCGTACCAGTAGAAGCGGTCGCCGACGCGCAGGTCCATGTGCAGCCGGCCCTGCTTGAGCTGCTCGAGCACCACCCCGCCGTGGCCGTGCACGATCCCCTTGGGCAGGCCGGTGGTGCCGGAGGAGTAGACGATCCACAGCGGGTGGTCGAAGGGCAGCGCCTCGAACCGCGGGTCCTGCTCGTCGGCGACGGCGTCGGCCCACGGGAGGGCGTCGGCGGGCACCTCGTCCGGGAAGAGCCGCGGGACGGCGATCGTCGTCCGCACGCTGGGCAGGGCGCCGCGCAGCTCGGCGACGACGTCCCGGCGGTCGTGCTCCCGCCCGTTGAACCGGTACCCGTCGACGGCCACCAGCACGGTGGGCTCGATCTGGGCGAAGCGGTCGAGCACGCTGCGGGTGCCGAAGTCGGGGGCGCACGAGGACCACACCGCGCCGATCGCCGCCGTCCCGAGGAAGGCGACCACCGCCTCGGGGACGTTGGGCAGGTACCCGGCGACCCGGTCGCCGCGCCGCACGCCGAGCCGCCGGAGGGTGGCCGCGAAGGCGCCCACCTGCGCGCGCAGCGCCGCCCAGCTCACCTCGGTGGGCTCGGTGTCCTCCGCGACGGCGATGAGCGCCGGGGCCCCGGGCGGGACGGTGCCGTCGACCGGGTGGCGCAGGGCCTGCTCGGCGAAGTTGAGCGTCGTGCCCGGGAACCACTCCGCGCCCGGCATGTCCCGCCGGGGCAGCACCCGGTCGTCGGGGACGTCGGGCAGCACGCCCGTCCACCCGGCGACGTCGGCCCAGAACTGGTCGAGGTGGTCGACCGACCAGCGCCAGACCGCGTCGTAGTCCGGGGGGTCGCCGAAGGAGAGGCCACGCTTGGCGGTCACCCAGGTGGCGAAGTCGGCCAGCCCGGTGGCGCGGGCGGTCTCCGGGGTCGGGCGCCAGAGGACCGCGGGGGTGTCTGCCGTCACAGGGGCACCTTGCCATGCCCGGTCACGGGTGGTGACGCTCCCCGCCCGGCGGCAGGATGGCGCCGGGGCCGGCCGGGTGGCGGCGCCCGTGGCACGCAGGAGGGGAGCCGGGTGACCAGGCCGGAACGCAACGTCCTCGGTGGCCCGCTCGAGCCGTGCGGCACCGACCCGATGACCGGCTTCTACCGCACCGGCTCCTGCTCGAGCGGCCCCGACGACCTCGGCAGCCACACCGTCTGCGCGGTCGTCTCCGCGGAGTTCCTGGACCTGCAGCGCGAGCTCGGCAACGACCTGACCACCCCGCGGCCGGAGTTCGGCTTCCCCGGCCTGCGCCCGGGCGACCGCTGGTGCGTGGTCGCGGTGCGGTGGCTGCAGGCCTACCAGGCCGGTGCCGCGACGGGCGTGGTCCTGGCGGCCACCCACGAGCGCGCGCTGGACGTCGTCCCCCTCGACGCCCTGCGGCAGCACGCCGTCGACGTCCCCGACGACGCCAGCGGGCTGGAATGAACGCGCGGCCGGGCGCGCTGGCGCCGGCATGAGCGACCTCCTCGACCTCCCGGTCACCACCCTGCGGGGCGAGCCGACCACGCTGCGCGCGCTGACCGGGGGCGGCCCGGCGCTGCTGGTCAACGTGGCCAGCCGGTGCGGCCTGACGCCGCAGTACGCCGGGCTGGAGCAGCTGCAGCGGGAGTACGGCCCGCGCGGGTTCGCCGTGGTGGGCTTCCCCTGCAACCAGTTCATGGGGCAGGAGCCGGGCACCGCCGAGGAGATCGAGACGTTCTGCTCGGCCACCTACGGCGTCACCTTCCCGCTGACGGGGAAGACCGAGGTCAACGGACCCGGCGCGCACCCGGTCTACCAGCGGCTGACCGCGGCCCCGGACGCGCAGGGTGAGGCCGGCGACGTGCAGTGGAACTTCGAGAAGTTCCTCGTCGCCGCCGACGGCGGGGTCGTCGCCCGGTTCCGCCCCAGCACCCAGCCGGACTCCCCCGAGGTCCGGACGGCCATCGAGGAGGTCCTCGCCCCGTGACCGCCGACCTGCGCTTCTGGTTCGACCCGGTCTGCCCGTTCGCCTGGAACACCAGCAAGTGGGTGCGCACCGTCGCCGCCCGCCGCGAGTACCGGGTGGAGTGGCGGCTGATCTCGCTGCGGCTGCTCAACCGGCACGTCGACTACGACGCCCGGTTCCCGCCCGAGTACGAGGCCGGGCACACCGCCGGGCTGCGGCTGCTGCGCGTCGCCGCCCGTGCCCGGGAGGAGCACGGGGTCGCCGTCCTCGACCCGCTCTACGCCGCCCTCGGCGCGCGCGTGTTCGAGGACCCCGCCGGCCAGCCCCCGCCCGACCGGGCGACCAGCCGGGAGTTCGTCGTGGCGGCCCTCACCGAGGCCGGGCTGCCGGCCGCCCTCGCCGACGCCGTCGACGACGAGAGCCGGGACCCCGCGATCCAGGCCGACACCGACGAGGCCCTGCGGCTGGCCGGCAAGGACGTCGGGACGCCGATCCTGCAGTTCCGCCCGCCGGACGGGCCGGCCTTCTTCGGGCCGGTGATCAGCCGGCTGCCGGACGAGGAGCAGGCCGTGCAGCTGTGGGACCACGTGGTCGCCCTCGCCGGGTTCCCGGGCTTCGCCGAGCTCAAGCGCAGCCTGCGCGAGCGCCCGCAGCTGCCCGCGTTCGGCATCCGCCCCGGGGAGGTCGGCGTGACCGAGGACTGGCACGGGGGCAGCCGCCGGCAGCACCGCTGACCGGTTTCCCCGCCCCGGATCGGCAAGTAAGGTCAGCCTGACCTACCTCGCCTGCCCCGGGAGCCGCTCGTGTCGACCACGACCGACGCCGCGCTCCCCACCGGCGCCTCGGTCGGCCGTCGGCACGGGCTGCTCCGCGGGCCGGGTGCCCGGTCGACCGGGCTGCTCGTCCTCGTCGTCCTCGTGGTCGCCGTCGCGGCGCTGAGCATCGCCGTCGGCACCCGTTCGATCGGCCTGGGCACGGTCTGGCAGTCGCTGACCGACCCGGTCGCCGGCAGCGAGGAGGCGGTGATCGTCCGGGAGCTGCGGCTGCCCCGGACGGTCCTGGGGCTGCTCGTCGGCATGGCGCTCGGCGCCGCCGGCGCGCTCACCCAGGGGCACACCCGCAACCCGCTCGGCGACCCGGGCCTGCTGGGGGTCACGGCCGGCGCGTCGCTCGGCGTCGTCCTGGCGATCTGGCTGCTCGGCATCGCCGGCCCGTCCGGCTACGTGTGGTTCGCCTTCGCCGGCGCGCTGGTCGGCACCGTGCTGGTCTTCCTGCTCGGCTCGGTGGGCCGCGGCGGCGCCGGCCCGGTCACCCTCGCCCTCGCCGGGGCGGCGCTCAGCGCGCTGCTGTTCGCGCTGGTCCGGGCCATCCTCATCAGCGACTCGCAGAGCCTGGACAGCTTCCGGTTCTGGGTGGTCGGGGCCCTGGCCGGCCGCGGGGCGGACGTCGCCTGGCAGGTGGCCCCGTTCATCGTCCTCGGCCTCGTGCTCGCGCTGGCCAACGCGCCCGCGCTCGACCTGCTGGGCCTCGGCGAGGACGTCGCCCGCGGGCTGGGGCAGCGGGTCTGGCTGGCCCGCAGCGTCGGCCTGGTGGCGGTCACCCTGCTGTGCGGCGCCGCGACCGCGGCCTGCGGGCCGATCGCCTTCGTCGGGCTGGTCGTGCCGCACGTGGTGCGGGCGTTCACCGGGCCGTCGCACCGCTGGCTGGTCCCCTGCGCGGCGCTCACCGGGGCGGTGTTCCTGCTGCTGGCCGACGTGGTGGGCCGCGTCGTCGTCCGCCCGGGGGAGCTGCAGGTGGGCATCGTGCTGGCCCTCGTCGGCGCGCCGTTCTTCATCGCGCTCATCCGCCGGCGCCGGATGGTCGGCCCGTGAGCACGACGACCCGCGAGCCCGCCGCCCCGGCCGGGCTCCGCGCGCCGGGCCAGGCCGTCGTCCGGCTGGGCCCGGTCTCGGCCCGGGTCCGCTGGCGGCAGGTGGTCGTGCCCGCCGTCGCCGCCGCCGTCCTCGTGCTCCTCGGGGCGGTCAGCCTCGGCCGCGGCGACTTCCCGATCGGGCTGGCCGACGTGCTGCGCACGCTGGTCGGGCTCGGGGAGGGCAACCAGCCGTTCATCGTGCTGCAGCTGCGGGCGCCCCGGATCGTCGTCGGCGTCCTCGTGGGCCTGGCCCTCGGCATCGCCGGCGCGCTGTTCCAGACCTTCGCCCGCAACCCGCTGGCCTCCCCCGACATCCTCGGCATCACCCAGGGCGCCTCGGTCGGTGCGGTGGCCGCCATCGTGCTGGGCGGCACCACGGGCGCCGGGGCGCTGCTCGGCGGGCTGGGCATCCCGCTGGCCGCGCTCCTCGGCGCGCTCGCCACCGGGCTGCTGCTCCTGGGCCTGACCTGGCGGCGCGGCATCGACGGCTACCGCCTGGTGCTGGTGGGCATCGCGCTCTGGGCGGCCGCGGCCGCGCTCACCGACTGGCTGCTCACCCGCGCGGAGATCTACGACGCCGCCTCGGCCTACGTGTGGATCACCGGGTCGCTCAACGCGCGCACCTGGGACCAGGCGGTGCCCCTCGCCGTCTCCCTCGCGGTGCTGGTGCCGGTGGCGCTGGCCACGAGCCGGGCGCTGGGCGCGCTGCAGTTCGGGGACGACACCGCCCGCGGGCTGGGGCTGCGGCTGACCGGGACGCAGGCCGTGGTCGTGCTGGTCGCGGTGCTGCTCACCGCGGCCGCGGTCGCCGCCGCCGGGCCCATCGCCTACGTCGCCCTGGTCGTCCCGCAGATCGCGCTGCGGCTGACCGACAACTCGCGACCACCCCTGGTGACCTCCGCGCTGCTCGGCGCCGTGCTGGTCGTCGGGGCCGACCTGCTCACCCGCACCGTGCTCCCCCAGGCGCTGCCCGTCGGCATCCTCACCGCCGCGGTCGGCGCCCCCTACCTGCTGTGGCTGCTCGTCCGAGGAAGGCGGCGATCGACGCTGTGACCACTGTCGTGGAGAAGCCCGTGACGAGCACCGGACGGACCCGCCTCGCCGCCGAGTCGGTGAGCCTCGCCTACGACGAGCGGGTGGTGGTCCGCGACCTGGACCTGCAGCTCGCCGAGGGCTCGTTCACCGCCGTCGTCGGCCCCAACGGCTGCGGCAAGTCCACCCTGCTGCGCGCCCTGGGCCGGCTGCTGCGGCCCTCGTCGGGGCAGGTGCTGCTCGACGGCCGGTCCATCGCCCGGACGCCGACCCGCGAGGTGGCCAGGGTGCTCGGGCTGCTCCCGCAGACCCCGGTGGCGCCCGAGGGCCTCACGGTGGCCGACCTGGTCGCCCGCGGCCGGCACCCGCACCAGTCCTGGCTGCGGCAGTGGTCGCGCGGCGACGAGGCGGCCGTGGCCGAGGCGCTGGCCTGGACGGACATGTCCGAGCTGGCCGACCGCCCCGTCGACGCCCTCTCGGGCGGGCAGCGCCAGCGCGCCTGGATCTCCATGGCCCTGGCCCAGGGCACCGACCTGCTGCTGCTCGACGAGCCCACCACCTACCTGGACCTCTCGCACCAGATCGACGTGCTGGAGCTCGTGGGCCGGCTGCACGCCGAGCGCGGCCGCACCGTCGTCGTCGTCCTGCACGACCTCAACCTGGCGGCGCGCCACGCGCAGCGGCTGGTCGCGATGAAGGACGGCGTCCTCGTCGCCTCTGGCACCCCGGCCGAGGTGATCACCGAGCAGCTCCTGGCCGACGTCTTCGACCTGGAGGCCCGCGTGGTGCCCGACCCGGTCGCCGGCACGCCGATGGTGGTGCCGGTCCGCCGCCTGCGCTGAGACCGCGCGCCGGGCCGCGGCACCGGCCTCACCCCCGGGGGCCTGCGGGGCGCCCCGCGACCGCGTCAGCCGGCGCGGCCCTCGCGCCAGTAGCCCATGAAGGCCACCGAGCCGCGGGGCAGACCGAGGTCGCCGACCAGCCGGCGGCGCAGCTCCCTGACCACCCCGGCCTCGCCGGCCAGCCAGGCGTAGCAGCCCGCCACGGCCCCGCCGTCGTCCCGCCCGCCCTCGGGGACCTCCCAGAGCAGCCCGGTGTCCACGTCCACGTCGTCGACCGCCCCCGGTGCGGCGCCGGAGGCGACCCCCAGCCGGCACAGCTCGGCGTGCACCGCCGGCACCAGCAGCGACCCGCGGGCGGCACCGTCGCGGGCCAGCCAGCGCACCGAGACCCCCGGCGGCAGCCCCAGGTTCACCGCGTCGGCGGCACACGGCACCTCGAGGAGCGCGGCGACGGTCCGCGGCCCCTCCGGCAGGGTCTCGAGGATCGCGCAGACGGCCGGGACGGCGGTCTCGTCGCCGGCCAGCAGCAGGGTGCGCGCCGCGGGCGGGGGCGCCCACTCCACGCCCCACATCCGGCCGCGGCCCGGCCGGTCGGGGCCCAGCAGCACGATGCGGTCACCCGGGACGGCGGTGGCCGCCCAGGACGCGGCCGGCCCGGCGTGCCCGTCGTCCACCCCGTGCAGCACGACGTCGACGTCGAGCTCGGCCCGCTCCGGCCGGGCGGCGCGGACGGTGTAGGTGCGGATGTGCGGCCGCTGCTCCTCGGGCATCGCGCAGTACTCGGGGTACCACCCCGCCCCGCGGTCGACCAGCCGCCGCATCCCCGCGGGGTCCTGCGGGAGCACCAGCTTGAAGCGCTGGTCGTCCCCGGCCAGCCCGAAGCCCTCCAGGCCGGGGCCGGTGAACGTCAGCCGGACGAAGCTCGGCGACAACCGCCGGACGGCGGCCACCTCCACGTCGAAGAACTGCCACCCGGGGGCGGAGACGACCTCGGCCTGCTCGGCGACGGTCATGCAGGGGCTCCGTCCCGTCCGGGGCGACCCCTTGCGGCCACCGGGTAAGGCGAGGCTAACCTGCCTTCCGCCCGAGGGGGAAGCCCCGTCCCGGACCACGAGGAGATCCGTTGCACCGCAGACCGCGCCGCCTGACCGGCGCCACGCTCACCCTGGCCGCGGCGCTGGCGGCGGCCGGCTGCTCCGGCGAACTCACCGGCCCCGCGGCCGCCGAGGGCGGTGCCGCCTGGGAGTTCACCGACGACCTCGGCACCACCGTGGAGCTCGAGGAGACGCCCACCCGGGTGGCCGGGCTCAACGACGTGGTGGCCTCGCTGTGGAACTACGGCGTCGAGCCGGTGGCCGCGTTCGGGCAGACCTCCGCCGCCGACGACGTCGCCTTCGAGGGCCGCGACCTCGGCGACCTGGAGATCGTCGGGGAGAGCTACGGCCAGATCGACCTGGAGCGGCTCGCCGCCGCGGACCCGGACGTCATCGTCACCTCGGTCTACCCGGTCGACTCCTCCGGCAGCTTCGACGAGGGCCAGCCCCTCTACGGCTTCGAGTCGATCGAGCAGCAGGAGCAGGTCGCCGAGATCGCGCCGATCATCGCGATCGGCTACCGCGGCTCGGCCGCCGACGTCATCGAGCGGACCGTCGAGCTGGCCGACTCCCTCGGCGCGGACACCGACCTCGTCGAGTCGGCCCGGGCGGACTTCGCGGCGGCCTCGGCGCGGTTGACCGAGGCGGCGGCGAGCGGGATCACCGTGCTGCCGGTCTACGCCACCGAGGCCGACGGCTGGTGGATGGCCAAGGCCCCCGACGACCCGGCGCTGCGGCTGTACTCCGACCTCGGCGTCCGGTTCGTCGACCCGGGCGGCGAGGGCTACTTCTGGGAGACCGTCGGCTGGGAGGAGGTGCCCGGCCACCCCAGCGACGTGCTGCTGTACTCGCTGCGGTTCAGCATGACCCCGGAGGAGATCGCCGCCCAGCCGACCGCGGCGCTGCTGCCGGCGGTGGAGTCCGGCCAGGTGCACCCGTGGAAGTACGTCGGCATGGACCACGCCGCGCAGGCCGCCTACATGGAGGAGCTGGCCGGCTGGCTCGAGGCCGCCGAGGACGTCACCCCCTGATCCCCGGCCGGAGTGGGAGGGCGCGGAGAACGCGCCCCTCCCACTCCGCTCACGACGGCGCGAGGGTCTCCGGCTGCGGCGCGGGGGTGGGCGCGGTGCGTGCGGTCTGCGCCAGCGCGATCCCGGTGAGGACGACGACCCCGCCGAGCACCTGCCAGCCGGTGAGCACCTGCTCCACCCACAGCCAGGCCACGACCGAGGCGAACACCGGCTCGACCGTGGCGACCAGCCCGGCGGTCGTCGGGGGCAGGTGGCGCAGCGCGGCGATCGACAGCCAGAACGGCACCACCGCCCCGAGCACGACGATCCAGGCCACCAGCAGCCACAGCGGCACGGTGACGGCCCCGAGGGAGACCGGCACCCGCTCGGCGAGGACGCTGGCGTCGAACCGCCACCACGGCGCCGCCACCCCCCAGAACACGGCGGCGGCCACGAAGCCCCAGCAGGTGAGGGTGACCGGGTCCCGCGTGCCCGTGCCGCGCTCGCCGAGCAGGTAGTAGGTGGCCAGGCAGCCCGCGGCGGCCAGCCCGGCGGCCACCCCGACCGGGTCCAGCGAGCCGCCGCCCTCCCAGACCTCGGCGACGAACACCAGGCCGGACAGGGACAGCAGCAGCGCCGTCCACAGCCGGCGGCGCACCCGCTCCCGGCGGACCACCCACACGTAGAGGGCGATGAGCACCGGGGCGGTCATCTCGAAGACCAGCGCGATGCCGACCGGCAGCCGGCCGATCGCCACGTAGTACAGGAACTGGGTCAGCGCGATGCCGACGACCCCCAGCGCGGCCAGCAGGGGCAGCTCGCGCCGCGAGGGCCGCAGCCGATCCGGCGCCAGCAGGGCGAGGGCGGCGACCAGGACCACCGCCGCTCCGGTGCAGCGCAGCGCCGTCAGCCGGGTCGGCGGCAGCCCGGCCTCCAGCGCCAGCGTGGAGACCGTGCCGTTGACGGCGAACAGCGCCGCCGCGCCGACGGTGGTGGCGTAGCCGAGTGCGGGCCGGGACACGAGCCGTACGGTAGTCCCCATAACGGCCCGTGCCCCCTACCGGCCTCAGTCGACGACGTGCTGCTGGTCCATCCACACGACCTCCCAGACGTGCCCGTCCGGGTCGGTGAAGCTGGCGCCGTACATGAACCCGTGGTCCTGCGGCGGCAGCCACGGCTTGCCGCCGTGCTCCAGCGCCCGCTCCACCAGCGCGTCGACCTCGTCCCGGCTGCCCGCGGACAGCGCGGTCAGCTGGGTGGTCGCGGCCGCGGGGTCCCCGACCTCGCCGGAGACGAACTCCGCGAACCGCTCACGGGTCAGCAGCATCACGACGATGTTCTCGTCGACCACCACGGCGGCGGTGCGCTCGTCGGAGAACTGCTCGTTGAACGAGAAGCCCAGCCCGGCGTAGAACGCGCGGCTGGCCGCGAGGTCGGCCACGGGCAGGTTGAGGAACACCATCCGCACGGTCGTCTCCTGTCGTCGGGGACCGCAGGTGTCCCGGCCCCGTCAGGGGTAGGACGGGGCCGGGACCGAGAACTCATCGACCGCGAACCGACCGACCGGACCCGTCGCCCAGGAGGCCCGCACCGTGACCCACCCCCGCCCGCCCTGGTCCCGCCGGCGCCGCCGCCTGCTCCTGGGTCTCGCGCTCGGGGCGGTGCTGTGCGGGCTCGGCGCGGTCGGGCTGCCCGGCGAGTACGGGGTCACCGCGGCCTTCCTGGCCGGCCTGTGCGGCTTCCTCCTGGTCGTGGCGCTGGTCGTGTTCGTCGCCGTCCCGGGGCCGGACACGCTGGGCACGCTGCTGCGCATGCCACCGCTGGCCGGCGCCGTGTGCGTCGTCGCCGTCCTGCTCGTCCTGTCCAACCCGGCCGACTCGATCCGCTGGGTGTGGGTGGTGGCGGCCGTCGCCGGGGCGGCGTGGACGGCGTTCGCGGTGTGGGAGACCCGCCGCGGGAACTGACCACCCCGGCCCGGGCGTGTCCCGGGGGTGCGGGGACGAGGTCACACCCCGGATCGCTGGCGGGCCGCGGCCGGGACGGAGAGGCTGGGGAACCGATGGAACCGTTGACCGCACTGCTCGAGTGGCTCGCCGGCCGCGGGCTCGAGATCGTCCTCATCATCCTGGGCTCGGTGCTGCTGGCCCGGTTCGTGACCTGGGTCGGCGACCGCGTCACCGACCGGATCGACGCCCGCGCCACGGGCGGCGACGCGCTCGTCCGTTCCGAGGCGGCCAAGCACCGGCACTCGCTCACCCAGGTGCTCCGGTGGACGCTGATCGTGCTGATCTACACGATCGCCGTGTTCTTCGTGCTCGACCGGCTGAGCATCCCGGTGACCGGCCTGGTCGCGCCGGCCACGGTGTTGGGCGTGGGCCTCGGCTTCGGCGCCCAGCGGATCGTCGGGGACGTGCTGGCCGGGTTCTTCATCATCACCGAGCGGCAGTACGGGTTCGGTGACGTCGTCTCCATCCAGGTGGTGGGGGGCGGTGACCCGGCCGAGGGCACGATCGAGGACGTCACGCTGCGGATCACCCGGCTGCGCTCGGCGGACGGCGAGGTGGTGACGCTGCCCAACGGGCAGATCGTCAAGGTGGTCAACCTGTCCCGCGACTGGGCGCGCGCGGTCGTCGACGTCCCGGTGCCGACGGCGATGGACGTCACCCGCGTCAACGAGATCCTCCGCCAGGTGGGCGCCGAGGCCTTCCGCGACGAGCGGATGCGCCCCCTGCTGCTCGACCAGCCCAGCGTCATGGGCGTGGAGACCCTCGACCTCGAGCAGGTCAACGTCCGGGTGGTGGCCCGCACCCTGCCCGGCAAGCAGTTCGAGGTGGGCCGCGACCTGCGCGCCCGCATCGTCCACGCCTTCCGCCGCGAGGGCCTCAACCTGCCGACCCCGCCGACCGCGCCGCTGTCCGAGCAGGACGGCGGCCCCGTGCCGCAGCCGGCCGGTACCCGCACGGAGGGAGCCCGATGACCCCCGACGACAAGCTCCGCGGCGCCCCCAGCGTGCGGACCTCGCCGCCCGACGGCGCCCCGCGCCGCTCCGGCCTGCGCGGGATGATCCCGCACCACCTGGGCCGTGCCCGCACCTCCACGGTGGTGCTGGCGCTGCTGTTCGTCTCCCTCGGCGTCCTCTACCTGTACGTGCGGCCGGAGGTCTCCCCCTCCGGGGCGGCCACGCCCGCGGGGGAGCCGGCGCCGGTGACCTCCGAGGCCCCCGCGACGGCGACGACCCCGCCCGAGGAGACCGCCGAGCCGACCGACACCACGGACCCGTCCACCACCGAGCCCAGCACCGAGCCCACCACCGGGCCCACCACCGGGCCCACCACCGGGCCGACGACCAGGACCCCGACCACCCCGGCCCCCGGCTCCCCCGACGACGAGGAGCCGTCGACCACGACCCCGGCCGAGCCCACCGGCCCGGGGACGACGGAGGCACCGGCGGAGCCGACGACCGGCGGCTGACCGGGGCGGGCGCCCGTGACCGGTGTGACGGGCGGATCCCCGGCCTCCTATGATCGCGCCTGGCTCACGAGAGGCAGCGTCAAGCACCTGGCTGGCTGCCCGGCAACCTCGACTCCGTCCGAGGTGCTCCAGGGGAAGAGCCGGCCGGTCGGCGCCCGCCGCCCGGCAAGGACGGAGTCCTCCGTGCGCCGCGGGGTCTCCCGACCGAGAGGAGACCCGGCGCATGACCGACCCGAAGAGCTGGAGCTTCGAGACCCGGCAGATCCACGCCGGCACCAGCCCCGACCCGGCCACCGGCGCCCGCGCGCTGCCGATCTACGCCACCACCGCCTACCAGTTCCGCGACGCCCAGCACGCCGCCGACCTGTTCGCGCTGGCCGAGATGGGCAACATCTACACGCGGATCATGAACCCGACGCAGGACGCGCTCGAGCAGCGCGTCGCGTCGCTCGAGGGCGGCGTCGCCGCGCTCGCGGTCGCCAGCGGCCAGGCCGCGGAGACCCTGGCGATCCTCAACGTCGCCGAGGCCGGCGGCCACGTCGTCGCCTCCGCCTCGCTCTACGGCGGCACCTACAACCTGCTGCACCACTCGCTGCCCAAGCTGGGGATCACCGTCTCCTTCGTCGAGGACCCCGACGACCCGGAGAACTGGCAGTCGCTCGTCCGGGAGAACACCAAGGCGTTCTTCGCCGAGTCGATCGGCAACCCGAAGGGCGACGTGCTCGACATCAGCGCGGTGTCGGAGGTGGCCCACCGCAACGGCGTCCCGCTCATCGTCGACAACACCATCGCCACGCCCTACCTGGTCCGCCCGATCGAGTTCGGCGCGGACGTCGTGGTGCACTCGGCGACCAAGTACCTGGGCGGGCACGGCACCGCGATCGCCGGGATCATCGTCGACTCGGGCAACTTCTCCTGGACCGGCGGGAAGTTCCCCCAGTTCACCGAGCCCGACCCCACCTACCACGGTGTCGTGTACGCCGACCTGGGCGCGCCGGCCTTCGCGCTCAAGGCCCGTGTCCAGCTGCTGCGCGACCTCGGCCCGGCCATCTCCCCGTTCAACGCCTTCCTCGTCGTCCAGGGCATCGAGACGCTGTCGCTGCGCATGGAGCGGCACGTGGCCAACGCCCAGCGGGTCGCGGAGTTCCTCGAGGGCCACGACTCGGTGGACCGGGTGAACTACCCGGGCCTGCCGTCGTCCCCCTGGCACGCGGCGCAGCAGAAGTACGCCCCGCGGGGGGCCGGCGCCGTGCTCACCTTCGAGCTGCACGGCGGCGTCGAGGCCGGCAAGCGGTTCGTCGAGGCGCTGGAGCTGCACAGCCACGTGGCCAACATCGGCGACGTGCGCAGCCTGGTGATCCACCCGGCGTCGACCACGCACTCCCAGCTCACCCCCGAGGAGCAGCTGACCACCGGCGTGACCCCGGGGCTGGTGCGGCTGGCCGTGGGGCTGGAGGGGATCGACGACATCATCGCCGACCTGGAGGCCGGCTTCCGCGCGGCGAAGGGCGCCTGAGGTGGGCGGGGCCCGGGTCGCGGCCTGGGCCCCGCCGCGCCCGGGCGGCTGGCGCGAGGGCGACCCGCCCGGCGACCGGCGGTTCCTGGACCTGGAGGGACCGCTCCGCCTGGAGCGCGGCGGGACCCTCCCGTCGGTCCGGGTGGCGTACGAGACGTGGGGCACCCTCGCCCCCGGCGGCGGCAACGCCGTCCTCGTCGAGCACGCGCTGACCGGGGACAGCCACCTCACCGGGCCGGCCGGTCCCGGCCACCCGACGCCGGGCTGGTGGGCCGGCCTGGTGGGCCCCGGGGCGGCGCTGGACACCGACCGGCTCTTCGTCGTCTGCGCCAACGTGCTGGGCGGCTGCCAGGGGACGACGGGTCCCTCCTCCACGGCCCCGGACGGCGCACCGTGGGGCTCCCGGTTCCCGGTGGTCACCGTGGCCGACCAGGTGGCCGTGGAGGCCGCCCTGGCCGACGCGCTCGGCATCGAGCGGTGGGCCGCGGTGCTGGGCGGGTCGATGGGGGGCATGCGGGCGCTGGAGTGGGCGGTCGCCCGGCCCGACCGGGTCGAGGCGCTGCTGTTCCTCGCCTCCGGGGCGGCCGCCACCGCCGACCAGATCGGCACGCAGACCACCCAGCAGGCCGCGATCCGCGCCGACCCGGCCTGGGCCGGCGGGGACTACCTGCCCGGCCCCGGCCCGGTCGCCGGCCTGGGCATCGCCCGGCGGATCGCCCACCTCACCTACCGCAGCGCCCTCGAGCTCGACGAGCGCTTCGGCGCGGCGGTGCAGGACGACGGCCGCTACGCCGTGGCCTCCTACCTCGACCACCACGCGGACAAGCTGGCCGCCCGGTTCGACCCCGGCAGCTACGTGCTGCTGACCGGGACGATGAACGACTGGGACGTCGGGCGCGGCCGGGGCGGGGTGGCCGCGGCGCTGTCCCGCGTCACCGCGCGCGCCGTGGTGGCGGCGGTGGACAGCGACCGGCTCTACCCGCCGGCGCTGCAGCGGGAGGTCGCCGACGCCCTCGGGGTGCCGCTGCGCGTCGTCCGCTCGCCGTACGGCCACGACGGCTTCCTCATCGAGGTCGCGGCGGTCGGCGCGCTGGTCCGGGAGCTGCTGGGCACCTGACGGCCACCGGCGCAGGACCGGTCGAGATCTCGCGATCTCGGCCGCCTGCGTGCCCCGGGTCGTGGGGGGGGGGGGGGGGGGGGGGGGGGGGGGGGGGGGGGGGGGGGGGGGGGGGGGGGGGGGGGGGGGGGGGGGGGGGGGGGGGGGGGGGGGGGGGGGGGGGGGGGGGGGGGGGGGGGGGGGGGGGG